>UQLQ01000004.1 GCA_900541905.1 uncultured Oscillospiraceae bacterium
TCAATATATATTTTCTTTTATTTATATATTTGTCTAAGATGCATTTGACATTTTTATGAAATAATTTATAATAATAGTTATTATTATTTTATTTAATAGTAAGGAGTGTATGTAATGAAAAAATCTATTTGGATCGCATTTGGTTACGCGATTGCTGCAATGGTCTGCGGCGTGTTTTACCGTGAATTTACTAAGTTTTTTGATTTTACGGGCACAACTTCCTTGGCGGTATCCCATGTACATTTATTTATGTTAGGCGCAGTTATATTTTTGATAATTGCATTGTTCAACAGCAAGCTTCAGTTGGACCAAACAAAATTATGGAAACCATTTCTGATTGTATACAATATTGGACTGCCTTTTATGGTGATTATGTTCTTGGTCAGAGGTATTATGCAAGTAGTAGGTTTTGATGGGGGAGCTATGATATCCGGTATTGCCGGTGCTTCACACATCATTTTAGGTGCAGGTATTGTGTTATTTTTTATTATGTTGCTTCAGGCGGTTGGAAAAAAGCAATCGCATAAAAATCAGGCAGTATAGTATCATATAGAAAGTAACCGATCATTTTAGAAAAATTTCTGCGTTACATAATCGTAAAATAAAAGCAGTTCACAATTTTTGTGAACTGCTTTTATTTGTATATCATATAAAATTCTTTAATATAATTTGATTATGTAGTGTATCGTGATTTACAGTATGATTCAAACATACTTGTTTGGGACTATCTGTTAAAATTCTGTTATAATGCTTTTGTCACAACAGGGAGGCGAATATAAGAATTGATCAATATGGTTTCCTTCATAAAAATATTTGGGTGCAGAAGGACGATATTGATATTCGAATGTATCAATAATAATCAGTTTAATTTTCATACGGGAAGGAATAATATTTTTAATAAATACACTGGCTTGCTGTCCCGGCTGTACGCCTTCTTTCAATTCAGCCAAGCCTGCCAGATTGGGTGTCAGCTCTACAAAAATACCATAGGGCTCAACAGAACGAATGATACCTGCAACGGTTTCTCCTGTTTGAAACATAGCAATATTTTCTTCCCATGTCCCCAGTAGTTCTTTATGTGTTAACGTAATACGGTCGTTGTCTAATGATTTTACAGCTACACGTATATCCATACCAACATAAAAACGTTCTTTGGGATGGTCAATACGTGAAATAGAGATAGCATCTATGGGCAGCAAGGATATAATGCCGCATCCAATATCAGCAAAAGCACCGAAATTTTCCAGATGTGTCACCCTGGCATTTACGATGTCACCCGGCTGTAAGGCAGAGATAAATTCTTCCATACATTTTTCTTGTGCCATTCTGCGTGACAGTATTGCTACCGTACTGCCGTCTTCATTTTTTTGAAAACCTACAATCATAAAACAAACAGGGCGGTTTACCCTTGATATAATTGCAATATCTCTCACGTTTCCTTCACGAATTCCGATTGCACTGTCTTCTCTTGGAATAATTCCTTTCATGCAGCCAAGGTCCACAATTAAATTGTGGGCACTGTCACATATCAATGCACGACCTTCTAAAATCTGTCCTTCGTGGCAGGCATCTGTGAGGGTAGAAATATTCGCCATTGCGGCTCTGTTTTGGGGTGTATCTATTATCCAACCCTCAGGATAGTATAAACTCATTTTATTAGCCTCCCTTTTTATTGTCCGAATTATCTATATGCGAATAAATGTGTATTCATACACAAAGAACGGAAATATTTCTGATTGGTAGCTTTTAAAAAATGAATTTTTATGTATTACAATAGATTGACTTGCATATTGATGCTCTTTCTATTAAAATAAAATGTAACTTCACGTTTTATAAGAAAGGGTGTTTTCATGAAAAAACAAATGATAGGTTTACTTGCAGCCGTTGTAGCCATTAGTGCTGCGTTGGTTGGCTGCGGTTCAAATAACGGACAATCCTCACAAGTATCTTCAGCAGAATCCAGTGTGTCTTCCACGGTTTCCAGAGTCAATGAAGATGCGGATAAACCGGTTGGATATCAATTGGATTTACCGGCAGAAGGGGAAGAAATCGCTGTGATTGATACCAATATGGGTGTGATGAAAATGCGTTTATTCCCAAATGCTGCTCCAAAAACAGTAGAGAATTTTACTACGCTGGCAAAACAAGGTTATTACAACGGTCAAATTTTCCACCGTGTGATTAATGACTTTATGATTCAAGGCGGCGACCCAACCGGCACAGGAACCGGCGGAGAAAATATTTGGGGAACAGACGGTTTTGAAGATGAATTCAATGCCAATCTTTTGAATATTCGCGGTTCTGTTGCTATGGCAAACAGAGGTAAGAACACAAACGGAAGCCAATTTTTTATCAACCAGAAAAAAGCAGAATCCTTTGAAGGATGGGATTACTACACAAGTTTATATAACAATTTCCGTCAAAATCAGTCTGCCTTTTTGCAGGCATACGGAAGTTGTCCAAATATTTACCGCATTACAGATGATGTAAAAACCTTATACGAGCAAAATGGCGGTAGTCCAACATTGGACGGATATTATAGTGTAAATCAAACGGGGCATACTGTTTTTGGACAGATATTCGAAGGTTTGGATGTACTGGATGCCATTGCTGCAGTTGAGACAGACAGCAATACGGACAAACCGTTGACAGATGTTGTCATTAACAGCATTACAATCGAGCAGTATCATGCTGAATGATTGTGTTCGCAAGACAAATGGAAAGGAGGGTTTCTATGAGCGACCGTAAAGGGGATACGCAGGAAATCTATGAGAAACGCCGTATGCAAGACGGAAAACAAGCGAAGGAGAAAATTCCGATGAAGCCGGAGAGCAGGAGTAAATTATTTGCTTGTCTGGCTTATATTCCATTTGTTTGGATTGTCAGCTATTTTGCAGAACGAAAAAATGAGTTTGTACGTTTTCATGTAAAACAAGGTATGAAATTAACTTTGCTGACATTGGTTGTAGGCGCTGTTGCTTGGGCATTGAATGCATTTTTTTCCTGGATTTTTTCTTATTCCGTTCCAACACCAACGCCGGAAGATTTGTCGCACGTAACAACGGGAGTAAATTCTGTAGGGCAAACACTGTGTATTATTGTAGCTTTTGTAGCCACCATTATATTGGTGTCTTACGCTTTATATGGCGTGATTGCAGCAGCAAGAGGAAAAATGGCAGATTTACCTTTATTGGGAAAACAAAAACGTGAAAAAGACGAAAATCAGGATCAACAATCCTAAAGAAAGAAATTACTGCAAAAAGTGACAGATTTCATTGACATTTTGATGCAAAAAGAGATATAATAAAAATATATTGTTATGTTCCCAACAGCATGAACGGTTTTGCATTGGGAACATCTTTTTTGTTTTATATCTATACCATATTTTATCTATTATAAATAAATCAGTGTACTGAATGTTGATTGGGAGGATTCTATGGCTACCAAGTATATTTTTGTAACCGGCGGTGTGGTATCCGGTTTAGGAAAAGGAATAACAGCTGCGTCACTTGGCCGTTTGTTAAAATCAAGAGGATTGAAAGTGACGATGCAAAAATTCGATCCATATTTGAATATTGATCCCGGTACAATGAATCCGTTCCAACACGGTGAGGTATTCGTAACCGATGACGGTGCAGAAACGGATTTGGACTTGGGTCACTATGAACGCTTTATTGACGAAAATTTATCTCAAAACAGCAATGTTACTTCCGGCAGAATCTACTGGAATGTATTGCAGAATGAACGTAACGGACATTATAACGGCGGTACAGTGC
Source organism: uncultured Oscillospiraceae bacterium (assembly GCA_900541905.1). Classification (GTDB taxonomy): domain Bacteria; phylum Bacillota; class Clostridia; order Oscillospirales; family Acutalibacteraceae; genus UMGS1071. Next base: position 3,777 of record UQLQ01000004.1, read on the forward strand.
AAGTTATCCCTCATATTACAAATGAAATTAAAAATCGCATTGCATTGGGAAAAGAAAATGTTGACGTTGCCATTGTTGAAGTTGGCGGTACAGTGGGCGATATTGAAAGTCAGCCGTTTTTGGAGGCAATCCGTCAATTCGGCGCTGAAGTGGGCAGAGGAAACTGCTTATTTATTCATGTTACATTGGTTCCTTATTTGGCAGCTTCCAGTGAACAAAAAACAAAACCAACACAGCACAGCGTAAAAGAGCTGCTGTCCATTGGCATTCAACCTGATATTATTGTTCTGCGTGCTGAAATGGAAGTAGCAGAAGAACATAAAAAGAAAATTGCATTATTCTGCAATGTACCTGAAAATTGTGTGATTCAAAACTTAGATTTACCTTTATTGTATTCCGTTCCATTGGCATTAAAAGAAGAGCGTTTGGATGACATTGTTTGTCAGCGCTTTGGACTGGAAACTCCCGGAGCAGACTTAACTGAATGGACCAAAATGGTAAACACTGCACTTTCTATCAATAAGAAAGTAAAAATCGGCATGGTTGGAAAGTATGTTGAGTTAAGAGATGCTTATTTAAGTGTAGCAGAGGCTTTAACACACGGCGGAATCGGCAATGAAGTAAAAGTAGATATTGAATGGATTGATTCTGAAGAAATTGATGCAGACAATGTTGAAGCAAAACTGGGACATCTTGACGGTGTATTGGTACCGGGTGGATTTGGACAAAGAGGTGTAGAAGGAAAAATTACAGCAATTGAGTATGTACGTACTCATAACATTCCTTTCTTTGGTATTTGCTTAGGTATGCAGTTAGCAGTGGTTGAGTATTGCCGCAATGTTTTGGGACTTTCAGATGCGAACTCTGCTGAGTTTGATATGGACAGTAAAAATCATGTGATTGATATTATGCCTGACCAAAAACATGTGGAGCAGCTTGGCGGCACCATGCGTCTGGGTAAATATCCTTGCCAGATTATGCCTGATACCAAAGCGGCAGAAATCTATGGCGATAATTTAATTTACGAACGTCATCGTCATCGTTTTGAAGTGAATAACGATTATAGAGAACAACTGGAGCAAGCAGGTATGATTTTCTCCGGAAGAGCACCTGACAACCGCATTGTTGAGATGATGGAGATTAAAGACCATCCATGGTACATTGCAGTGCAATTCCATCCTGAGTTTAAATCTCGTCCAAACAGACCGCATCCTTTGTTTAAAGGTTTTGTAGGTGCAGCATTAAAATATAAAGAATCGAAATAGAAAAGAGCAACTGTGAAAACAGTTGCTCTTTTTTTAGTTAAGATAGCTGTAGATTTTTTGTAAGTTTGGATATTAGCGAACACCGCCACCGCCGCCTCCAAATCCACCGCCGCCTCCACCGAAGCCGCCGCCACCGCCTCCAAATCCGCCAAATCCGCCTTTGCCGGAAGATGGGGGATTTGCAATACGGGTTGCAGCTGTGCTGATAGAAGTTAATTTATCTCCCAAACCGGAAGCGAAGTTCTCACTGCGGAATCCGGAATGATGATAATGAGACATAAACATCCAATAAAAGTACGTATTTCCAAAGGTAGAGGTCATATAGTCATCATTGTCTATATTTGGATATGCAAGTTTTAGCTGTTTGCATACTTTATCTGATATTCCCATCATAGTGGCGTAGACCAGATAATCCTTCCATAGCTCTAAATGGGGAAGTTCGTATTCTTTCATGTTGGAGAACTCCAGCATATACTTCTCAAGGCCTTTCCAAACCATGTACATTGTCTCGCCCTGTACACTTAGACGATTAGGACCTGTATTCATAATATAAGTGAAAATACCCGCTAAAATTGCCGCAATTCCAATATAAATCATAGATGAAGCAAAAATGGTGATTATACCTGCAACAATTGCTGCTATACCAAAATATTTGATTACTTTTACAAAATACTGACTTTTTTCATAATAACCGTATGGTCTGATTTCATCTTTTGCGCGTGCAAATAATGTTTCAAACATGGTGTTTACATATTTGCCATGCTTCTTTGTGTAAGCGGAGAACTGTTTTAACGTAAAAGAACCATTTGTTTCTGTTGCTATGGTTGTGACCAAGGAAAGCATCACTTGTTCGCTTAAAGTAAGCGTTTCGTTTTTTGTATTGCCGATTGGTGTTAAAGTCAGAGTATCTGTTTCATCGGAGCCAAATTCCAAATAACCTTTATTGGACAGGCTCATTAAGGTAGCGCTAAACACATATCCGCGTATTTTTTGAGTAATACCGCCTTTGTAATGATAATACAGCAAAGCTGCAGCAGCCGGGCTGCTTCCTTTTGGAATTTCCCTTGTATATTCAGGAACATTCACTTTATGACGACGTGTAAGATAACGTGTTAAGACAAACAAACCGATTGCTATCACTATGATAACAGCGGCAATTGAGATATCCAATACTCCCAGCATATATTCATGCTCTTGCTTTTTCTGATAAGCGGTAGCCCACTCCAATTCTTCGTTTTGGATATTTTGCAGATTGGTTGATGAGCTTGTTCTTGTTACATTTGGAAAAAGTGCAAGAGGGGCTGCAATACGCGTTTCAACCATGGTTTGTGCGGGAATATTTTGTGCAGTAAATGATATTTGATTTGGAGAATCAATGGTTAAAAAGCTGTCTGCCGTACAGTGCAGCCAAGCATATGGATTATCTGTTACAGTTTCATTTTGCGGCAGTGTTACAGTCACATTCATATTTGTAATGGGAATGGAAAACTGTGAACCGATAAATTGATAGTACAGTACCGCTGTGTCAGGGTAAGCTGTAATACAATTGGTAAACGTATATTGAATTTCAAAATTACGTGTTCCTTCATAAATACGCGGCATAAACAGACCAATTTCTATTGTATTACCTTTTTTCGTATAATAACATACGTTTTGCAGATTGGAAGGTGCATTTTCAGGGTCAGATACCTCTTGCAAATTGTATGTTATGTGATTGTCAACATCATATACGGAAAGACCTGCTAAAGAATCAACTTGGTTAGATGGAAGTTCGATGGTTTTATAAATATTGCGGTATGCCTGGTCTCTGTTTTCCAATGTAATTTGCCACGTTTCTTTGACGGTCATATCTCCGTTTTCAGTTACAGTCGCTTGTATATTCAGGTTATCCAGAACTTGCTTGGAATCTCCTCTGTAATCAGTATTGCTCATAACAAGCGGTATTGCTATTGCAAAAACTGCAGCTGTTACAGCCAGAAAGATTCCAATTTTTATGAGTAAAGATTTTGTCATAGTGTTCTCCTAAGAGTGCATGAATTAAAATTGTACCTTAGGTACTGCCTTTTCCGCCTCATTCATTTCAAAGTATGGGCGTTCTTTATATTTAAAGATATTGGCGATGATATTGGATGGGAAACGTTGTAAATACTCGTTGTATTTCATAACAGTATCATTGTAGAATTGACGTGCAAATGCTATTTTTTCTTCCAAGTCTTTCAGTTGTCTTTGCAAGTCTAAAAAGTTATCATTTGCTTTTAAATCGGGATAATTTTCAGCAGTTGCAAAGATATTGGCAATTGCCCCGGAAAGTTTTTGGTTGCTTTGCATTAATTCCTCCGGCGTTTTCGCCTTCATTGCTGCTGCACGCCATTTTGTTACTTCTTCCAATGTGCTTTTTTCGTGAGAAGCATATGCTTTCACTGTTTCTACTAAGTTAGGGATTAAATCGTAGCGCTGTTTCATTTGTACGTCAATTTGTGACCATGCATTGTCTACACGAACAGAGCGCTCAACCAAATTGTTATACATCACAATAACAGAAATAATGAGGATGATAACAATTGCTCCTATAATGCTGCCTGCGATAATCCAACCTATCATAGCAGTCACCTCCATAAAATATTGATAGAATATAGCATAATCTATGATCATGTATTTGCTGTTTCTATTGTAGTATATGTTATCATGTATTGATTTAAATGAAAAGTTCCAACTTTGTTACGAAATACGCTGCAAAGTGTATTTTTGTCAAAAAAATAAAACTACAGGGTGCAGACATTTATTTGCACCCTGTAGCTTACATTATAGCGTTTATACGTTAAAACGTTCTAGTCAACAAACCAAATTTGTGAATATTGAAGGATGTTCCTTTCAATGTTTGTTTTACTATTATATCATGTTTTCAGAAATTCTGTAACAAAGTGTCATAAGACTGTCACCCAAATGGACTGCTTCAACAATTGCGTCTGAATATTTTGGATTGATATCATAATGGCTAAAATTCCAATAATTTTTAATGCCCAAAGAATACAGTTTATCAACCAAAGCCGGAACAGTTTCCTGCGGAACGCACAAAACAGCCATGTCCGGTTTTACTTTTTGATAAAACTCATCGATATCGTTAATATCCAAAATGGTGTGGTCTTTTAGTTTAGTACCGATTTTTTGTGGGTCATTGTCAAAAATTCCGGTTAATATAAAACCCTGCATTTCAAAAGATAAGTGAACAGTCACAGCATGTCCCAAATTACCGGCTCCAAGAATAATTGCTTTGTATGAATTTTGAATGCCCATAATATTGCCTATTTCTGTACGGAGCTGATCTACCATGTAGCCGTAGCCTTGCTGACCAAAACCGCCAAAACAGTTTAAATCTTGACGAATTTGAGAGGCAGTAAGTCCCATATTTTCAGACAATTCTTTTGAGGAAACTCTATTAATTCCTCTATTTTTTAATGTAGTTAGATGACGATAATAGCGAGGTAATCTTCTAATTACAGGCATAGAAATATAATTACTTTTTGCCATAAGTCAGCACCTCCAATACAATTTTATAGGAGTTTTACAAGACGATTGTTGATTTCTTGCAAGAATGTTTCTGTGTCAACGGTTCTCTTGTTTTCTAAAGAGGACAATGCGTATAAATCACCTGTCATAACACCGTCTTCAATGGTCTGAATGGATGCTTGCTCTAATTTATTTGCAAAATCAACCAATTCAGGAGTATTGTCCAACTCGCCTCTTTTTCTCAAAGCACCTGTCCATGCAAACAAGGTAGCCATAGAGTTGGTAGAGGTTTTCTCTCCTTTTAAGTGTTTGTAATAGTGTCTTTGTACAGTGCCGTGCGCAGCTTCGTATTCGTATACACCGTCAGGAGATACCAAAACAGAAGTCATCATGGCAAGGCTGCCAAATGCGGTTGCAACCATGTCAGACATAACGTCACCGTCATAGTTTTTGCATGCCCAAATGTAACCGCCGTTGGAACGAACCACTCTTGCAACAGCATCATCAATAAGAGTATAGAAATACTCAATGCCGGCAGCTTCAAATTTCTCTTTGTATTCCTTCTCGTAGATTTCTGCAAAGATATCTTTAAAACGATGGTCATATTTTTTGGAAATGGTATCTTTTGTGGAGAACCATAAATCTTGTTTTAAATCCAATGCGTAATTAAAGCAGGCACGTGCAAAGCTTTCAATGCTTTTATCTAAGTTATGTAAACCTTGCAAAATGCCCGGTGTTTCAAAGTTATGAATCAATGCTCTTTCTTCGGTACCGTCTGCTTTTGTTACAACCAGCTCTGCTTTGCTGTTTGCTTCTACTACCATTTCAGTATTTTTATAAACATCACCGTATGCATGACGTGCAATGGTAATTGGTTTTGTCCAAGTTGGAATAAAAGGTGTAATGCCTTTTACAACAATTGGAGAACGGAACACAGTGCCATCCAGTAATGCGCGGATGGTACCGTTAGGAGATTTCCACATTTGTTTTAAGTTGTACTCTACCACGCGGTCCGCATTGGGAGTAATGGTAGCACATTTTACAGCTACACCGTATTTTTTTGTAGCATATGCGGAGTCAAATGTAACCTGGTCGTCGGTTGCTTCTCTATGTTCAAGACCAAGATCGTAATACTCGGTTTTTAGGTCAATATAAGGGGTTAATAAGATATCTTTAATCATCTTCCAGATGATACGGGTCATTTCGTCGCCATCCATCTCAACGAGAGGGGTTTTCATTTGAATTTTATCTGCCATTGCAAACATCCTCCTAATATTATTGATTTTGTTCTCTTGTATAATTTAACAAGCCGCCTGCCAGTACCAAATCACGCTGGCGTTCTGTTAATACAGGTTCCAGTTCAATCTCAGTACCTTTTGTTTTATTTTTCAAAATGACTTTGCCGCCGTTGGCAATCGCGGTACGGATATTCGGCAATTCCAATTCATCCATTTGGTCAATGGTGTCATAATCCGATTCATTTTTAAAGGTAAACGGTAAAATGCCTGCATTGGCAAGGTTTGCACAGTGAATACGAGCAAAGGATTTTGCCACAACTGCTTTTACGCCAAGATAAAGGGGTACAAGGGCAGCGTGTTCACGGGAAGAACCTTGACCATAGTTAGAACCGCCGATGATAATGCTTGGTCCTTCTTTACGGCAGCGTTCCGGGAATTTTTCATCACAAACTGCAAAGCAGAAGTTGGACAAATAAGGAATGTTGGAACGGTAAGGAAGAATTTTTGCACCGGCGGGCATGATGTGGTCGGTTGTGATATTATCTCCGACTTTCAGCAATGCTTTTGCGGTAATAGTTTCTTCCAGTGCGCTTGTAGTTGGGAATTCTTTGATATTTGGTCCGCGTAATACTTCTACTTTATCCATTTCTTCGACAGGAGCAGGAGGTTCTACCATGTTATCATTGATTAAGAAGTGTTCAGGTTGTGCAATATCTACTTTTTCACCCAGTGTTTGAGGGTTTGTAAATACACCGGTCAAAGCAGAGACAGCAGCTGTTTCCGGACTTACCAGATATACTTGTCCGGTAGCAGTGCCGGAACGTCCTTCGAAGTTACGATTAAAGGTACGCAAAGAAACACCGTTTGTATTTGGTGATTGACCCATGCCGATGCAAGGACCGCAGGCACTTTCCAAAATACGTGCGCCTGCTGCAATTAAATCAGCCAAAGCGCCGTTTTGTGCAAGCATGTTAAATACTTGTTTAGAACCTGGTGCAATGGAAAGACTAACGTCAGGATGTACTGTTTTGCCTTTTAAAATGGCAGCTACACGCATTAAATCCAAATAAGATGAGTTAGTGCAGGAGCCGATACAAACTTGGTCCACTTTTTTTGCACCGATTTCATCAATGGATTTGATGTTATCAGGGCTGTGAGGACAAGCTGCAAGCGGTTTCAGTTGAGAAAGATTAATTTCGTATACTTCATCGTAAACAGCATCGTCATCAGCTTTTAATTCCACCCAATCCTCTTCGCGGCTTTGCGCTTTCAAAAAGCCACGGGTAACATCGTCGGAAGGGAAAATGGAAGTGGTAGCACCAAGCTCCGCGCCCATATTGGTGATGGTAGCACGTTCAGGAACAGTCAGTGTTGCCACACCAGGACCACCGTACTCGATGATTTTTCCTACGCCGCCTTTTACGGTTAACAAACGGAGCACTTCCAAAATGACATCTTTGGCGGAAACCCAGTCTTGCAGCTGACCTGTTAGGTTAATGCGAACCATTTTTGGCATGGTAATATGGTAAGCGCCGCCGCCCATAGCAACTGCTACGTCAAGACCACCTGCACCCATAGCCAGCATACCGATACCGCCGTTGGTTGGTGTATGGCTGTCAGAACCGATTAATGTTTTTCCGGGAATACCGAAACGTTCCAGATGAACTTGGTGGCAAATTCCGTTGCCCGGACGAGAAAAGTAAATGCCGTGTTTTTTTGTAACTGTTTGAATAAATCTGTGGTCGTCCGCATTTTCAAATCCGGTTTGCAATGTGTTGTGGTCAATATAAGCAACAGATTTTTCTGTTTTGACTCTTGGAACGCCCATTGCCTCAAATTCTAAATAAGCCATGGTTCCTGTAGCGTCCTGTGTCAAAGTTTGGTCAATTTTTAGACCAATATCGCTTCCTACGGTCATTTCACCGCTGAGCAAATGTGCTTTAATAATTTTTTGAGCAATTGTGTAACCCATCGTATACCCCTTTCAATGTACGAAACACCATTCATATAACATTCATTTCGTTTCCACATATCATAATTATTCATATTATCTAATATTTTCAATTCCTTGTCAACTTTTAATGACGGTTTTTGAAGTACTTATATCAATGATTAAGGCTGTTTTTTTCATCTGATTTTTTATTTTTATAAAGTTAAGGCAGGCTGCATTCCTCCGGTAATTATTATTTTTTATCAAAATATCTTGTCTGTTTACAGTTCAAGTGGTATAACAACTGTACACACGGGGTACAAATTCAATGTGAATCGAAATTTTATTATCATCGTCTAAAATACCTGAGATATGTTATTATTGTTTTAGTGCAAATAATTTTCAAAAATGTGATAGCAGCACAACAAAAATAGAAAGAAACATCTTGAAATTTTTAGAATTTTGATTGTCGTCAAAAACGTTTTAGATGTTGATTCGTAAAAAATTGCTTCACAAATTTTTTTATGCTATAATACTTTGATAGCAATATTACATAGACGAGTTTGGAAAATTTTTATTTTTACGTATGATTTCCTTTGTTTTACGGCACACTATGTGCTGTAGGAGGTGTTTTGATGAACCAACATCAAAATTCAGAACAGCGTCATACAACAAGCAAAACGAATTCCTTTCATTTTGAAGATGCTTATGTCAATCTTGCGTATGAAAACAATTCCAATTCCCCCGATGATACACAGCAGAACAATGATGACCCGCAAATGGATAAAATTCAAGAGTTGGGTTCTGTGCTGACTGATAACGGAAAGCATAAAATTCATTGTTTGACCATTATCGGACAAATAGAAGGGCATTATGTATTGCCGAGTCAGAATAAAACAACCAAATATGAGCACATCATTCCACAGTTGGTGGCCATTGAAGAAGAACCTGAAATCGAAGGACTCTTAATATTGCTCAATACGGTAGGCGGAGATGTGGAAGCCGGGCTGGCTTTGGCAGAGCTGTTTGCAGGCATGAAAAAGCCAACGGTTTCCCTGGTGCTTGGAGGAGGCCATTCTATTGGCGTTCCCCTTGCGGTAGCGGCACAAAAATCGTTTATTGCGCCGTCTGCAACCATGACGATACATCCTGTACGTATGAACGGTTTAACATTAGGCGTTCCGCAGACGTTTGAATACTTTCAAAAGATGCAGCAGCGTATTACAACGTTTGTAAGCAAGCATTCCAAAATGAACCCTGAACGTTTTTATCAGTTGGCTATGAACACAGAAGAGCTGGTGATGGACGTAGGTACTGTATTGGATGGTCCCGATGCGGTAAAAGAAGGATTGATTGACGGTCTTGGCAGCTTATCCGATGCACTGGAATGTTTATATGAAATGATTGATAACAATAAAAAAGAGCATGGACATGCAGAACACACAGAAGATAAACCTTCTGTAGAAGAGCAGCCTGCTGTGAAATCAAGCCATGCTGATACAGAAAAGAAAACAAAAAAACGAACAACGAAAAAATAAGAAAAGGAAGGCATGTTGGGGAAATACCCATAAATGCCTGCCTTGTTTACATATGGTATAACGAAAAACAAGAGGTGAGACAGTGGCACAACGAACGAACAAAAAGCCGGCTAATACCAAAACAAAACGAACACAAGCAGTAAAAAAGAATACGCAGACAAAGACAAGAGCTGCTGCGCGAAAACCTCGTGACCAAGAAGTACATAAACAACGCAATCAGATTGTAGCTATTTTATTATTTGCATTTTCCGTTTTTCTGGGATGTTTGGTATGTATCCAAGGAGAAAGCGCTTGGGCATGGATGCATCATGCGTTTTTAGGCTTATTTGGCATTATGTCATTGGCATGGCCAATTTTACTTTGTTACATATCAATTGTAATTGCCTTTGGAAGAACACAGGCACGAGCAGTATCGCGCATTGTTATGACAGTAATATTAATTGTCGTGCTGTGTGCTACGGTTTATATTTATACGGTAACGGAAGAGCAGCAAAAACTACCGTTTACCATGAACATGACAAGATTATATGACCAAGGTGCCATGAACTCAGGCGCAGGTATCTTCAGTGGTTTGTTTGGTATTCCGATTGTATCCATTTTGGGTTTTACCGGTGCCAAAATCGTGATTCTGATTGTACTGTTTGTCATGCTGATGGTATTAACTGGTATGACACTGCCAAGTTTAGTTCATGCATTTACAAAGCCTGCTGCCAAAGTGGCATCTAATATTCATGAAGCAAAAGAGCGCAAAGCTGCGCAAAAAGAATATATCAAAGCAGAATACACAGAGCCTCCTTTGTATCAAAACAATCGAAAAAATGATTCAGCTCCCATTGACATTGCTTTGGACGATGATGAAATCCCTGCTTATATGAAATATCAGCCAAAGCCTACCAAAAAAACAAAAAGCGAGAAATTAAAGAAACTGGAAAAGGTATTCAACTTTGGAGGTCAAACTGGAGATATCGTCGAACAAGAAGAAAACGGACAGAATAAGTTAGACTTTTTAGATGTTGAAATTGACCCGTCAAAGATTACACCACCGCCTGTCGTTCGTGTTGACCATCCGGAACAAGCAGATGTGACACATGCCACTGTATCTTCTGCTATTGATATCCCTTTAGACGAACCAAAGCAGCAGGAAACAACTCCTGTAAGGGAAGATGTTGAAGAGGTTTCCGTATCTGCTCCAGAGCATTCGGAAACCGCCGCAGAAGCTGCTGCATTTGCAGCAAAGGCAGTGGAGAAAGCAACCGCTGATGTACCTGCTACCGTAGAACAGCAGAAAGAGGCTGAGAAAAAGAATACATATCAATTTCCTCCTGTTTCTATGCTCGAGGTAAGTAAAGAACTGGATACACGCAATGTAACGGAAGAATTGCAGGTAAACGGCCAATTGTTGGTGGAAACATTAAAAAGCTTTGGCGTTCAAACCAAAATTTTAGATATCAGCCGCGGTCCTGCCGTAACTCGATATGAGTTGCAGCCTGCCGCAGGTGTGAAAATCAGCAAAATTACAAATTTGGCAGACGATATTGCCATGAATCTTGCCGCGTCAGGCGTGCGTATTGAAGCGCCAATTCCAGGAAAAGCCGCTGTCGGCATTGAAGTTCCAAACAAAAATGTAGGTGTTGTGCGTATGCGTGACTTGGTAGAATCCAATCGTTTTTGTTCTGCACCAAGCAAATTGACTGTTGCGCTGGGACGTGATATTTCGGGACAAGTGACCGTAGCCGACCTTGCCAAAATGCCGCACTTGCTCATTGCGGGTTCCACAGGTTCCGGTAAATCCGTTTGCATTAACTCACTGATTATCAGTTTGCTGTATAAGGCAACGCCTGATGAGGTCCGATTTTTAATGGTAGACCCTAAGGTGGTAGAGTTGGGTATTTATAACGGTATTCCGCATTTGTTGGTGCCTGTTGTGACAGACCCGCGTAAAGCTGCGGGTGCATTGGGATGGGCAGTGACAGAAATGCTCAACCGTTACAAAATGTTCGCCGACAACAATGTGCGCGACTTGGCTTCCTTTAACCGTTTGATTGGGGATAAAGAAGAATATGTGCGTGATGATGGCGTTACGTTAAAGAAAATGCCCCAGATTGTGATTATCATTGACGAGTTGGCCGACCTGATGATGGCAGCGCCCAATGAAGTAGAAGACTCCATATGCCGTTTGGCGCAAATGGCGCGTGCGGCAGGTATGCACTTGGTGATTGCCACACAGCGTCCGTCTGTTGACGTTATCACAGGTATTATCAAAGCAAATATTCCAAGCCGTATTGCATTTGCGGTTTCTTCTCAAATTGATTCCCGTACCATTTTGGATATGGGCGGAGCCGAAAAGTTACTGGGACGGGGCGATATGCTGTTTGCCCCAATGGGTTCGCAAAAGCCGCTTCGTGTACAAGGGTGTTATGTGGATGACCGTGAAATTGAGTCCATTGTGAATTTTGTGAAAAAATCAAAACCGTCAGAATATGACCAATCTGTCATAGAAGGTATTGAGAAAAATGCAGTAGCGGAAAAATCCAAAGGAGATGAGGATACTGCCGATGCAAAGAGCACAGACCCTATGATGGATGAAGCGATTAAATGCGTTGTAGAAGCAGGACAAGCTTCTACTTCATTGCTGCAAAGACGGTTACGCCTGGGCTATGCAAGAGCGGGTCGTTTGATTGATGAAATGGAACAAATGGGCATTGTAGGTCCCCATGAAGGTTCTAAGCCGCGTCAGGTGTTGATTACCTATCAACAATGGCTGGAAATGACCATGCAAAAGAATGACGCTGCAAATGAGGATACGGAAGAATAAAAAAGGAGGTGTGCTGAAATGGCATTTTTGCCGACCACAAAACAAGAGATAGAACAGCTGGGCTGGGATGTGCCTGATTTTGTATTGGTAACAGGAGATGCTTATGTAGACCATCCAACTTTTGGCGTAGCAATTATTTCTCGCTTGTTGGAAAGTTACGGTTATAAAATTTCCATTTTGGCACAGCCTGACTGGCGCACCGACCGCGATTTTACAAGATTTGGACAGCCGAAATTAGGATTTATGGTCACTGCGGGCAATATCGATTCCATGGTTGCCCACTATACCGCTGCCAGAAGAAAACGCAGCGACGACGCTTATTCCCCCGGAGGAAAGGCAGGAAAACGTCCTGACCGTGCCGTTACGGTGTATACCAAAAAGATAAAAGAAATTTATCCTGATTCCCCCGTAGTCATTGCAGGTTTGGAGGCCTCCCTCAGACGTTTTGCCCATTATGATTATTGGGATAACAGGATTCGTCCCTCTGTTTTGATTGAATCCGGGGCAGACCTACTCTCCTTTGGTATGGGAGAGAAACAAACCATAGAAATTGCCTCCCGTTTACTGCAGGGCGAACCGATTTGTACACTGACGAATATTAAAGGAACTTGTTATGCCGTACCTGCCAACGAATATAAACCGGGACCTGCAGTAGAATGTCCCAGTTATGAGCAGGTATGTCAGTCAAAGCGGGAGTACGCAATTTCCTGCCGCAAACAGCAGGATGAGCAGGACGCAGTACGCGGAAAAAAATTGATACAACGACATGGGGATATGATAGTGGTACAAAATCCGCCTATGCCGCCGCTGTCTCAAGAAGAATTTGACAAGGTGTATGAATTGCCGTTTGAACGGGCGTATCATCCAAGTTATGAAAAAGAGGGAGGCGTACCTTCCATTCAGGAAGTAGAGTTTTCCATTACGCATAACCGCGGCTGTTTCGGCGCCTGCAACTTTTGTGCCATTGCATTTCATCAGGGCAGAGAAATTACTGCCAGAAGTGAAGCGTCCGTATTAAGAGAAGCGAAAACATTAACTGAAATGCCGAACTTTAAAGGATACATTCATGATGTAGGTGGTCCGACTGCTAACTTTAGAAGTCTGTCTTGTGATAAACAAATCAAACATGGTTTGTGCAAGGCAAAGAAATGCTTGGCGCCAACCCCATGTAAATTATTGAAAGTAGATCATTCCGAATACTTACATATGCTGAGAAAGTTGCGTGCGGTTCCGAAAGTAAAAAAAGTATTTATTCGTTCGGGAATTCGTTATGATTATCTCATGCAGGATTCTGATGAAAGTTTCTTTAAAGAATTGGTGCAGCATCACGTCAGCGGACAGTTAAAAGTAGCGCCTGAGCATTGTTCCGCCAATGTGTTGGACCATATGGGAAAACCGCATATTGAAGCGTACAAAGCGTTTCAAAAACGGTTTTATCAAATCACAAAGTCCATTGGAAAAGAACAATATTTGGTTCCGTATTTGATGTCCTCTCACCCGGGCAGTACGCTAAAGGACGCTGTGGCGCTGGCTTTGTTCTTAAAGCAGGAGAATCTGCGTCCCGAACAGGTACAGGATTTTTATCCGACTCCGGGTACCATTTCTACGTGTATGTTTTATACAGAGCTGAATCCATATACATTAGAAAAGGTTTACGTACCCAAAACAGACAAAGAAAAAGCAATGCAGCGAGCATTGTTGCAATATTTTAATCCAAAAAACAAAGCGTTGGTAATCGAAGCGTTGAAAGCTGCGGGGCGTTCTGACTTAATCGGTAATGATGCAAAGTGTTTGGTACGCCCAATGCAACCGCAACAAAGCGCGTCCAAAGGGGGACAGGCTGAATCATGGAAGAAAAAGAAAAGAAGTCCGCTGCGGAACATTCACGCCAAAAAGTCCAAAAAAGGACGCTGATTTACAGCCTGGTTGCCGTAGGTTTTGCTTTGGCCGTTGTACTTAGCTTTGCATTGGCAGGCCGGTGGAGTACCATTTTCGGTTGGGTGGGATTAGGTCACTTTTCGCAGACTGCGAAAGACGCACCATTTTCTCTGCATGTGCTGGATGTGGGAAAAGCAGACGCTATGGTAGTTTCCTGTCATGATAAAACCATAGTCATTGACGGAGGCACCACAGACGGAGGAGATACGCTGACTACTTACCTGCAGCAAATGGATATTTCTCAAATTGATTTGGTCATCAATACCCATCCGGATAACGACCATTTACAGGGCTTAAAGCAAGTTGGAGAACACTTTACAGTCAATCAAATGATTGTGCCCGACTTGCCGCAGGATTTGCTGCCTTCTACAGATGAATATCTATCGACAATGGAAGTATATCAGGAGAAAGATGTCCCAATCAAACAAGCAGTACCCAATGAGACGGTTTGGCTTGATGAATTAAAGATTGAGTTTTTAGCGCCGTTACAGTTTTATGATACAATGAATAATAATTCTGTTGTGGTAAAACTAACCTACGGTGATACTTCCTTTTTAATGATGGGTGACGCAGAAAAAGAGGAAGAGCAAGATTTGCTAAACAGTGGTGCGAATTTGCAAGCAGATGTCATTAAAATTGGACATCATGGCAGTAAGACTTCCACAACGCAGGAGTTTTTAAATGCAGTACAGCCCAATATGGCAGTGATTTCTGTAGGACCGGACAAAAATGAACTGCCAAAATCCGAAGTGCTGCAAAGACTTGAGAAATCCAATGTAAAAACATATCGTACAGATAGTTCAGGCACTGTTATTTTTATGAGCGATGGCGCTGACATTACCGTTGCAACAGAACAATAAAAGGAGAAAATCACATGAGCAGAAAAATTGTAATCGACCGTTTTGAAGGAACCTATGCTATTTGTGAGGACAAAGACCAAAAGTTTTTTGCAATTGAAATTGCAGAATTGCCGCAGGGAGCAAAAGAAGGCCATGTTATTGAAATCAAAGATGATGGCACCCTTGCCATTGACCAGAAGGAAACAGACCTGCGCCGCGAAAAAAATAAAAAATTGCAAAATAGCTTGTGGAAATAAACATGAGATACAGAAAAGAACCTCTATGCATAAGAGACGGATATGCATAGAGGTTCTTTTTATCTATTTTAGAAAAGTTTTCAGCAATGTTTCTTTGAAAGAAGTATAGGGCGCATAGCGAATTGGAATATCCAAACGATTGGATTTTTTTAAAATACTTTTTTGATGGCTGAATGTAAGGAAAGATTGTTTTCCGTGATAACTGCCCATACCGCTTTCACCAACGCCCCCAAACGGAAGGTGGTGTGATGCTAAGTGCATAATGGTGTCGTTGATACAGCCTCCGCCAAAAGATAAACTTTGTAAAATTCGTTTTTGTGTGGCTTTGCAGTTGCTGAATAAATATAATGCCAAAGGTTTTGGGCGGGAACGTATCCAAGTAATAACATCTTCTATATCATGATATGTCAAAAGAGGAAGAATCGGGCCGAATATTTCTTCCTGCATGACAGGAGAATCAGGATGCACGTTGTCCAAGATGGTAGGCGCAATTTGTCCATGTTCATTACCTACACCTCCCGTTATGATTTCCTGACCGTCCTTCAAATCCATAAGGCGGTGAAAATGTTTTTCATTGATAATTTTAGGATAGTTCTGATTATCCAGAGGATAGCTTCCCAAGAAATCACTTAAATACTGCTTCATATGATAAATCAGAGATTCTTTTACAGTATTGTGTACATACACATAATCAGGTGCTACACAGGTTTGACCTGCATTTAACAGTTTGCCGAATACAATCCGTTTTGCCGCCAAAGCAATATTTGCCGTTTCGTCCACAATACAAGGGCTTTTTCCACCAAGCTCCAAACAAACGGGCGTTAAATGTTTGGAGGCCTTTTCCATGACCAATTTACCCACAGAAGTACTGCCCGTAAAAAAGATAAAGTCGAATTTTTCTTCCAGCAATAAAGTATTTTCTTCTCGTCCGCCTAAAACAACGGCAATGTGTTTTTCAGAAAAACATTCCGATACCATTTGTTCCATTAATTTGGCAGTATGCGGTGCGTAAGCGGAGGGTTTTAAAATAGCACAGTTTCCGGCTGCAATTGCTCCAATCAGAGGAACCACGTTTAATTGAAATGGATAGTTCCAAGGGGCCATAATCAAAGTTATGCCAAGCGGTTCCGGCATGATAAAACTGACCGCAGGGAATTGCGTCATGGGGGTGGATACTCTTTTCGGTCTTGTCCATTCATTGAGATGTTCCAATGTATACCGTAGTTCATTTTTTACAATGCCGATTTCCGTCATATAACTCTCAAACGAAGATTTGTTCAAATCAGACTTCAGCGCAGTATAAATATCATGTTCATGTCTATCTATCCACTTTGCCAAATTGCGCAAAGACTGTTTGCGGAACAGAACGGATTTTGTGGTATCAGTATGAAAAAAATCTCGCTGCTGCTGTACAAGTTCTGTAATATTCATGGGTTTCACCGTTCTTTCCAATAGATTGTTTAAAAACAGTATATACCGTTTTCAAGCAAGTTACAACAAAGTAGAAATATGTTTTGACTTTATCTTTTGTTCTGTTTATAATTTTAATCACACAATGCAGAGAAATTTGTCAAATTGTGTGATGGAATCTATCGTATTGGGAGGAAGTACAATGCAGTCGATTTTGCTCGGGGTGTACCGCCATTATAAAGGAAATCATTATCAAGTATTGTACTTGGCAAAACACTCCGAAACTTTGGAGGATATGGTGGTGTATCAAGCGTTATACGGAGAACACGGTATTTGGGTACGTCCTGCTTCTATGTGGAATGAAACAGTGGACTATCAAGGCAAACAGGTAAAGAGGTTTACGTATATTGAAACAGAATGAACACACATTGGAGCAAATTTGTACGGATTTGTGCAGCAGAGAGAAGAAACGCGGCAGTATTGGTTTGTTGGGAGAAAAGGTATTGCATGCAGGGTTGAAATTATATTTTGAACCAAATCCTGATTTTCATGAAGTGAAAATCAATGGATTTGTTGCCGACATTTGCAATGCCAAAGGTATCATTGAAATTCAAACCAGAAATTTAGGAAAATTAAAACGTAAATTGGAAGTATTTTTGGAACAGATGCCGGTTACGATTGTTTATCCCATTGCACATACCAAATACTTGTGCTGGGTGGACGAAGAGACAGGTGATGTTACAGGCAGGCGGAAATCTCCCAAAACAGGCAGTGCTTGGGATTTGTTTAGGGAATTGTATCAATTGCGGTCTTTTTTGACACATCCTAATTTTTGTATTTGTGCCGCCTTAATTGACTTAGAGGAATATCGTTTACTCAATGGGTGGAGCAGAGATAAAAAGAAAGGGTCTACCCGTTATGACCGCATTCCGATTCAGTTGGTCGAATTGATTTATCTCATGACAAAGGAAGATTACCGTGCTATCATACCCAATACTTTGCCTAAGAAGTTTACTTCCAAAGATTTTAGTAAAGCTGTTTATATCTCACTGTCGTCTGCCCAGCGAGCATTGCTGATTTTATATCAGTTGGGTGTCGTACAGCGTGTGGAAAAACAAAAGAATGCATATATTTATGAATTGACAGAATCATAAACAGAAGATAAAGGAGAAGTAAAAATGTTAACAGTAGGAACAAAAGCACCAAATTTTACATTACCAGATAAAGACGGAAACATGGTTTCTCTCAGTGATTTTGCAGGAAAAAAGGTTGTGCTGTATTTTTATCCTAAGGATAATACGCCTGGATGTACCAAGCAAGCCTGCGGTTATCGCGATGAATACGGCGAATTTGCAAAACAGAATGCGGTGGTCATCGGCATTAGCAAAGACAGCGTAAAATCTCATGGAAATTTTGCAGCTAAATTTGAGCTTCCTTTTGTTTTGCTTGCAGACCCGGATTTGGATGCCATTCAAAAATATGATGTGTGGCAGGAAAAGAAATTATATGGAAAAACATATATGGGCGTGGTTCGTTCCACTTATATCATTGACGAAGCGGGAACCATTACACATGTGTTTGAAAAAGTAAAGCCGGATACAGACGCACAAACAGTGCTGTCCATTCTTGCACAGGCATAATCAATTCATTGAGAAGAGACAAAACAGAGTCGTGTGAAGCGGCTCTTTTTTATTGTCATATAAAAGTGATTTGTTGTCTGCATAAATTTTCATGCAAATAAAAAAATCAGTTGACTTTTTTATGTTATCTGCATATAATAAACATATGAACAATTATTCATATGAATGGATGTGAAGTTGATATGGGTGAACAAGAACCTATTTTAGAGCAATGCGATTATATGCATTTACATGAAAAAGTGATTGAGCAAGTGCAGGAAGAAATGCCCGAAGAAGAAATTCTGTACGACTTAGCCGAATTATTTAAAGTGTTTGGAGATTCTACCAGAATCAAAATTCTGTATGTGTTGTTTCAGTCAGAAATGTGTGTATGTGATATTGCACAGCTGTTAAATATGAGTCAGTCCGCTATATCTCATCAATTGCGTGTACTCAAACAAGCGCAGCTTGTTAAGTACCGCAGAGAGGGAAAAACAGTGTTTTATTCATTGGCTGACGCTCATGTAAATACCATTTTAAATCAAGGTTTGGAACATATTGAAGAATAGTGTATTGGAGGACTTTATCATGAAAAAGATTTTTATATTGGAAAACTTGGATTGTGCGAACTGTGCGGCAAAAATGGAGAATGCCATCAGTAAACTGGAGAATGTGGAAAACGTATCTATCAGTTTTATGACTACAAAAATGGTTTTAAAAGCAGATGAGGATAAAATGGACGCAGTGATTGCGGAGTCCGAAAAAATCATTAAAAAAATTGAACCGGATGTAGTCATGAAGCCAAAAGCATAATGAAAGAAGGTTTCCTATGTTAAAAAAGAGGCTGATTCGTATTATAGTTGGCGCGGTCATTTATGCGGCGGCAATTTTGATTGACATATTTGCAGGAATCAATCATTGGATTGTGTTTGGTATCTTTTTGGTCTCTTTTCTTATGATTGGTGGAGATGTTATTTGGAAAGCATTACGTAACATAGCCAGAGGCCGTATTTTTGATGAAAACTTTTTAATGTTAATTGCCACTGTGGGCGCCTTTGTATTACAGGATTATCGCGAAGGCGTAGCCGTTATGTTATTTTATCAGGTGGGAGAACTGTTTCAGTCGTATGCGGTCAATCGTTCCAGAAAATCTATTTCAGAATTGATGGATATCGCGCCGGAGTTTGCAAATGTCATGCGCGGCGGAAAGCTGGAAACAGTTGACCCGGAAGAAGTAGAAGTGGGCGAGATCATTGTTGTAAAGCCGGGAGAAAAAATCCCGTTGGACGGTGTTGTGCTGGAGGGTACTTCTTTTTTAGATACTTCCGCACTGACTGGCGAGTCTGTTCCAAGAGAAGTGCAGCCTGAAAGCAGTGTATTAAGCGGCTGTATCAATAACACAGGAGTTTTGACCATCGAGGTTGCAAAGGAATTTGAAGATTCCACTGTTGCTAAAATTTTGGATTTGGTGGAAAATGCAAGCAGCAGGAAAGCAAATGCAGAAAACTTTATTACAAAGTTTGCAAGATATTATACTCCTGTGGTTGTAATTGCAGCAACACTGCTTGCGGTTATTCCTCCGTTGTTCCTTGGTATGAATTCCTTAGACGTCTGGAGCGAATGGGTACGCCGTGCACTTACGTTTTTGGTTATTTCCTGTCCTTGTGCACTTGTTATTTCTATTCCGCTGGGATTTTTCGGCGGAATTGGCGGTGCATCAAAATGGGGTGTACTTGTAAAAGGCAGCAACTATTTGGAGGCTCTTGCCAAAGCGGAAGTGGTTGTCTTTGACAAAACAGGAACGCTTACAAAAGGTACGTTCCAAGTAACGGAAGTGCATCCAAACGGCATGAGTGAAGAGGAACTGTTGGAATTAACGGCATATGCCGAATATCATTCCAATCATCCCATCGCTACATCGATTCAGACAGCATATGGAAAAGAGATTAAGTCGGAACGCCTTGGTTTAGTGGAAGAGATAGCAGGTCACGGCATTCAGGCACAGGTCGACGGTCGCACGGTTTATGCAGGCAATGCAAAGTTAATGGAATTGAAGCAAATTTCGTTTGAGCCTGTTCATGCAGTGGGCACAATTGTATATGTAGCGGTGGAACATCAGTACGCAGGTTATCTTTTAATTACAGATGAAGTCAAAGAGGATGCCAAAGAGGCCATTGCAAAATTGAAACATCTTGGTATTAAAAAGACAGTGATGCTGACAGGTGACCGCAAATCTGTAGCAGAACAAGTTGCCAATGAATTGGGTATAGATGAAGTACATTCCGATTTGTTGCCTGCTGACAAAGTGGAACAAATGGAGCGATTATTTGCAGAGAAATCCAAGAAAGGCAAGTTGGTCTTTGTGGGAGATGGTATTAACGATGCTCCTGTTCTTGCAAGAGCCGATATTGGTATTGCAATGGGTGCACTTGGTTCCGATGCTGCAATTGAAGCCGCAGATATAGTAATTATGAATGATAAACCGTCCCGCATTGCAACAGTTATGGGTATTTCCCGAAAAACATTAAATATTGTCATACAAAATATTTCATTGGCATTTATTGTGAAGTTTGCCGCATTGGTATTGGGTGCTTTTGGTATGGCAACATTATGGGAAGCAGTATTTGCAGATGTTGGAGTTGCAGTGTTGGCAATTTTAAATGCAATCAGAGCTTTAAGATATAAAGAAAAATAGGTTAGGAAGGGCTTTTGAAAAGTCCTTCTTTTTTTGTGAAAATATATAGATGAATACATGCTCTAATACAGCATTTCATTTTGTATGTATTTGATAGGTAAAAATCAGTTTTGTATCGTGTGGTTCGTCATATTCCAGTATTTCCCACATATACTAGAAACAAGTATAGGAAACAGGAGAGTGATGAGATGGGCAATGCAATCCATTATTTTATCAATACAAACAGTTCAAAAGGATTTGTTAGTTTTTTTAAATCCAATTTTGAACCTTTGGAACGAGTCATTAAGTTGGACAACTATCCAACCGCTATTGTAGAAGAATTAATAGGAAAAGCCAGTTCCATTGCAACAGAAAAAGGTTATCAGCAGGAAATTATACACAGCTGTATTGATAACAGTATAGAAGGGATTATTTTACCTCAATTAAAAACAGGATTATTAAATATCCCTGCGTACATTGACTACGGATATTCCGTTTATAAACTGATGGATAATGAGATTGTGCAGGATATGCAGGAAGCATTAACAAAATCTCATGAATATTTTGCAAAAGCATTAAAGATACATGATGACTGGGAAAAAATTTATATTACCAATATGAATTTTGCTAAGATGAACCAACTGACTTCTGATACTATATTAAAAATTTTGGGCGGACATACACAAAATAAAAAGGGCAGCAGTGTCAACCGTTTGTTCGGCGCTTCTACTATCCATGGGCCGATTGATTATATAGAAAATATTACTGCAGATATTGAAAAGAGATATTTTATAAAAGGCAGGCCGGGTACGGGAAAATCCACATTTTTGAAAAAGATTGCGGAACGTGCCATGATAAACGGCTATCATGTTGAAATCTATCATTGTGCGTTTGACCCTAACAGTTTAGATTTGGTTGTGATTCGCGACTTAGGCATCTGCTTGTTTGATAGTACATCGCCACATGAATATTTTCCATCACGTGATAGTGACGAAATTATAGATATTTATCAAGAAGCAGTAAAAGAACATACAGATGAGGAACATAAAGAGCAAATTGCTGAGTTGCAAAAACAATACAAAGAAACGGTAGCGCAAGCGATAGAATGTATCAACAAAGCAAACCGTTATCATCAAATATATCAGGAAGATGTATTAAGTAAAATCAACAATGTTAAGTGCAAGCAATCAATGAATAAAGCAATAGTAAAATTACTGAAAATAAAATAATTTCTTAAAATTACTGCTTGTCCGAGAACTCGGACATAACATTGTTGATTTTAAATAGAAATATTTTTATTTTATATTTTGTTATAGATAAATGGATAAAAGTTAGAAAACAAGGTATAAAGATAAGCGAAAAATATTGAAAAAAAGCAAAAAAAGGAATACAATATATTCCGTAATATTAGGGACTGTAATGAACACTTTATATTTGATATAAAACAAAAATATCATGTTTTTTTAACAAATGTCCTGTTATTTAAAAAAAGACACGCTTACTGTTTTTTGTGCAATTTAGACAAATACCGTTTCATTTCTAGAAATTGGATAAAGAAATATTTCCCAGTACTGGAATCGCCAGGGGGTGTCTTTTTATTATGCTTTAAGCCGAAAAAAGTATTCAAAAGCCCTATTTCATTAATGCAATATTCATAATTTACAATTATGAAGAAAAATTTTTATGCGTTTAGACCATTTGTTGTTTCTTAACGAAAAAAAGTTGACAATAAGGCGAAATTGTTATACAATGTGTTCGTAGCTTAGAAGCTTTTAAATTAGTAAACAAAAGCGTTCTTAATTACTCATTTTAAGACGTTTTTTTTGTTTAAATTTTTCGACAGAAATAGGAGGTTATCAGAAATGAAATTAACACCAAGAGAACTCGAAAAGTTGCAAATGCACTGCATTGGCAAACTAGCTGAAGAAAGAAAAGCAAGAGGGGTAAAACTTAACTACGTTGAGACTATTGGCTATCTTTGCGCTCAGCTACATGAACTTGCAAGAGACGGCAAGACTGTTGTTGAACTAATGCAATTGGGTACAAAAATGTTGACTAGAGCTGACGTTATGGAAGGCGTTCCAGAGATGATCCACGACGTTCAAATCGAAGCTACATTCCCAGACGGCACAAAACTAGTTACAGTACACAATCCAGTTCAATAATTTAAAGAGAGGGGATTAGAAACATGCGTATCGGAGAAGTTATTCCAGTAGAGAGAGAAATCGAACTTAACGCGGGCAAAAAAACTGTCCAAGTTAAAGTTGTTCACACAGGCGATAGACCAGTTCAAGTGGGCTCTCATTTCCACTTCTTTGAAGTAAATAAAATGCTTCAGTTTGACAGAGCTGCTGCATTTGGCTTCCGTCTAGACGTTCCATCCGGAAATGCTGTTAGATTTGAGCCAGGTGAAGAGAAAGTTGTTACTTTGGTAGAATTGGGTGGCAACAAACGTTCCTTTGGTCTAAACAACTTGACAAATGACCAAGCAGTTCCTGCAAACCTAGACAAAGCTATGAACAATGCTAAATTGAAAGGCTTTGTAAAATAAGAATATTTTATTCACATAAGGAGGTAATGAGATCATGAAAATTTCTGGACAACAATATTCAATGATGTACGGCCCAACTGTTGGTGACAAAGTTAGATTGGCTGATACAGATCTTATCATCGAAGTAGAAAAAGACTACACCGTATACGGTGATGAATGTAAATTCGGTGGTGGTAAAACACTACGTGACGGTATGGGACAATCTGTTAACACAACAAGTGCTACAGGTGACCTAGACCTAGTTTTGACAAATGCTCTTGTTGTTGACTACACAGGCATTTTCAAAGCTGACATCGGTATCAAAGATGGCGTTATCGCTGGTATCGGTAAAGCTGGTAACCCAGATATTATGGATGGCGTAACACCAGGCATGGTTGTTGGTGCTTCTACTGAAGCTCTTGCAACAGAAGGTATGATCGTTACAGCTGGTGGTATTGATACTCACATCCACTACATCTGCCCACAACAAGTTGATACTTCTCTATTCAGCGGTATCACAACAATGGCAGGTGGCGGTACTGGTCCTAACGACGGTACAAACGCTACAACATGTACTCCTGGTCCTTGGAACCTAGCTATGATGCTAAAAGCAGCTGAAGAGTATCCAATGAACCTACTATACTACGGTAAAGGTAACTGCTCTGCTCAAGGTTCTTTGGAAGAGCAAATCTTGGCTGGTGCAGCTGGTCTAAAAATCCACGAAGACTGGGGTTCAACTCCAGCAGTTATCGATTCTTGCTTAACTGCAGCTGATAAATATGACGTTCAAGTTGCTGTTCACACAGATACATTGAACGAAGCTGGTTGTGTTGAAGATACTATGGATGCTATCGCAGGCAGAACAATGCATACATTCCATACAGAAGGCGCAGGCGGCGGTCACGCACCTGACATCATCAAAGTTGCTGGTTTCCCAAATATCTTGCCAGCATCTACAAACCCAACAATGCCATACACAGTTAACACTTTGGATGAGCACTTGGATATGTTGATGGTTTGCCACCACTTGGATAACAGAATTCCTGAAGACGTTGCTTTCGCTGACTCCAGAATTCGTCCAGAAACAATCGCAGCTGAAGACGTTCTACATGATATGGGTGTATTCTCCATCATGTCTTCTGACTCTCAAGCTATGGGTCGTCCTGCTGAAGTTATTACAAGAACATGGCAAGCAGCTCACAAAATGAAAAAACAACGTGGTAAATTACCAGAAGATGCTGAAGGCAATGATAACTTCCGTGTAAAAAGATATGTTTCTAAATACACAATCAACCCAGCTATTGCACAAGGTATTTCTCATGTTGTAGGTTCTGTTGAAGTTGGTAAATTCGCTGACTTAGTTGTATGGAGCCCAGCATTCTTCGGCGTAAAACCTGAGATCATCATCAAAGGCGGCGCTGTAACTGCTTCCAGAATGGGTGACGCTAACGCTTCTATCCCAACTGTACAACCAATCATCTACAAACACATGTTTGGCGCACACGGTGCTGCTAAATATGATACATGCATCACTTTCGTATCTCAAGCTTCTCTAGATAACGGCATCAAAGAGAAATTGGGTCTACAAAAGAAAGTTGTTGCTGTTAAAGGCTGCCGCAACATCGGCAAAAAAGATCTTAAATTCAACGATGCAACTCCAGAGTTGACAGTTGATCCAGAAACATATGTAGTTAAAGCTGATGGCGTTCTACTAACTTGCGAAGTTGCTAAAGAACTACCATTAACACAACTTTACTACCTATTCTAATTTTAAGTTTCAAACTTAAGATTAATGACGTAATGTAGTTATGTGGTTTTGTAACCACTATGGCCCAACTACATAGTAGTTGCTTTTCCAAATAGATAATAGCGTATAATGTTTCAATTATACGCTATTATATTTGGTTGATGTGGGGGCACTTATTATGGGCATAACAGAACCATTTGCTGACGATTGACAGCTGAGGTTCACCATTGCTGTATTAGGAGAATTTAAATATGTTATGTGAACAAATATTGGGAACTTTAAGTGATGAGCAATTTAAAAACTTGAAGGTTGATTATGTAGATATTGAATGGCATGAAGCTTTCAAAAAGTTACATAAGAAAAAAACTCAAGAAGGTCGTGACCTTGGTATCTCACTGGGAAATGAGATTTTAACCAGAGGTTTAAATCAGGATGACGTGCTTGGTGTTGATGGCGATACTGTTATTGCTGTAAACATTCCTGCTTGTGAGGCTTTAGTTATGACAGTGGACAACGATGTTCGCATGGTTGCTAAAGTATGTTACGAAATTGGAAACAAACACGCTACACTTTTTCGAGGCGAAGGTGACTACCAGTTTATTACTCCACTAGACCTTCCAATAAAAGCGCTGATGGAAAAACTAGGCGTTAAAGTTGAACGCAAAACAGTTAAATTCGACTTTAAGAAGAAAATTTCTTCCTCAATTAACGCACATACGCATTAATCAATGAAGTTAAATCCGCCATCATTTTTCAGCGACAAAATGATGGCGGTATTTCTTTGTCGCTAAATAACTGCGGAGAGAAAAAGCATGAACGAAAATCAACTATTTATTCTGTTACAAGTTAATGACGCGTTGTTTCCAATCGGCGGTTATTCTCACTCTTATGGTTTAGAGACTTATATTCAAAAGAATATTGTTAATAGTGGGGAAACTGCATTGGCTTTTATGAAAAGCAGCATTAAAAATAGCTTCTTATACTCTGAATTGCTTCCTGCTCGTCTTGCTTATGAGTATACAAAAGAGGACAAGCTGGATAAAATTGTAGAGTTGGAAGAGATTGTTGAGGCAAGCAAGTCTCCGGTTGAGATTCGTGCTGCTGCACAGAAGCTTGGCTCTAGATTTGTAAAAACCGTTATTAGCATGAATGTAGATTACATCTCTGATGTATTTGCACGTTATGTTGAAAAAGTAAAACAACCGACTTATGCAATTGCTTATGGTGTATTTTGCGCTGCTGTTGGTATTGATATGAGACGTGCCATGGAATCCTTCTTATACACAAATACTTCCGGTAAGGTTGTTAGCTGTGTTAAAACGATTCCTCTAAGTCAGACCCAGGGACAACAAATTCTAAAAGAATGTCATAAAACATTCACTGAAGTTTTAGACCGTCTTGAGTCATTGACAGAACGAGAACTTTGTCGTTCAACACCTGGTTTTGATGTTCGCTGCATGCAGCATGAAACTCTATACAGCAGACTTTATATGTCTTAATGGATTTTAGGAGGAAATAAACTATGGCTTACAAAAAAATTGGTGTTGCCGGTCCGGTTGGTTCCGGTAAAACTGCCCTTATTGAAGCAGTAACTCGCGAAATGGCTAGCTCTTACAGCATTGGTGTTATTACAAATGATATTTACACCAAAGAAGATGCTGAGTTCCTTGCAAAGAACAGCGTTATGCCAAGAGACAGAATCACTGGTGTTGAAACTGGTGGCTGCCCTCATACTGCTATCCGTGAAGATGCATCTATGAACTTGGAAGCAGTAGATGAGTTAGTAGATAAATTCCCTGATATTGAGCTTGTATTTATTGAAAGCGGCGGTGACAACTTGTCTGCAACATTTAGCCCAGAGCTAGTTGATGCTACCATCTTTGTTATTGACGTTGCTGAAGGTGATAAAATTCCACGTAAAGGTGGCCCGGGTATTACTCGTTCCGATTTATTGGTTATCAATAAAATCGAATTGGCTCCTTATGTAAACGCAAGCCTTGAAGTAATGGAGAGAGACTCTAAGAAAATGAGAGGCGACAAACCTTTTATTTTTGCTAATGTTAGAAGCCACGAGGGCGTAGATAAAATCATTGACTGGATTAAATCTGACGTTCTACTTGAAGACTTAAAATAATTCAGGGAGAAAAGATATGGAAAACACATCGAAAAACAATTATGCTAAGACTTGTGTTTTAAACGTAACTGCTGATGTTAAGGACGGGAAAAATTACGTTAGTGATGTTTATTTCACTTCCCCTTTTAAAGTTATGAAACCGTTTCATCTTAACAAGAATTATATGACTGTTATGATGCAAACTGCTTCTGCTGGTATCTTAAAAGGCGATACTCAAGAACTTAATTTTGATATCCGTGACAATGCAAGTATGGAGCTCGTTTCCCAATCCTATGAAAAGCTTCACAAAATGGATGGTGGCAATGCTCGTAGAGACTGCACCATTAAAGTAGGTAAAAATGCGCTGTTTAAATACAGCCCGCTTCCTACCATTCCATTTTATGATTCCGGATTTGACAGCACAATTCATGCTGAACTTGCGGACGATACTTCTAAGTTAATTCTTATGGAAATTTTAACTAGTGGTAGAGTTGCTTACGGTGAAACATTTGAATACAGGTATTATAATTCTCTTATCACAGTTCGTAAGGCAGGTAAGTTGATTTATAATGATAATACCATGTTCGATCCCTCCGAAGGCGAGATGAACAATATTGGTGTATATGAAGGCTATACTCATATGGCTAACCTATTGTTCTTTAATATGCAAGACAAAGCTTCTAATCTTGATTTAATTCGAGAAATCATTGATAACACTCCTAATGTAACTGGTGGCGCATCCATTATTCAGAGTGGAGACACCTCTGTCAAATTATTAGGCAAAACTGCCCAAGAGCTATATGATCTTTGCGAAAAGATTGCGAAAGCTATCTTGGATTAATAAATAAAGCAGATACTTTATATATAAAGTATCTGCTTTATATTTTTACTAAGTTAAAAGTGATTATTGAAATAATTCAGAGAGTAATTCTTTATCGTCTGTTACACTGGCCAGTAGAATGCTATAAATACGTTGAGGATTTTCGTGAAATTTTTCTTTTACCATGCGTGCTTGATATATGTCCGGAACATATATTTTAAAAGACATTAAATCCATTTCTCCGCCGGAAATATGGCATTCTACCTGATAACCTTGTTTTGTCTCAATAATGTCAACGTGGTTTTCTTTTTCTCGTTTTGCTTTTGCCAATAACTTAAATGCAGCTGATACTGCACAATCTCTGACAGATATGGGAAGGGTACTGTCAAGCTGTTTGGCTATGTTGCGTGTAATATCGTTACAGATGACACAATCTTCTTTTTCATTTAATTGGTTAAAAGATACAGTATCAATAGTACCTTTTTGAATCATTTCTGAAAGGGAATCCATTACTTCAAAGTAATTGGCAAGGCTATTTTCCTGCATAATTTGCACAATATCTTGTTTGGAGAGTGGAGCATTAATACTGGAAAGCAGGTAACAAATTAAAAGACGTATGTCATTTTTAACTCTTAATCCTCCCGGTTCTACACCGCCGGTTAATGCGTCAAAATCCATAAAATCACCTCCATGTTCTATATTATCATAAATTTAATAATAGTTCAAAGGCTTTCTATTAACATCATATATAGAGGTCGAGCAGTTTTTACTTACTTTCAGATAATATATTTTAAGAAAGGAAAGAGCTCAACATAATGATTTCATTATGTTGAGCTCTTTTTATTTTTCAATTGAAAACGTTGACGGGTAAGGTCTTCTTTCATCAGTTGTAAAACAACACTTTTCGTTGTTGGAGAAATTGCACGATAAAATGCAATGAATTGTTTTTCATCTCCTGATAAATTATAAATAAAACTGTCATTAGAAGTAATATCTTTACTTTTTGATGTAGTAGGAGCATACTTCGCATCATGTAATTGGTGGGTTGTTGAATTTTCTTGTCCCAATAGTTCCTCAATACCTACGCAAAATACGTTGGATAACGTGATTAATGTTGCGATATCAGGTGAAGTTTTTTCAGTTTCATAATAGGAGTAAGTAGAACGATCAACATTTAGGAAATTAGCCATATGCTGTTGTGTATAGCCAAATTTTTCTCTCAGCATACGTAATTTTTTGCCTATTTTTATGCTGGCCATTTTACTCCTCCTTCCTGAAATCTTTCTTCGTTTTCCATTATAGAATGGCGAGAATTTTCCTTGAATTTTATGTGATTTTTATTCACCATATAGTCATTTTTTACATGTTTTTTTGTCTGAATCGCAAATGATATGACGTTAAATTACTTGACTACATTCGCATATTCCCGTATAATACGATATGATAGGATAGTTATACACGGATGGGGGAGAGTAAATGAAATATATTGTGATATTAGGCGATGGTATGGCTGATTTGCCGGTAAAAGAATTGGGGGATAAAACTCCTTTAGATTGTGCTAAGCATCCGAATATGGATTTTATTGCAGAGAATGGTATATGCGGATTGGCGAAAACTGTGCCGCAAGGAATGCCCCCGGGAAGTGATACTGCAAATCTTTCTGCAATGGGATATGATCCAAAAGTATATTACACAGGACGTTCTCCTTTAGAAGCAGTTAGTATGGGGATCGACCTATCTTTAACAGATGTTACTTATCGCTGTAATACAGTTACCTTGTCAGATGATGAAAACTACGAAGACTGTACCATGGTAGATTACAGTGCAGGAGAAATTACAACAGAAGAATCTTCACAAATCATTCGTGATTTAAATGAACAATTTCATAATGAACTTTTAACTTTATATCCGGGTATCAGTTATCGTCACTGTTTGGTACTGAAAGATGCAAAAGATGGCGCGCAGACAACCCCGCCTCATGATATTTTGGATAAGAATATACGTGATTATTTACCTAAGGGTCAAAATTCAGAATTGTTGCTGGAGATGATGAAGCGTTCCAGAAAGCTTTTGAAAGATCATCCGGTAAATAAAAGCCGTATGGAACGCGGATTGCCTCCGGTATCCTCTGTATGGTTTTGGGGCGAAGGCAGAAAGCCAAATTTAACACCGTTTGAGGAAAAATACCATGTAAAAGGCAGCGTGGTTTCAGCAGTAGATTTAATCAAAGGAATTGGCATTTGTGCAGGTTTAAACAGCATCGACGTAGAAGGTGCAACCGGTACTGTTCATACAAATTTTGAGGGTAAGGCACAAGCAGCCATTAACGCACTGAAAAATGGAAGTGATTTTGTTTACGTACATTTAGAGGCACCTGATGAGTGTGGTCACCAGCATGATATTGAGAACAAAGTGCGTTCCATTGAATTGATTGACGAAAAAATTATTGCTCCCATCATGAATGCTATGAAAGAAGCTGGCGAAGACTTTAGCATTATGGTGTTGCCGGATCACCCTACTCCGTTAAATTTAAGAACACATACATCTGATCCTGTTCCATTTGCCCTTTATAGAAGCAATGCGCCGCAACAAAGCGGGGTTACTGCATATAATGAGAAAACAGCAGAATCTACTGGTGTATATGTAGACCAAGGTTATCAATTAATGGGAATGTTAATTTCAGAAAGTTAAATATGAAAAGAAGGTAGATACCTTCTTTCTTATGCTACTATGGCTCAGTTGGTAGAGCAGCTGATTCGTAATCAGCAGGCCGCCGGTTCAAGTCCGGCTAGTAGCTCCAGACGAAAGCCTCGAGGAACAAAGTTGTGTTCGGGGCTTTTATTTATGGTTTTGCACTTGTATTTATTATGATATCTATTTTGTAGTGTAAATCCGTCAGACTGGGTTTGGATATAGCATATATCCAAACCTGGTCTTTTTCATTGTTGTGTAAGGTCAAGCAGAATCATTGATACGCAATTTAGAGATATTATTTGCTGCTTTATTATTTTCCATTTGAAATTAATTTTGTGGATTTGAACATCTCCATTACTGTACGCATTTTATCTGCTGAATTACCTATTTCTGAAAAGTAAAGTAAACAGAATTCATAGATGATAAGTTTATAAAGGAATGATAAGACCGGAATTTTATCTGATAGAAATGGTTATCATTTTTTATAGGTTTTTCTTTCATTTTTCAGGTTTTATGTGTGTTATCACCATTTTTATTTTCTGTGTAAATGATTGAAATATACACGGAACTTCTATTCAGATATTATGAATAAATCTTTAAAGAGTCGTAACACTAAATTAACAGAATCTATGAGGCTGAGTTTCTTGAGTACTGCAACTGAATCATAAATACAGATTTATAGAATAAGACATTTTAAGAATGTTACAAAAATTTATAGTGAGAGATTACGTTGTAATTTTTTATGTTATAACAACCTTTTAACAGTTATCAGTTTGAAAATTGCAACGCATTTTTCTTTATGCTATAATGCCCATAGAGGGTGATCGTATGAAAGTACAATATCAATACCAAACCGATTTGGGTATGTTATACATTGTTCAAGAGGACGATGCAATTGCAGAAGTGGGAATACTACAGATAAATCAAACCATTCCATATGAAAAAAAAGAAACGTCTCTTATTCAAAATGCTTACCAACAATTAAAGGAGTATTTTCAGGGAGAGCGACAGACTTTTCAATTACCTTTAGCACCGAAGGGAACTCCGTTTCAACAAAAAGTATGGAATACATTACAAACCATTCCTTACGGTAAAACATGGAGCTACTTACAAATGGCAAAAGCAATTGGCAATCCAAAAGCTTGCCGTGCAGTAGGTATGGCTAATCATCGTAATCCAATTGGCATTATCATTCCTTGTCATAGAGTAATCGGTTCCAATGGAGATTTAGTAGGTTATGCCAGCGGACTCGATATGAAACGATATTTATTGAATTTAGAAAAAGAAACGTTGTTAAAACAAACAAAGAAATAAGATATTAGGAGATTTCAATTATGCTTCAAATAGGATGTCATTTATCTTCCTCAAAAGGTTTTTTACATATGGGGAAGGAAGCATTATCCATTCATGCAACTACATTCCAGTTTTTTACGAGAAATCCGCGCGGCAGTAAAGTAAAAGCGTTAGATATAGATGATATCAATGCACTGCTGAAATTAATGGATGAACATGAAATCAAACATGTGGTTGCCCATGCACCGTATACATTGAATCCTTGTTCCGCAACAGAACGAACCAGAGAGTTTGCATTAGAAACAATGCAGGATGATTTAATGCGTTTGGACTACTTACCCAACCAGTTTTATAATTTTCATCCTGGCAGCCATGTAGGACAAGGAGTAGAGGAAGGCATTCGCCAAATTATTGAAGTGCTGAATATCATTTTAAAACCCGAACAAAAAACAACTGTCCTGTTGGAGACGATGTCAGGAAAAGGCAGTGAAGTGGGAAGTCGTTTTGAAGAATTGCGTCAAATCATTGATGGCGTTACATTGAAAGACAAAATAGGAGTTTGTTTGGACACTTGCCATGTTTATGATGCGGGTTATGATATTGTCAATAACTTAGATGGTGTTCTTGAGGAGTTTGACCGTATTGTTGGATTGGAACGTCTGCATGCCATTCATTTAAATGACAGCAAAAATCCGTTTTGCAGTCATAAAGACAGACATGCAAAAATAGGTGAAGGGTCTATAGGCTTGGGGGCAATTGTAGCAATTATCAATCATCCCAAATTATGTCACTTGCCATTTTGTTTGGAAACGCCCAATGAATTGGATGGCTATGCGAAAGAGATTGCCTTATTAAGGGAGAATTACAAATATTAACAGATGATACTGTGTTGTATTTAACTGATAGCTCAAAATATATTTTGCTCACATTGTATAAAGAAAGAATCTCTCATAAAAAAAGAGGTTCTTTCTTTTTTATATCTCCAATATAAAAGCTGAGTATTATTATATCAGTTCATATTATGTGTTTGACTTATGTTAAGAATAATAACATTTTTGTTATTTATGACAGCTGTTATAAATGACAGCATGATATTATGTACAAGGATAATGAAAACAAAATATATTGCTTATCGTTTCTTTCTCATGTTTGATTGCAGGCGGTATTCCCAAACAGAGAAGTATTTGAAACATTTAACATAGTCACTCTAAAGAAAAATACTTTTTTTATTTTAATTTTTTATCCATAGTTATCTGTAATATTTAACACATTTGCAGGTATCTGTTTATCATAGACAGTGATTAATAAATATCAGAACTTATCTTTTAAAAATAAATGAAATCATGAGAAAATAAAAGATTTCAAAAGAAAACATCAGTTAAATTAAAAATATGTTAAAATAACCGTATTAATAGAGAATCTTCCTATGTATATTGACTTTTTTATTATTTTCATATATTATCATGGTTGAGGTATTTCATTGAAAGGTAGTGATGTTTGGGTTGGAAAATAAGCTGACTTTATACGGCTTTAACAACCTCACCAAAACACTTAGCTTTAACATCTATGATGTATGCTATGCAAAAAGTGAGCGAGCCCAAAAAGATTATGTTGCTTACATTGATGAGCAATACAATTCTGAGAGATTAACCAGAATTTTGTGTGATGTTACTGAGATTATCGGCGCGCATGTGCTGAATATCAGCAAACAAGATTATGAGCCCCAGGGTGCAAGCGTAACACTTTTAATCAGTGAAAACGATATGCCCGAAGAGATGATGGACAAGTCTTGCAACCATGGGCACCTTGCTTCACGTGATACTGTTTTGGCACACCTTGACAAAAGTCATGTTACGGTGCATACGTATCCGGAATATCATCCGGATAACTCTATTTCTACATTTCGTGTGGATATTGATGTTGCAACTTGCGGGGAAATTTCTCCGCTAAATGCATTGGACTATTTAATTGGCAGTTTTGATTCCGATATCATTACTGCCGATTACCGCGTGCGTGGATTTACACGTGACAATCATGGAAATAAATTATTTATTGACCATGATATTACTTCCATTCAAGATTATATCGCCACAGAAACACTGCAAAAGTATGACGCAATTGATATTAATGTGTATCAGGCGAATTTGTTTCATACAAAACTGCTGATAAAAGAAATAGAATTGCAGAATTATCTGTTTAATACAGATGTTTACGAATTATCTCCAAAAGAACGTTTGGCCATTACTGACCGCCTGCGCAGAGAGATGATTGAGATATTCAGTGGAACCAATGTGTACAAGTAGGAGGATTGTGCTATGAACTTATCAGACCAAAGCAGAGCCCCTATTTTTGAGGCATTAGAGCGCTATAAATCTATGCGCATTGTTCCGTTTGACGTACCGGGACACAAAAGAGGAAAAGGAAATCCGGAATTGACAAAATTTTTGGGTGAGAAATGTTTAACGGTGGATGTAAATTCTATGAAACCGCTAGATAATTTGTGTCATCCGGTTTCCGTAATTAAAGAAGCAGAAGAATTGGCAGCTCGTGCTTTTGGCGCGCAGCATGCCTTTTTTATGGTTAACGGCACTACTTCTGCCGTACAAAGTATGATTATGAGTGTATGTAAACGTGGAGATAAAATTATCATGCCTCGAAATGTACATCGCAGTGCCATCAATGCACTGATTATAAGCGGTGCGGTTCCTGTTTATGTCAATCCCAGTATCAATAAACAGTTAGGTATTCCACTGGGAATGTCAGTGGCAGATGTGAAAAAAGCCATTGAGCAGAATCCGGATGCGAAGGCAGTGCTGGTCAACAATCCAACTTACTATGGTATTTGTTCTGACCTGAGAACCATTACGAAGCTGGCGCATCAGCATGGAATGAAAGTATTGGTGGATGAAGCCCATGGAACCCACTTCTATTTTGGTGAAAATCTTCCTGTATCTGCTATGGCGGCCGGTGCGGATATGGCCGCTGTCAGCATGCATAAAACAGGAGGTTCTTTGACGCAGAGTTCGTTTTTACTCAGCAATCATCCTGATTTGCATCAAGGATATATACGTCAAATTATTAACTTAACGCAGACCACAAGCGGCTCTTATTTGCTGCTTTCTTCATTGGATCTGTCCAGACGTAATTTAGCGCTGCATGGCAAAGAAATCTTTGCAAGGGTAAAAGAATTGGCGCAATATGCGCGGGAAGAAATCAATAAACTGGGTGGATTTTACGCATTTTCATCCGAATTGATTGACGGTGACGCTATTTTTGATTTTGATACAACAAAACTTTCGGTCCACACAAGAGATATTGGTCTTGCAGGTATTGAAGTGTATGACCTGCTGAGAGATGAATATGATATTCAAATTGAATTTGGAGATATTGGCAATATACTCGCTATTATTTCTGTAGGAGATAACATGTTTGTAATGGAACGTCTTATCTCTGCTATGGCAGAAATTAAGCGTATTTATCAAAAGGATAAAGCGGGTATGTATGACCATGAATACATCAACCCGGAAGTTGTTATGACCCCTCAAGAGGCATTTTATGCAGCCAAGCACGCCATGCCAATTGAGCAAAGTGCAGGACAAATTTGCAGCGAGTTTGTTATGTGTTATCCTCCCGGTATTCCAATTTTGGCTCCGGGAGAGCGTATTACACAAGAAATTCTGGATTATATTGCATATGCAAAAGAAAAAGGATGTTTTTTAACAGGTACGGAAGATATCCATATAGAAAACATTAACGTGGTAGGTGAAAACTAGTGGAAGCAAAAGGTTTGGATTTGTGGTATACGGAGGAACATTCCAAAGAAGCAAAATTTTCAATTAAAGTGCTGAGACAATTATATTCTGTGCAAAGCCCTTTTCAAAAAATAGATATTTTGGAATCAGAAGAATTCGGCCGTTTTTTTACTTTGGACGGCTATATGATGGTGACAGAAAAAGATGAATTTATTTACCATGAAATGATTGTTCATGTGGCCATGGCTACCAATCTGAATATAAAAAAGGTATTGGTAATTGGTGCAGGTGACGGCGGTACTGTACGTGAATTGACACGTTATCCAACGATTGAACACATTGATATGGTGGAAATTGATAAAATGGTTGTTGACGTATGTAAAGAATTTTTACCGCAAACAGCCTGTAAGCTGGATGACCCAAGGGTTCACCTCTATTTTGAAGATGGTTTGCGATATATTCGCTCCAAAGAAAATGAATATGATTTAATCATTGTGGATTCCACAGACCCATTCGGTCCGGGGGAAGGATTATTTACCAAAGAGTTTTACGGAAACTGCTTTAAAGCACTGACGGAAGACGGCATTTTGGTCAATCAGCATGAAAACGCATATTATACTTCTTTTGCTCAATCCATGCGTCGTGCACATTGTCGGATTGTAAATCTGTTTCCGATTTGTAAGGTATACCAAGCGCATATTCCAACCTATCCGTCCGGTCATTGGCTGTTTGGCTTTGCGTCCAAAAAATATGACCCGGTAGCAGACTTAAAGGCAGATGCCTGGAACCAACTTGGTATTTATACCCGCTATTATAATACGGATTTACATCGCGGCTGTTTTGCACTGCCCACTTATATCAATGAATTATTGGAGCGTGACCTATGAAACCGAATATAGAAACCTTCATTGGCTGTGACAATTCTTATGAAGAATCCAAAATCGTATTGTTTGGTGCTCCGTTTGATTCCACAACGTCTTTCCGTCCAGGCACTCGCTTTGCCAGCAAAGCCATGCGAAGTGAATCATTCGGCATTGAAACTTACAGTCCGTATCAGGATGGAGATTTAGAAGATTTTGCTGTTTTTGATTCCGGTGATTTGGAATTGCCTTTTGGTAATACGCAACGTGTTCTTGACCAAATTGAAGAACATACTGCTGAGATTTTAAAAGACGGCAAAATTCCTTGTATGATTGGCGGTGAGCATCTTGTTACATTGGGAGCCATGCGTGCGGTAGTAAAGCAGTTTCCTGATGTCCATATTATTCACTTTGACGCACATGCCGATTTACGTGAGGATTATTTGGAGGAACGTTTTTCTCATGCTACAGTACTGCACCGTGTGTGGGATTTGGTTGGTGACGGAAAAATATTTCAATTCGGTATTCGTTCCGGGGACCGTTCTGAATTTGTTTGGGCAAAAGACCACGTATTTACCAATAAGTTTAATTTTCATGGTTTGAAAGAAATTGTGAATCAGTTACAGGGAAAACCTGTTTATTTTACATTGGATCTTGATGTATTGGATCCATCCGTCTTTCCGGGTACAGGTACGCCCGAAGCGGGTGGCGTTTCGTTTCAGGAATTACTTGAAGCGATGATTCAGGTGTCCCATTTAAATATCGTTGGTTTTGATGTAAATGAACTCAGTCCCGTATATGACCAAAGCGGCAGTTCTACTGCAATGGCATGTAAAGTATTACGGGAATTGCTCATTGCTGTTATGAAAAATAGGGCGCAATAACCCTTATGATTTTCCTGAGAATTGGTCTTGTTTTATGATAAAGCTAGACTAAAAAAGTATATAAAATAAAAATCCAAATTTTCTATATTTTTAGCATTTTAATGAATGGTTTATGCAAATTTATCAAAAATTAAACACTTTTGGTTAAAATTATATACAAATTTTTATTACCATTCCTATTGCAATTATAGAATTTTCGTGATAAAATTTGCACATGCAATTTGGACCGAAACAACTCTGTCTTTGAGGAGTATGTAAACACGTTTCACTTTTAAAAAGCGTAAACGCGCAGCAAAAAAAGACAGAGCCATATCAGTGGCTTTTGAGAGACAAAAGTCACTTTTTTATTTTATCTATTTGTTGCGGTACAATTGATAAACGGCAAATTTTGTCGTCCAAAGCAAAAATTCAAGAAAGAATCTAGGTGAAATGTATGAATTTAGCAAGAAAAATTGCAAATGAATTTGGCA
Organism: uncultured Oscillospiraceae bacterium; assembly: GCA_900541905.1. GTDB lineage: Bacteria > Bacillota > Clostridia > Oscillospirales > Acutalibacteraceae > UMGS1071. Next base: position 41,970 of record UQLQ01000004.1, read on the forward strand.
GAGGAATTGCTGCCGGATTTATTATCAGTTTTGGAGCAACGGTATACTTGATGATGGACAATAAAATTGTTGCGTCCTTTTTGTTCTGTTTTGGCTTATTTATCGTGAGTGAATTTGATTTAAATCTATACACCGGAAGAATCGGTTATCTGGCAACAGAACGTACCGGAGCCTATTTACGTTATGTTGCATTGGGACTGGTGGGCAACTTTGTAGGTATGTTAATTTCGGTCTCTATTTTGCAGCAAACAAGGCATGCAAATAAATTAATCGAGGCTGCTTCCTCTTCAGCCGCTTCCAGAGAAGGAGACAATTTGCTGAGTCTCTTCCTCTTAGGTATTTATTGTGGTATTCTAATGTATATTGCAGTTGCTTGCTTTAGAAGAGGAAAAGCAAGGGGCGGCATTAATATTATGGGTTACTTGGGTATTTTCTTCTGTGTACCTTTGTTTATTCAAAGCGGTTTTGAGCATAGTATTGCGAATTTATACTGGTTCATGATGTCAGGAAAACAATGGACATTGTCCGGTTTATGGATTATGTTGGTTGTAATGGCCGGTAACGGTGTAGGTAGCATGGTTACAAGACTGGTTGACCACTACGTATTGGAAAGACCGCAGCAAAAAGCGCAGGCGCTTGCTGCAAAAGCAAACGCAGAAGAAAAAGACTCTGAATAAGGAGTTTTATTGTGAATATTAAAGTAAAAAAATTACGTGAGCAGGCAGTTTTGCCTCATAGAGCAACATCTGATTCAGCGGGGGCCGACCTTTGTGCTTGTTTGACGGAGCCTGTAACTATTGAACCGAATCATACGGTTATGATTGGCACCGGTCTCGCCATAGAAGTCCCGTCGGGATATGCTGCTTTTGTATATGGCAGAAGCGGTTTGGGCGTAAAACATAATATTACACCTGCCAATTGTGTAGGCGTAGTAGACGCCGATTATCGCGGAGAAATGATGGTGGGGTTAAAAAACAGCTCTGATAAAGCTTTTATTGTAAATCCCGGAGACCGTATTGCTCAAATGGTAATTGCACCTGTGGTAATGTCTACTTTTGAAGAGGCGGAGGAATTGTCTGACACAGACCGCGGTACAGGCGGCTTTGGAAGCACAGGTATTTCCTGATACCAAGGTATTTAAGCAGTTTAGGTATGGAATGAGCACATTTTAGCCTACAAAAAATATAAGACCAGAGAAACAGAGAAATGTTCTGTTTCCTTGGTCTTTTTTGTTTAGATGTAAGAAATAATTGTAAAACGATTTTATTTATACTGATTTTGTTAAAATGCATTTGGAACTCTGCTGCTGTATCAGAAAAATGTAGGGTATTAACAAGGAACTATATTGGCATGATTGTGGAGATTATCCCAAGAACAAACTTAGATTTTGTATTGGAATAGGATGCACTTTTTATTTGATGTATCTATTTTACATATAAAAAGAGGTTGCATACTACTATCATTTTTGAATGCTTTGTGTTATACTAAAGAAAAATTTGGTCGAAAAGAGGGAACGGCCGTGGAGGTTATTTTGTGGGTCATTGATTTATTAATACCTTCTGCTTTTTTATTATTAGGTTTATATTTCACAATTGCTCCGGTCAAAGAACGTAATAAAACAAAAGGATACCGTACAAATCTTTCTTTAAAGACACAAGAAACATGGAATTATGCACAGCGTATTTTTGCTGTCATATGGATGATATTTGGCGTATGCTTAGCCGGTTTGATTGTATTATGTAATTTTATCATCCCCATTTCTCATGAAATACGTTCTGTAATATTTGTGGTTGCCAGCATCAGTGTAATGATGTGTTGCACCCCAATTACAGAAGGAATGATTAAACGGAAATTTCGTGGTCAATTGAACGGCCTGTAATGTTATAAAGGAGTATTGCAATGACAGACCAAGAACAATTTGAAGAAATTTTTACAACGCACATTACAAGACAGGGTAGCACAGAATTACTGGAATGGATGAAAAAAACAGATTTTTTCACAGCACCTGCAAGTACGCGATTTCATTGTGCTTGTAAAGGTGGTTTATTAAAGCACAGCATTAATGTGTACCGTGTATTGAGAGAACGTTATTTTGAAGAAGGAGACAGTGAAGAAAGTTTTGCTATATGCGGATTACTGCATGATATTTGTAAAACGCAATTCTACAAAGAATCCACTCGAAACGTCAAAAATGAACAGACTGGTCAATGGGAAAAGCAGCCTTATTTTACGGTGGAAGATAGCTTTCCCTACGGGCATGGTGAAAAATCTGTTTTTATGATTGAACGTTTCCTGCGCTTAAAAACTTCAGAAGCAGTTGCCATTCGCTGGCATATGGGCGGCTTTGATGATGCAGCTCGTGCCGGTAACTTCGCTATCAGTTTGGCATATGATAAATATCCGATTGCAGTGAAACTGCATTTGGCAGATTTAGAAGCGACTTATTTAAGAGAGAAAGGCACTTCTGACATTCCAAGAACATAAAAACAGCCACACTATCATAGTGTGGCTGTTTTTATTTATCGTTTTGTTCCAAAGAAAAATACAGCAAGCGTACCGGGACCGGAGTGAGAACCAATAACGGGACCAATTGGATTTATAATAATGTCTTTTACAGGGAGTTGTTTTCGAATCATCTTCGCCAGTAGTTCTGCATCTTCCGGACAATCACCATGGCTGATAAAAATGGTTTGCTCTGCGATACGTACCGCGGTTTGCTCTACTTTTTCTACCAATTGGGATAAAGAAGCTCTCCGGCCTTTTATTTTGCTAACATTGACTAAATGGCCTGTATCGTCTACATGTAAGATTGGTTTCATACCCAAAAGAGAGCCAACAAATGCGACTGCGGGAGAAATACGACCACCACGTTTTAGATGGTTCAAATCATCTACGGTAAACCAATGGCAGAGATGAAGCTTATTTTGTTCAATCCATTGATACACTTGTTCTATTGATTTTCCGTTTTGTTTTTGTTGTACAGCATAATAGGTTAACATTCCCTGACCTAAAGAGGCACTCAGGCTATCCACAATATAAATTTTGTTATTGGGATATTTGAGAGCTAATTCTTTTGCGGCCATTTGTGCAGAAGCACAGGTGGTACTGAGAGCAGAGGAAAAACAAATACATAAAATGTCTTGACCTTTTTCCAGAACCGGCTCCATGGCAGAGAGAAATGCATTAGTATTTGCAGCAGAAGTGGTACATTGTGTTCCTTCGCGAAGCAGACGATAGAAATGGGAAGATGAAATATCCCGACCATCCAAATAATTAAAGTGTTCTTTTCCGTTTATTGTAAATGAAAGAGGCAGAACAGTTAATTCTAACTTATCAGCTAATTGTGCCGGTAAATCACAGCAAGAGTCTGTCATAATGATAAAATCGTTCATATATCATTTCTCCATTCGAGTATTTCAGTTTTATAGACCATATTATATCATTAAAAACATAAGATGTAAAATATATAAACTGATAATATATTATTAATAATTTGTAAATATAGTTTTTAAAACCATATTGATTTTTATTTGGAATATCATTGACAGCAAAATTGGAATGTGCTAAAATGACACAGGAATATGCGAGGGTGGCGGAATTGGCAGACGCGCTAGATTCAGGTTCTAGTGTTAGCAATAACATGTGGGTTCAAGTCCCATCCTTCGCACCATAGAAAAAACCGCGTAACTAGGCATATGGCTTGGTTACGCGGTTTTGTTATACTATATTCAATTTTGCGGGTATAAAAAATGCCATACGGCGATGAAAATGCAACACGAGATTATGATAATTTTTTTTGTGTATCATGTGCATATAAATCTTATCTAAAATTTTTTAATTTCCAGTCACTACGTATTATCTCAATTCAGCCTTATACTTTTATCGTTGTTGCCTGGGATTTCTGTAACATAAATGAAAACAAATAAGAAATAATACAGATATAGATGTTAAAGAGGTTATAAGCAATGCAAAGCTTGAAGAAAACAAAAAAATTATAGCGTTGCTGCCATTTTTGTATTTTATTTCGTTTTAGCTCTTATCAAAGGAGCACACACATTGAATAACGATATTATTGTAATAAATCAGGAAATAAATTCTTATATAATAAATTTTATTTTAAGTACAGTAATGTGTATACTGTTTGGTTATATGTCGTTTACATATAGAAAACGGTATCAATTCTGTTTTTTGATTGGTATAATCATTATTACAGGAAACTTTATTTATGAAACGGTAGTTCCACTGCTGAACACAATAGATATTGTGGATTCTGTCTATGGCCTTGTTGGTGTATTGTTCGGTTTAATATATTTATATTATATAAGTAATCATGGGTTTGAAGATAAAGAATAGTTTTATATTGGTGATTTTATCTCTATACAAACAAAAACGTTAGTCTATAAAATTCACATAAGAAAAAGACTTCTGATAGGGTATCTATAGTAAATTTATATATCCCTAGTATGGGAGTATAATAGAAAGCTGTTTTTATCCATTTTATTATAGGAAATCCGTAAGATTTGCGAATGATAATTACTTATATTTGATCTTTATTTAGAAACCTTTAAAATAGTAGTATATGAATGATTTTATATCACGCAACTGTCTACAAAAGATTATCGTTTTATGATAGGAGAATATTTATGATAAAAACATTGGGAAAAGTATTAACAATGGTTATCACAGGTATGATATTTACGTTTAGTCTAACAGGCTGCATTCCAACGGAAAGCCATTCTCAATCAGAGGTATCTCAGCCGGAAGTCTCTTTAGAAATCAGTTCTGCTACGGAAACTTTCTCAACGGGGGAGTTAGAAATTGCGAAAAGTCAATTATCTGCTGTGATAGATATTCTAATCAATGCAACATTAAGTGAAGAACCTATCAAAGATGGTTCTCGTATGTCTATGGAGTCTATTTGGAGATTTATTTTTTCCATTACAAATTCTCAACAAGAAGGAAATCCGTATCCTCCAAGTTTATACCGGGAAGAAGTCAATCAAAAATATGCAGCGGAAGACGGCACGGAATATACGCTCGAATGCAAGTATCTTTCTATGGAACATGTTCAACAAATTGCGCATGAATTTTTCGGAGTAGATTCGTTTTATTATAATCAATATTACGATGCAGAGAGAGGGGGATATGTCATTCTTCCTATGGACTTCCCTTATCATTTTACTTATAAAGATTTGGTCATAGAGGCTCAAACCAACGGTAACATTACTGCGGAATTTACCTTAATGCCAAGCTATGATGAAACCTGGGACTATGGTAGATATCGTTATGAATTTCAACTGATACACGAAGATGAACGTACTTTTATTCGATTCTTACATTCCCAAAAAATATAATATATTCTATATATACTGATACAGTTGAAACATAATTTTTCTTGTTGTTTTATGATTAAAATGTGTCATGGCTCAACCAGAAAATCGTGGAATAAAAATCTTCTGTATCAGATAGTTTGAAATAGAAAACATATGTAAATTTGTTTTAAATGCATGTAGTTTTATAGACAAACATCGAGTATAATGTTACTATAAATAAATCAAAACTAAGTTTGTAAGGGGTAATATAAATGGACGCAAAAAAACGTAGTACAATTTTATCGGGTGCTTCTATTGGGGTTGCTTTGGGAGCAATTGCAGGCGGCCTGATTGGTTATTATGGATTTCAAAATTTACCAATCGGTTTGGCAATTGGTGTGGCTGTAGGCGTAGTGTTGGGTTCTGCATTTGACTTTTGTATGGTCATGTTGGCTCGTAAAAAGAAGCAAAAACTGGAAGAGCGTGAATTGATGCATGAAATTGAAAAAGAAGAACATCCTCATCAAAAAAAGAAACATCATAAATAATAAAGCACGTGAGAGCTGATTTATTTGCTTCTCACGTGCTTTATTTACATTTCAGAAGTTTACATATCATAAGAGCAGGTATGGTAATCAACCCCCATATCACTGTAAATGGAAGACATACTTGTCCTTTGATATTCAAAGGTAAATTTGAATAGTCCCAAACCTTTCTCTTCATCATTACATTGACTACCAAACCTGTGGCAAGTTCTACACCGGTAATAATAAAAGAACCTGCAACGCATTTTACTGGTAAACTTTTTTGTTTTAAAAGACCATTACATACTTTATCGATAAAACATAGGCTGGTTCCTCCTGCTACCGCCATGGATACATGTGTCTTTTTGCGGTACAATAGTTCTATTGCAGGATAAATGGAACTTCCGGCTAAAAATAATCGTGCGGTTTGTACCATAAACATCTCCTTGATATCTTGTAATAAATAAATTATTTGCAGAATAAAGAAAATTATCCTTGATACAGTACAAATTTTCATGGTAATTTTAGCTTGTTATTATTATGTAAAAATAGGGTATTTCTAAAATAGAGTTCATATAAACGTAATAATTTTGTGTATTTATACATTTTATAGTAAAATATTTGAGTGTTTTACACAAAACTTATGGAATGTAGTCTCTTTTTTTGCAGTCGACATTATTTATGGTTTATGATAAAATAAAAATGAAAATTATATCAAATATGAAATTTAAAAGAGGTTGCATATATGAAAATTTTGGTTACAGGCGGTGCCGGTTATATTGGCAGCCATACCTGTGTGGAATTGTTACAAACAGGTTATGAAGTTGTTGTGGTAGATAATTTTGATAACAGTAAACCTGAAGCAATTCGTCGTATTGAAGAGCTTGCCAATAAATCATTTTCGTTTTATGAAGCTGATGTACGCGATGAGAAAAAATTAAGAGAAATTTTTGCGAAAGAACACATTGATGCTGTAATTCATTTTGCAGGACTAAAAGCTGTTGGTGAATCTGTGCAAGTACCTTTGAAATATTATAACAATAATCTTATTTCAACTTTGGTTTTGCTGGATGTTATGAACGAATTTGGTGTAAAGAATTTTGTGTTTAGTTCTTCCGCAACTGTATATGGAAATCCATCCAAAATGCCGATTACGGAAGATTTCCCTTTATCCACTACCAATCCATATGGCACTACAAAACTAATGCTGGAACAGATTTTAAAAGATGCTGCAAAAGCAGATACTGCATTTAATCCTGTGATTTTACGCTATTTCAATCCGGTTGGCGCACATGAAAGCGGTCGCATTGGTGAAGACCCGAATGGAATTCCAAACAATTTGATGCCGTATATCTCTCAAGTTGCCATTGGAAAATTAGAAAAATTAAATGTGTTCGGCGGTGATTATGATACCAAAGATGGCACAGGAGTACGTGACTTTATTCATGTAGTCGACTTAGCAAAAGGTCATGTTGCTGCACTGAAAAAATTTGAGACACCATGTGGTTTGCAAATTTATAACTTAGGAACCGGCCAAGGATATTCTGTATTGGAAATGCTGCATGCTTTTGAAAAAGCAGTAGGTAAGAAAATTCCTTATGAAATTGTTGCGCGCAGACCGGGCGACATTCCGGTATGCTATGCTGACCCTGAGAAAGCAGCGAAGGAACTAAATTGGCATGCAACAAAAAATATAGATGATATGTGTGCGGATGCCTGGCGTTGGCAAACGATGAATCCAAATGGATATGATTCATAATATGGAATTTGTGTAATTACGTATAAAGGTAAAAGGGGTTTTCTTGTTGTAAAGAAAACTCCTTTTATATTTTTTATGATGTTGTATGAATGGCATATAAATGAAATATCATGTTTTTATGTATGAATATTGTAAATCATGGTATAACAAGGTTACAATTAAAAATTTTGATTGTTAGTAAGAATATTTTAACGTTTATGCGTTAGAAACTGTGAAACAATTTCTTTTATGTTATGACAACCTTGTAACAGCAACAAAACTAAAGTTTTGGCTGTTGGCAAGAACGTTTTAACATTTAATGGTTAAAAATTGCAAAGCAATTTTTTTAATGCTATAATTTTTACAGAAAGGAGCGGTGTCCATGCATTTTGGTTCTCACATTTATCAATATGAAAATGCGTTCATAGATGATTTAGCAAAGTTGATTTCCATTCCGTCCGTTTGTACAACGGCAACAGAGGACTATCCGTTTGGAGAACAGTCGGCCAAGGCATTGAATTGGATATTAAAGCGAGCAGAGGAAATGGGGTTTGAGGTGACCAATATCGATAATTATGCCGGTCATGCCGAATTTGGCACAGGAGAGCATATGTCTGCGGTATTGGCACATGTAGATGTGGTTCCGGCAGGGGATGGCTGGGATAGTGATCCGTTCACTTTAACGCGAAAAGGAGATTTATTATTTGGAAGAGGCGTGCTGGACGACAAAGGTGCTGCCCTAATGGCGCTTTACTGTCTAAAAGCATTAAAAGATGCAGATGTTGTTCCGAAACGCCGACTCAGAGTGATTTTTGGTGCAGGAGAAGAGGTGGGAATGGATGATTTACGTGTTTATTTCCGCCAGGAACCATTGCCGGATAAAGCGTTTACTCCTGATTCCGATTATGGTATTTGCAACAGAGAAAAGGGAATTTTACAATTTTCGTTACATGCCGCAGAAAACAATACAAAAATTGTAAGACAATTTCAGGGGGGTACCGTGATAAATGCAGTACCAAGCAGTGCACAAGCTGATATTTGCTGTACGAAGCAAGACATAGTATTATTGAAACAAGCTTGTGAGCATGTAAAGGGTAATTTTACTTTTACAGAAAATGAAGGAGGCGTTGTGATATATTCACAGGGAAAAGCTTCCCATGCAATGCAGCCTGAAGAAGGATTTAATGCAGCAACACATTTGGCAGCTCTGTTATTTCAAGTATTTACTCCGGAGCAATTGGGGGATATACTCACATTTATCCATGAGCAGATTCACACACAATGCAATGGTGAATTGCTTGGTATTGCACAAACAGATGAACCTTCGGGTGCGCTCACCTGCAATGTGGGAAAAGTTGAAATTTTTCAGCAAAAAGCGGTGGTCAGTATTGATATTCGTTATCCTGTTACATCAGACGGAAATGGAATTATGGAGCATATCCAATCAAAGGCGTCACAATATCATTTATCTTTCCATTTACATCATTTAAATTTACCATTATATATGGAAGAGCATGCTCCGTTCATTTCGTTATTAAAACAGGCATATCAAACAGCAACAGGAAAAGAGGCAAATCTTTATGCGACAGGGGGAGGTACGTATGCACGTACGGTTCAGGGACGCTGTGTCGCATTTGGCCCTTTGTTTGAAGATGAACCAAACCGCAACATGCATGACGCCAATGAGCATATTGACATCAAACGTTTTATGAAACATGGAGAAATATGTTTACAGGCTATGTATGATATGATTATGGAACCTTGATAGGAGATAGGTCACGTGGAAAACAGCAATCAAAAACAAGTTACATTTGAAGACATTGAAAATAACGAGGAAATTAATGAGTATATTACAAAAGGCAATGAATACCTGGGCGTTATGAATTATACGGAACACGGATTTGCCCATTTAAAGAGAAGCGCTGTGTATGCACGCCGTATTTTAGAAGATTTAGGATACGATGAGCGTATATGCGAGCTGGCAGCAATTGCAGGCTATATGCATGATATCGGCAATGTGATAAATCGTGTAGACCATGCGCAGTCAGGTGCGATTATGGCGTTTCAAATATTGACAAGAATGGGAATGCCACCAAGTGAAATCAGTCAGATTATTGCTGCAATCGGCAATCATGATGAAGGAACCGCAACAGCAGTCAATCCAATTGCAGCAGCGTTGATTTTGGCTGATAAAAGCGATGTTCGCCGCACAAGAGTACGGAATAAAGAAACCGTAGCCATAGACATTCATGACAGAGTAAATTACGCAGTAGAACATTCCAGCATAGAAGTAAATAAAGAGCAGAAGGTAGCATTACTGAAATTAACCATTGATACTACCATTTGTCCTGTGATTGAATATTTCGAAATATTTTTAACACGTATGGTACTTTGCAGAAAAGCCGCAGATTTTTTAGGTTTAACCTTTCAAATTGTAGTAAACGATTCTCGTATTTTATAAATAAACAAAAAACCGCAGCTGCCTCTCTTAAAACAGCTGCGGTTTTTTATTTGGATTTATTATTTTTTATCAGCTTCCGCTTCAATTGCTTTTAAACATTCTTTACAAATGTTGCGGCCCATATATTGAACCATATCATTTGTGTTATTGCAAAACATGCATGCTGGTTCATATTTTTGCAATATGATAGAGGAGTTGTCCACAAAAATCTCAATTGGATCCCTCTCGTTAATATTCAATGTTTGTCTTAGTTCTTTTGGAAGTACAATTCTTCCTAATTCATCAACTTTTCTTACAATACCTGTAGATTTCATAAAAATTACTCCTTTTTTTAGATTTTGTTTTTCTTTTTACTACAATTACTTTGTTTATGTCAATATCATACCTTTTTTTACCATAAATGTCAATAGATTTAAATTTCTGTCGAACAGAATTTTCAAAAAATTCATAAACTAGTCCAATTGTACATACTTATTGCAGAGGTGTAAAGCATGTTAAATGTAATATGGGCAGTTATGATTTTAATTAGTTTTGTGTGCGCCATTTTCACAGGCAGGATGCCGCAGCTTTCAGAAGCAGTGATGAAAGGCGCAGGCAGTGCAGTGGAATTGGTAATAGGTACTTTAGGTATGATGTGTGCATGGACAGGATTTATGAAAATTGCAGATGCCGGCGGATTAACTGCTGTATTATGTAAAGTATTCAATCCGCTTTTAAAACGTCTGTTTCCGGATTACCGGGCAGGCAGCAGTGCGTTAAAAGCAATTTCCATGAATATGGCAGCCAATTTTTTAGGTTTAGGTAATGCGGCAACTCCGCTTGGTATTGCAGCTATGAAGGAAATGCAGAAAGAAAATCCCAATCCCTCGGTTGCCAATAACAGTATGGTTATGTTTGTAGTGATTAATACTGCATCCATACAATTGATTCCTACATTTATGGGGGCTTTGCGAGCGCAATACGGAGCGCAGTTTCCGTTTGATATACTGCCTGCTGTATGGCTTGCTTCTGTAGTATCGTTAATTGTGGGAGTAATTGTGGCAAAGTTGCTGCAAGGACGCAAAAAAGAACACAGATTACGTTAAAGGAGTGATCCCATATGGAAAGTTTCAGTGTCTACATTATTCCTGTTGTAATCTGTATCATCATTGTATTCGGCCTTTTTAAACGTGTCCCTCTATTCGATACGTTTATTGCAGGTGCGAAGGAAGGTTTCCAATCTTCCATTTCCATTTTGCCTTCCTTGGTAGGCTTGATTATGGCAGTCACTATGCTGAGTGCTTCCGGGGCGTTAGAATTATTCACCAACTGGATTGCACCGGTTGCCGATTTTTTAGGTTTCCCGGCACAGGTACTTCCGCTTGCCTTGCTTCGCCCAATTTCCGGCAGCGGTTCCACTGCGGTTTTAACAGAAATCTTCCAAAATTACGGCGCAGACGGATTTATCGGACGTGTTGCTTCTGTCATGATGGGTTCCACGGAAACCACATTTTATGCCATTGCCGTATACTTTGGTTCAGTGGGCATAAAAAAGACACGCCATGCAATTCCTGCAGCGCTGATGGCAGACACAACAGGATACATTATGTCCGTATTGGCAGTAAATCTATTTTTTCGTTAATACGCCATTATTTGGAATATTTGCACGGTATGATTTTAACGGATTTATACGACAGAAAACATCGTGTGTGAAATTTTATCACAAATCTCTATGCTGGAAATATTTACATATTTCAGAGTTTTTTTATAACTCTTTATTCCAATATTTACGGTCAAGACTGCGGTATTGTACTGCTTCCGCAATATGCTGTGCGTGTATTTGTTCGCTATGCTCCAAATCTGCAATGGTTCGTGCGACTTTTAGCACTCTGTCGTAGGCGCGTGCGGAAAGTCCTAATTTTTCAAAAGCAGCTTTTAGCAAACGATTGGCACTTTGGTCCAGTTGACAATGTTTTTGTAACAGTGCAGGTGTCATTTTAGCATTGCAGGTAATGCCGGTTCCTTTCAATCGTTCATTTTGAATTGCTCTGGCAGCATCCACACGTTTTTTTATGGTCTCGGAGGATTCTGCCGATGCTTTGGAAGAAAGTTCATCAAAATGGACTGCGGGAACTTCAATATGCAAATCCAATCTGTCTAACAGGGGACCGGAAACGCGGGAAAGATATTTATTCACCATGGAGGCGGTGCAAGTGCAAGGGTGACCGATATGCCCAAAATAGCCGCATGGACATGGATTCATAGCAGCAACAAACATAACAGTGCAAGGATATGTATAGTTTCCGTTTACCCGTGAAATGGTTACGGTGCCGTCTTCCAGAGGCTGGCGCAATACTTCCATAGCATTTTTGGAAAATTCGGGTAGTTCGTCCAGAAACAAAACACCGTTGTGAGCCAATGAGATTTCACCCGGTTTTGGAATGCTTCCGCCACCGGAGAGACCTGCGGCGGAAACTGTGTGATGGGGCGCACGGAAAGGGCGTGTATGAATCAAAGAGGTATTTGGAGGCATAATACCTGCAATGGAATGTAGTTTTGTTGTTTCGATAGTCTCTTCAAATGTCATAGGAGGTAAAATAGAGGGCAAGCGTTTTGCAAGCATACTTTTTCCTGAACCGGGAGGTCCAATCAGCAGTACATTGTGACCTCCGCTGGCAGCAATCTCTAATGCGCGCTTTGCTTGGGTCTGCCCCCGTACATCAGCAAAATCAGGCAAAGAAGGAGACGCAAAATCAATATTGTTTTGAGGAACCTGGGGCAATATGGTCAGGTTACCTGTAAGATGGTCTATCAGTTGTTTTACATTCGTTACAGGATATACTTCCAATCCTTCCACAACAGCGCCCTCGGCAGCATTGGCAGCAGGTACAAACAAACGGTGATATCCCAATTCCTTGGCGTGAATTGCCATAGGCAGTACGCCGCGAATTCCGTGAATTTCTCCTGACAAAGACAGTTCACCAATCATTGCACAGTCAGAAAGGTCGCAGGAAAGTTGTCCCGACGCCGTTAAAATTGTAAGCAGTATGGGAAGGTCATAAATAGGGCCTTCCTTTCTTTTATCAGCAGGCGCCAGATTAACGGTAATACGGCTCATGGGAAATGTAAATCCGCAGTTTTTTAATGCCGAGCGTACTCTGTCACGGGATTCTTTCACAGCGGTGTCAGGCAGGCCGACAACGTCAAATCCGGGCAGTCCGTTTGAAATATCTGCCTCTACGTTGACTTCAAATGCATCCATTCCGTAAAGACCGATACTGTTTAAGTGGGCAAACATGAGAATATCTCCTTTTGTGTTATTATCGTTAGAATTTATTTATTATAAAACCTGACATGCTGCATTACAAGAAATTGTTTACATTTTTCAACAGAGCCTTTACTTATTTTAATTTTGGAGATATAATAGAACAAATGTTCGAATACAGAAATAGAAGGGATTATATGGAACGGGCTATTTTACATTGTGACCTGAACAATTTTTATGCTTCGGTAGAATGCAGGGATTTTCCCCATTTAAAAGGAAAAGCAGTAGCTGTTTGTGGCAGGCAAGAGGAAAGGCATGGCATTGTACTTGCAAAAAATGAATTGGCCAAAAAGTATGGAGTGAGCACAGGAGAACCTATCTTTCAGGCTAAGAAAAAATGTCCGCATTTGGTCATTACACCGCCTCATTACGATAGATATTTATATTTTTCCAACTTAGCCAAAGAGATTTATTTATCGTTTACCGACCAAATTGAACCGTTTGGTATTGACGAATGCTGGCTGGATGTGACGGGAAGCCAAACATTATTTGGGACTCCCTATGAAATTGCCGAAACCATCCGTAAGCAGTTTTACAGTCAACTGGGCCTGACGGTTTCTGTAGGAGTCAGCTTTAATAAGATATTTGCCAAACTGGCCAGCGACTTAAAAAAGCCGAATGCCACAACTATGATTACAAAAGAAGATTTCCAGGAGAAAATATGGAAACTACCTGTGGAAAATATGCTGGGAGTAGGAAGAGCTACCTTAAAAAAGCTGCATGAATCAGGTGTATTTACCATAGGGGAATTGGCGCAAAGCAATGAAAACTATCTTTATGCCATGTTTGGCAAAAACGGAAGTGAACTTTGGCAAAATGCCAATGGCAGAAACGAATCTCCTGTATCTTATGTGCAGCAGCAGGAACAGCCTAAAAGTATAGGAAACAGTATTACTTGCCCAAAAGATTTGGAACAAGAGGAACAAGCTCAGAAGGTATTGCTGTACTTATCAGAAAAAGTGGCGGGCCGTATGCTTTGTCATGGAGTGTTGGCTTGCGGTATCCACTTGATGATAAAAGACTGCTTGTTTCAGACAAGGCAATATCAGCAGACCATTGAAATTCCAACACGTCAGGTAAAAGATATTTATGCCGTGGCTTGCCGTATGCTGAAACAGCATTATAAATGGAAGCAGCCGATACGTGCATTGGGTATCAGTGGATTTTTATTGGTGCCCCAGGCACAAAAAGAGCAAGTATCGTTTTTCACAAATACGGAAGAATTGATAAAGGAAGAAAAGCTGGAGGAGAAGATTGCAAATTTAAAAGACAAATATGGTAAACAAATTATCACTTATGGAGCATTATTGTCTAAAGAATTCGACTTGTATAAAGAAGATATTAATAATCAAATACCATATCGTCCTTTTCAAAAATAAATAGGGTAATTTTTATTTTTCTATTGACCTGTTCAGAGAAATCTATTATAATTCAAGATATAAACATTAATGTAAAAATAAGGTAAATATTTTCTCGTAGCACACAAGGATTGCTTGGAAAAAACAGAAATTTTTTAACATATTTCATAAATTTTTATTGACTTAAATAAAAGAATAGAGTATGATATAGGCAGATAAAAGTGGGTGCAAGAGGTGTTTTGGATTGCCTGAACAAATGGAAAACTATACAGACAATCAGCTGGTATCTTTCATTCAAAAAGGGAATTCAGACGCCTTTGTGGAACTGACTGCCAGGTACCTGTCTTTCATTCGGGCAAAGGCGCATCCGTTTCGCAGTTCCGTATTGGAAGCAGATGACCTATGTCAGGAAGGTTTGCTTGGTTTATTTAGTGCAGCCAGAAGCTACAATCCGAATAAAGATGCCAGCTTTAAAACTTATGCGGGTATTTGTATTCAAAACCGCATTGTGGCGGCCTATCGTGCCTGTGCACGCAAAAAGAATATTCCTCTGGGCCAATTGGTATCACTTAATGATGAAGAAGCTTCTCAACTCAATATACAGGGTACCAATCAAGCAGTGTCCAATCCTGAGACCTTATTGATAGACAGGGAAAATTTAGAAATGGTTCACCAAAGAATTCGGCAGAGTTTGTCAAAACTGGAGCAACAGGTTCTCTTTCTTTACTTAAGCGGCCAAAGTTACAGTGAGATTGCTGCCAAATTAGCAATTCCTGCTAAGTCTGTAGATAACGCAATTCAGCGTGTGCGTAGAAAACTACAATCATGCAGTCTCAATATGCCCCGGTAGCTTAAGTTAGAGCGTTGATCCATCAAAGGCGGCGGTGCAAATCCGTCTAAGGGCAAAATATCTATTAATCCAAAGCGAGGTAAATCACATGTACGAAGACAAAACTCTCATCTGTAAAGATTGCGGCGCTGAATTTGTATTCACTGCTGGCGAACAAGAATTCTATGCATCCAAAGGCTTTGTAAATGAGCCACAAAGATGTAAACCATGCCGTGATGCACGTAAAAACGCTGCAAAACCGGAGCGCGAAATGTACACAGCACAATGCGCTGCTTGCGGATGCGAAGCAAAAGTTCCATTTAAACCACGTGAAGACCGTCCTGTATACTGCAGCGAGTGCTTTGCTAAGATGAGAGAAGAATAAGAAGTCGTTCTTATTCCGCTGATTCTGAGGTTCACAAAAAGCGATGCTCAAATTTGAGCATCGCTTTTTGTTTTTGCTTGTAGTTTTATTTGTCATAATTTGCATCAAAAATGCAGCGGCCTTCTTTAAAAGTATACAGTACTTGAATATCTTTGATTTCCATAGGGGCTGCTTTGCAGGGATTTTCGCTCAATACCACCAAATCTGCCAGCTTGCCTTCTTTGATGGTTCCTTTTCTGTCTTCTTCAAAATACTGATAAGCAGCATACTTTGTTACAGCATAGATTGCTTCTTTCACAGGAATACATTCTTCTTTGCCCAGACATACTCCGTTTTTTGTCATGCGATTGACTGCGCACCAAATGGTTTCCAACATATTGGGCGCAATTACAGGGGTATCTTGATGAAACGTAAACGGAATGTTCATTTCCATGGCAGAATGTGCGCAGGAAATGTGTTTGGCACGTTCCATTCCAAAGTTTTCAATGTGTACATCACCCCAATAGTAGGTGTGAGCTACAAAAAAGCTGGGAATCATCGAAACAGACTTCACATCAGGCAATTGGTCCGGACGCAGCAATTGTGCATGAATCATCACAGGACGGATGTTTTGTTGTTTTCCCTTCAAACAATCCAGCAATTGTTGTGCAGCGGCATCTCCGTTGCAATGAGTAATAAATTGTGTTTGCTCTTCTAATGCACGGTCGACCATACTTTGTACCTGCTCGTCAGAGTATCGAGCATAACCGCAGTAATCTTTGCTGTTTGCGTATGGCTTGCTCATCCATGCGGTTCTTCCTTGAGGAGAACCGTCTAAAAACAACTTATATCCTCCAAGCTTCAGCCGATTTTGATAGCTGCGATATTGAGGATTTTGTTTTATCAAATCTGCATGGTGTTCCAAATCAACATATCCTACAATATCTAATATCAGGGCGTTTTGTTCTGCCATGCTGTGCAGCAGGTTCCATTCTCCGTCCTTTACAAAGCCGTCTTGTGCGGTTGTAATTCCGTAGGACGCATAAATTTTTTGTGCTTTTTCAAACTGTTTTGCAATTTTATGAATGTCAGGGTGTGTAATTTGGTTGCCTGCTTTGATAAATGCGCTTTCTTCCGCATATCCGGTTAGATTTCCATTTTCATCTCTCCCGTATTTTCCGCCCGCCGGGTCAGGGGTGTTTTTATCCAAGTGCATCAGTTCCATTGCTTTTGTATTCATAACACCCATATGTCCCGATTTGTGAGCAATCAGCAACGGGTGTCCCTGACAAATCGCATCCAATTCTTTTGCCGTTGGATGACGGTGCTCTTTGAGAAAATTATGGTCATAACCAAAGCCGAAAATCATTTCTCCCGGCTCTATCTTGTTTTCATCAATATATTGTTCTATTTGCAGACCGATTTCTGCAATGCTGGTAATATGATTCAGATCCAATAATCCCAGCGTATTGGAAGATTGGGTGATATGAGAATGCGGGTCAATAAAAGACGGCATCAAGCAATGCCCGTGCAGATTGATTTCATCGCAGTTGGGTGTTGTTTTTTCTTTTGCTGCTTGCAAACTGCCGCAGTACACAATGATTCCGTCCTCAACCAGTATTGCTTCCGGTTGGGAATCTTCCAGGGTTAAGATGTCTCCGTTATAAAATAGCTGCTGCATAAATATCCTTCTCTCGTAATCATTTGTGTTTAGTATAAGCATGAATTATGAAAAAATTATGGCCCATTTATAGAAGGAATGAAAATGTTTGAAACAAAATTTTGTACGAATGTATTGATATTGAACATACGTTTCTATTTTTAAACATCAAAAGACTTTGCCTTGCATAACCGAGGCGATGATGTTATAATTTTTCGTAAGAAAATCAATAAGGAGGAGGCTGTATGTTAGGGTTAAAAAAAGGAACCATATCTTTTATTGAACGGAATGAAGAATGGGATAACATTGCTCAAAGAGAAATAGAGCATTTAAAAGTTTTATTTGGCCCTGTCGCAAAAGATGTACAGCAAATAGGCAGCGGAGCTATTAGCAATCCCTCTTTCCGCGTGAAGTTTATGCCTATTTTGGACATTGCAGTTGCTGTTTCGTCCTTTGATGATGTCATTGATATGGAATATAAGCTGAAAGCGCATCATATCTACCATGTATATCACAAAGATGACAATGAACAGTTGTTTTTTGAATGCCGCGACATGGACGCAGGTGTTTGTACGGCACATATTTATGTTGTATTGGAAAACAGCGACAGATGGAATCATTTTTTGCAATTTAAAGATTATTTATCCATTAATACGGACAGATTAAAAAAATACAATACGCTGAAACAAGAATTGGCGGAACGGTATGCAACCGACAGGCGTGCGTACCATCAGGGAAAGACGAGGTTTATGCAAAATATTATGGTAGAAGCTACAGATTATTTCACACTGGGTCACGAGATTACAGTGGTACTGGATGAAGAGCAGCACAGCGGCGAATATTTGCGCGGCTACAATAAAGAACACTTTGAAAAAACAAATAAAAAACAAATTGTATACGTGTTTGATGCAGAAAATCCGGGAAAAGAGTTTCATGGCATGGTAACTGCAATGATAGAGTATGAAGGTTCCGGCGAAATGAAGTTGATTGCAACGCCATGTGAGGCTGTTGTGTATGAGCCGCAAATTGCACATGCGCTTATAAAGGCAGAAGGAAATAAAAAACCGATTTATAAATGTTTGTATGAGAAATCCTGCGGTGCGGTTGTATATCATGAAGATGACGGAGAACGTAAATACTTGCTGATTCGCAATCGTTCTCAAAATGTGGGATTTCCAAAAGGACATATTGAATACGGCGAAACAGAATTGCAGACAGTGGAAAGAGAGATTTTGGAAGAAACAGGTCTGCATGTAGATGTTTGCGAAGCGTTTAGACGTTTGTATGATTACAAAGTAAAATTTTCCGTGAATAAGCGTGCGGTTTATTATTTGGCAAAATATACCGGTCAACGTGTATTTCCTCAAGAAGGAGAAGTACTGGAATATTGGGTTGTACCGTATGATGAAGCGGTTGATTTATTGACATTTGACGCTGACCGTGAAATTTTGGAAGATGCGGAAGCGTTTTTAAAATAAAAATAAGAAATAATAGGCGGACAAGCTGTATTACGGTGCTGTATCTGTCATTTTTTCAAAGGCAGGATTTTATGTGATAAAAGTCCTGCCTTTTTTGTGCTGATTTTTATTTGTAAATTTTGAAGAATCAGGGATACTATCAATAGATGCTTAAAAAAACATTTGCTCTACAAAAATTTTAATACCAATACAAATTAAAACAATTCCGCCCAATATACTGGATTTATTGTGCAGCAAGCAGCCGAATTTTTTTCCCAAGAAAACACCGATAAGACAGAGGGTAAATGTAATGACAGAGATGGCGGAAATGGAACATAGCATTTGCAGTAAGGTTTCTGCGCCGACTGCGGACGGCAAGATAACGCCGGTTGCCAATGCATCAATGCTGGTTGCCACCGCCATTGCAAGCAATGTTTTGGTTTTGAGGGTGCTTTTTTCGCAGAAATCAGCTTCGTCTTTTTTTCGAGAATCCCAAATCATTTTGATTCCAAGATAGCATAGAAGAATCAGAGCAATCCAATGGTCTACTGTATGTATCAGTTGTTCTCCTACTTTTCCGATGGACCAGCCTATAAAAGGCATTGCTCCCTGAAATATACCAAAACATGCTGCTATCCTGAGTGCCGTCAACAAATTTACTTTTTTCAATACAGCGCCGTTGGTAATCGATACGGCAAACGCGTCCATAGATAAACCGACGGCTATGCCGAATAATGATATGTAATCCATACAGTCCTCCTGCATCTTTTTGTTTTAGAAAGTGACAGGAATTACTGTGAATACAGCAACTCCTGTCGCAATTTCTGTTGCAATTATTTGATGTTATAGTCTACCCATTCTTTTGCACGTATGACATTTTCTTCAGACGGAATGGCAACTTGTGCTTTTTTAGAACGTCTGTCAGGATACGTAATCGGAATGGTAATCCCATTGGTATCATCAAATTTGTGGGGATCCAACTCAATTTCTCCAAAGTGTTGTTTTGTCTTCATGCGCATTTTCATCTCCTTTTGCGGAAAAAACCGCTGATGTTATTGTTGCTGCAGAAAGACAAATCATACAAAAATATATTTGCCAACATTGGGGAAAAATGATAAAATAACAATTATCATATAAACGGTTCGTAGTTGTAGCAGTGAAAAGAAACGTTTATTTATTTATATTTTAATAATGAGGGAAATAGTAGTATGATTGCGTTAATTGATTATGGCGCCGGAAATTTACATAGCGTACAAAATGCGTTGGATTACATTGGCTGTGAAAGTTGCATTACCAGTGATGCAAAAGTACTCATGGAAGCAGACGCTGCAATTTTGCCGGGCGTAGGCTCCTTTGGACATGCTATGGAGTGTTTGCAAAATGCAAATTTGGTACAGCCGGTTTTGGATTTTATTCACAGCGGAAAACCATTTTTAGGAATTTGTCTTGGACTTCAGTTGTTATTTGAAGAAAGTGAGGAGAGTCCGGGGGTAAAAGGACTTGGAGTATTTCAAGGCAAAATTCAGCTGATTCCCGGCGGTTGGGATTTAAAAGTGCCTCACATTGGCTGGAATTCATTGGACATCAAACAAAATGACGGATTGTTCCAAAACATTGAGCCGGAACCTTATGTTTATTTTGTACATTCGTATTATTTGAAAGCACAAGACAGAGAGATTGTTTCTGCTACCACCACATACGGAATTGAACTGGATGTAGCCATACATAAAGATAACGTGCATGCGGTGCAGTTTCATCCTGAAAAAAGTGGTGTAAGAGGCATTGAAATGCTGGAAAATTTTGCGTCACTTATCAAATAAAAGGAGGTACCAAGCCATGCATGCAAAAAGAATTATTCCGTGTTTGGATGTAAATAACGGAAGAGTAGTCAAAGGAACCAGTTTTGTAAATTTAAGAGATGCAGGCGACCCTGTAGAAGCGGCAATTGCTTATGACAAACAGGGTGCCGATGAATTGGTATTATTGGATATTACCGCTTCTCATGAAGGCCGTGGTACCATGCTGCATATTGTGCAGGAGGTTGCAAAGCATATTTTTATTCCGTTTACCGTAGGCGGCGGAGTGCGTACCGTAGAGGATATCAATGCATTACTGCGTGCAGGTGCGGATAAGGTTTCTGTGAATACTGCGGCATGGAAAAATCCGCAGCTCATTCGTGAAGCTGCCAATCAATTTGGAAGCCAATGCGTTGTTTGCGCCATTGATGCAAAACGTAGAGCGGAAGGTGGATGGACAGTTGTCATCAATGGCGGACGTGAAGATACGGGCAAAGATGCCGTTGCATGGGCAATCCAGGCAGCCAAATTAGGAGCGGGGGAAATCTTGCTGACCAGTATGGATTGTGACGGACAAAAAACAGGATATGATTTGGAATTAACAAGAGCTGTGTCCTGCAGAGTGAATATTCCGGTTATTGCATCAGGCGGTGCAGGAACCATGGAGCATTTTTCCGATGCGTTTGAACTGGGTGAGGCAGATGCAGTATTGGCCGCTTCTTTATTCCATTTTGGTGAAATCACCATTCCGGAATTAAAAGCCTATTTGCAAAAAAAAGACATTACAGTCAGAAAATCATAAAAATACCCGGGAATGTTCTCCCGGGTATTTTTATTGATAGAAAAGAAAATTCTTTTTAGCAAATGATATTGGTAAATATATCCTGTGGCAACAGCCCGCCGAAATTTGCTTCGTTTTCAGCGTTGAAAGTCTTACGTATTCACTTTTATAGGAGGAGAATAAAAACTTTACTGGGGTCTCATATCCGTGATTTATTTTTGAAATTTTTGTTTTTCAACAGCAATCAAATGTTTTTATCTTTTCCTTATTGTTCTTTATACGGAGGTATATTTGTTGGGATTTTCATAGCAGGGGTTGTTCATATTTTGTACTAGCTGCGCATACCAATGTAACAAGCGTAAAAGCGCAATTTTGGAGGTGCAGAATCAGTATGAGGTGGAAAACAAGAGCAATTGCAATGGTTGTGGTCGTGGTGTTAATGGCTGTTTCGTTTGTAATACCGGTATCCGCTATTTCAGACGAAGAGGTGGCTGCTCCGTCTGCTATTTTAATGGAACCAAATACAGGCAAAATTTTATATGAAAAGAATGCAAATGAATTGCGTCCGTGTGCTTCTATTACCAAAGTAATGACTTTGTTATTGGTGATGGAAGCCATAGATTCGGGTAAAATCTCTTTGGATGACCAGGTAACTGCAAGTGCGCATGCGGCTTCCATGGGCGGTTCGGATATTTGGTTAAAAGAAGGAGAAACCATGTCTGTGAACGACTTAATCAAAGCAACAGTCATCATGAGTGCAAATGATGCTGCTGTTGTGTTGGCAGAACATGTATACGGAACAGAAGATGAATTTGTAAAACAAATGAATATTCGTGCAAAACAATTGGGTATGAATGATACCACATTTAAAAATTGCAACGGTCTGGATGAAGACGGTCATTTGACAACTGCCCATGATGTGGCACTGATGTCAGCAGAGTTAATCAAACACGAAAAAATCTTTGATTACACATTAACTTGGATGGATTACGTCAGAGACGGAGAAACTCAATTGGTAAATACCAATAAATTAATTCGCAGTTACAAAGGTATCACAGGATTAAAAACAGGTACCACCAGTCAGGCGGGCAGCTGTATTTCCGCTACGGCTAAGAGAGATAATTTGAGTCTTGTGGCAGTGGTATTGGGCTGTTCCACAACGGATGAACGGTTTACCTCCGCATCAACTTTGCTCGATTACGGATTTGCTAATTTTTCCTTTGCGTCACTCCAAATGCCGGAATTGGGAATGGTTCCCGTAACAAACGGAATACAGGGAGAAGTTCAGGTCGAATGTACTGCAACTGCTGAAGTATTAATTCCAAAGGGGAAAGAATCTGCAATTAAAAGCGAAGTGGAGTTGAGTGAAGGGGTTCAGGCACCGGTTGAACAAGGACAGTTGCTTGGAAAAGTAAAGTATGAACTGGACGGAGAAGTAATTGCAGAGTATGATATTACAGCAAAAGACAGTGTGAAAGAGCTTGATTTTGGCGCTTCTTTTATGATTTTATTAAGAAGTTTGTTCCATTGGTAAATTATGATGTTGTAAAAGAAATGAAAGTATAAATTTATAAAAAGTGTTGAAATTCTATTGCAAATAATATAGGTTTATTGTAAAATAATAACGAAAGAATGGGAACGTATAGGAGGATAAAAGATGTCCATTCAAGTAGATTTAAAACATTTAAATGGGTTTGTACAGAGCCAAGAGATGGAAGGAATTGCTCCTCAGGTTAAGACGGCACATCATATGCTGCATAACGGTACAGGTATGGGGAATGATTATATCGGCTGGCTGACTTTGCCAACAGATTATGATAAAGAAGAATTTGAGAGGATTCAGAAAGCGGCAAAACAAATTCAATCTGATACGGATATTTTGATTATCATTGGAATCGGCGGTTCTTATTTGGGGGCAAGGGCAGCGATAGAATTTTTAAAATCACAAAATTACAATGTCCTTCCGAAACAAACTCCCGATATTTATTTTGCAGGAAACACCATCAGTTCTGCATCCTTAACTGAATTATTGACAATATGTAAAGGCAAACGCGTTTCCATTAACATGATTTCAAAGTCTGGTACTACAACAGAACCGGCCATTGCTTTCCGTGTATTCAAAGATTTTTTGGAAAAAGAATATGGGAAAGAAGAAGCAAAAAAACGTATTTACTGCACAACGGATAAAGCAAAAGGTACGTTGAAACAACTTGCTGATACAGAAGGATACCAAACATTTGTGGTTCCCGACGATGTAGGAGGACGTTTTTCCGTATTAACAGCAGTAGGTTTGTTACCCATTGCTGTTTGCGGAGCAGACATCACAGCATTAATGCAAGGCGCTGCCGATGCACAGCAGGAATATTTCAATGACAATCTTGCGGAAAATCCTTGTTACCAATATGCGGCTGCCAGAAATGTATTGTATCGAAAAGGGAAAGAGATTGAACTGCTGGTCAGTTACGAGCCTTGTTATACGATGATGTGCGAGTGGTGGAAACAATTATACGGAGAAAGTGAAGGAAAGGATCAAAAAGGAATTTTTCCGGCATCCGTAACGTTTTCCACAGATTTACACTCTATGGGTCAATACATACAAGATGGAAAGCGGACACTTTTTGAAACTGTTGTATTGTTTGATAAGCCAAAGTATGATATATTAATAGAGAACAGTCCCGAAGATGTGGATGGATTGAATTTTCTACAAGGCAAATCGGTTTCTTATGTCAACCGAAAAGCATTTGAAGGAACGGTATTGGCGCATCATGACGGCGGTGTTCCCAATATTGTTGTTCATGTTCCGGATTTTTCAGAGTATTCTTTGGGATATCTGATTTATTTCTTTGAAAAAGCATGCGCTATTTCCGGTTATTTACTGGGTGTAAATCCATTTAATCAGCCGGGGGTGGAAAGCTATAAAAAGAATATGTTTGCTTTGCTTGGCAAGCCCGGGTATGAACAGGAAAAAGAGCAGCTGGAAGCCAGATTAAAGCAATAAGAAGTTCAATGTGCCGGTCGTATCCACTTTTTGTGGAAAAATATAAAATGTTTTGGGGAGGAGTTTCATCATGATAACTCTAATTATTGGTAAAAAAGGTTCAGGAAAAACAAAAAAATTAATTGACGCAGCAAACAATGCCATTGAAAACACAAACGGCAACGTTGTTGTAATTGAGAAGGAATCCCATCTTACTTTGGATATCTCCCATCAAGCAAGATTGGTTGCTCTTGAGCCATACGGCATTCATGGCTGCACTGCATTCTACGGTTTTGTAAGCGGTATTTGTGCAGGCAACTATGATGTAAAAGAAATTTTTATTGATTCTACATTAAAAGCAGTTGACGTACAAGATTTGGAATGCTTTATTAAAAAATTGGATAAATTGGCTGCTTTTGCTGAGACAAAGATTACATTGTCTGTTTCCATGGATGAGTCTGAACTTCCTGCAGGCGTAAAAGATATTGTAACTTGCATCTAATTTCAGATAGACATATAAAAGCTGCTGCCGCTGCATTTACGGCGGCAGCTTTCTTATATACGGTATGAATATGCCGTATAGGGAAAGTATAAAAAGAGAACGGCTTTGTACTGCATCATTTCGTATAAAATTTCTTGTTGACAAAGCTGCTGCAAATGGCTATAATATTTTAGTAAAGCGCAAGAGGTGTTAACTATGCTGCTTGATTTAAAAAAATTGTTTGAAAATGAAGAGGAGTGCATTCCTTTTCAGTTTGAGCTGGATTTATCGGACACGGAAATAAGCGGTGTATATCCGTTTGTTTCTCCGGTGCAAATCCGTGGTAGTGTGCAAAATACAGCACAAACCGTTTATATGACGGCAGAAGCTGATTTTGATTTTTCTATTCCTTGTGACCGTTGTGCCGAGGATATTCAAACACATTATCACTATTCGTTCAGTCATCCTCTTGTCATGGAGATGAATGAAGAAGACCAAGATACTTACATTCTGGCAGAAGACGGTAAGTTGGATTTGGACGAGCTTTTCAGAGCAGATATTTTATTGGCTTTACCTACAAAATATCTATGTAAAGAAGATTGTAAAGGTTTATGCCCTGTTTGCGGTATGAATCTAAACAACAGCAGTTGTCAATGTAATAAGCGTCAGATTGATCCTCGTTTGGAGGTTCTGAAACAACTGATAGATTAGTTTTAATTTATATAAGGAGGTGCTGAACATGGCGGTACCAAAGAGCAAATTATCCAGTGCAAGAAAAAATAGCAGACGTTCCAGCGTTTGGAAAATGAGTGCTCCAACTCTTGTTCATTGCCCAAAATGCGGTGAGTACAAAACACCTCACGTTGTTTGCGGCAGTTGTGGTTTTTACAACGGCAGAGAAGTAATTAAAAAAGAGGCTTAATCAGAAAGATTACAATCTTTTTTATTTCTAAAAATTTAAGAGAAGGAGAAATCCTTCTCTTATTTTTTTGCTTAAAATACATTGTCATCAATGGGAGGTGATTCAAAATGTCAGTTGTAATCAAAGGAATAGAACCTGACAGTCCTGCTCAGCGTGCAGGAATTCAGGCAGGCGAAATTCTGGTTTCTTTAAATGGGCATGATATTATTGATATTTTGGATTACCGTTTTTATGAAACCAATGCCCATTTGGAAATTAAGCTTTCCGATGTTACAGGTCAAACACGTATTGTTTCCATGAAAAAGGGCCAATATCAATCCATTGGTTTGGAATTTGAAACATATTTGATGGATAAGCAACATTCCTGCCGCTGCAAATGTGTGTTTTGTTTTATTGACCAAATGCCAAAGGGTATGAGAGAAAGCTTATATTTTAAAGATGATGACTCCCGTCTGTCGTTTTTATTTGGTAATTATGTGACGCTAACCAATTTGAAAGAAAAAGATGTACAGCGTATCATTGATATGAAAATCAGTCCCATTAATGTGTCTGTGCATACAACCAATCCGGAATTAAGAGTAAAAATGATGGGAAATCGATTTGCAGGTCAGGTGCTTGAAATCTTGCCCAGACTGGCAAATGCGGGTATCCAGCTCAACTGTCAGCTGGTGTTGTGTCCGGGTATCAATGACGGGGCAGAGTTGGAGCGCAGTTTGACCGACCTTGGCAAATTAGCGCCTGCACTGCAAAGTATTGCCTTGGTACCTGTTGGCGTTACCAAATACAGAGAAGGGTTATACCCTTTACGTCCTTATACAAAAGAAGAGGCAGGTCAAACCATTGATATCATTGACCGTTTTGGAAATCAGTTTGAACAGGAATATGGCAGTCGTATTGCATATGCTTCCGATGAATTTTATTTAACAGCGGAAAGACCGATTCCGAATCCGGAATTTTACGGAGATTTTTCTCAAATAGAAAGTGGAGTCGGTGCAATGGCATGCTTGAAAGATGAGTTTTTATATGCATTGAAAGAGCGTTTGGACGGTCAGGAAACCATTGAAATTCCGAAAAGGCATATTACATTGGCCACAGGTGTTGCGGCTTATCCGTTTCTGAATGAATTACTTGACGAAGTGCGGATAAAATGTAATAATTTAACTTGTAATGTAGTGCCGATTATCAACCATTTTTTTGGAGAAACTATAACAGTAGCAGGACTTATGACCGGCACAGATATTTTATCTCAGCTAAAAGAAAAAACGCTGGGAGACGAGTTATTACTGCCGGAAGTAATTTTGCGGCATAATACAAATATACTGTTAGATGACATTACCCTTGATGATATCAGTAATCAACTGCAGATACCCATTAAGACGGTTATGAATGACGGACAGCATTTGTTACATGCTGTTCTGGGGGAGTGAAACAATGTCTAAACCGATTGTTGCCATAGTAGGCAGACCAAATGTAGGCAAGTCTACCTTATTTAATAAATTAATTGGGCAGAGACTTTCTATTGTAGATGATACGCCCGGTGTTACAAGAGACCGCATTTACGGAGAATGCGAGTGGGAAAACAGAGTAATATCCTTGGTAGATACCGGCGGTATTGAGCCGATGTCTCAAGATGTTATTTTATCTCAAATGAGAACACAGGCACAAATAGCCATTGACGGAGCTGATGTCATTATTATGGTAACAGACGTACGCAGCGGAGTGGTTGCAACGGACGAAGAAGTTGCCATTATGTTGAAAAAAAGCGGCAGACCTGTCATATTGGCTGTGAATAAATGTGACAATGTTGGCGATGTTCCGCCTGAATTTTATGAATTTTATAATTTGGGTTTGGGTGATCCGATTGCAGTTTCTTCTGTCCATGGACATGGAACGGGAGATTTGTTGGACAGAGTCATGGAATTGGTTCCGCAGGAGCAGGAAGAGGAAGACGACGGAGAAGAAATCAAGGTTGCCATTATAGGTAAGCCAAATGTAGGTAAATCTTCTTTGGTGAATAAAATATCAGGTCAGGAACGCTGTATCGTTTCCAATATTGCGGGAACAACACGAGACGCCATTGATACGGCTGTGGAAAATCAACATGGCAAGTTCATTTTGATTGATACAGCAGGATTGCGCCGTCAAAGCAAAGTCTATAAAATGGATGATAACATTGAACGTTACAGTATTATACGGGCGCAAATGGCCATTGAACGTTCTGATGTTTGTGTTATTATGATAGATGCCACCGAAGGGTTTACGGAACAAGATTCCAAAGTAGCCGGATTGGCGCATGAGGCAGGGAAAGGCTGCGTTATCGTAGTAAATAAATGGGATGCTGTAGAAAAAGACGATAAAACCATGCAAGAATACCGTAAAAAACTTGAAGTGGATTTTTCTTTTATGTCTTATGCTCCGTTTGTATTTATATCAGCCCATACAGGCCAAAGAATTGACCGATTGTTTGAGCTGATTAAACTTGTGGCAAATTCCAATGCAATGCGGATTACTACAGGTACGTTAAATGATATTTTGGCACAAGCAACTGCACGTGTACAGCCGCCTACAGATAAGGGAAAACGTCTTAAGATTTACTATATGACGCAAGCAAGCACCAAACCGCCGACCTTTATTTGTTTTGTAAACGATGCGGAGTTATTTCATTTTTCCTATCAACGTTATTTGGAAAACAGAATTAGGGAAACCTTTGGTTTGGAAGGTACCCCTGTTCGATTTATCATCCGCGAACGCGGCGATAAATAGGAGGGCACAATGCTGGAATTGTTTCAAACGTTTGCGTTGCCTGTGTTAGCAATTATGATTGTATCGTATTTGTTGGGCAGCATCAGTTTTTCCATTATCTTTACAAAAATGTTCAGTAAAGAAGATATCCGTACCATGGGAAGCGGCAATGCGGGTACTACAAATGTACTGCGCTCTGTTGGTAAGCGTGCGGCCATATTAACCTTTGTTTTTGATATACTTAAGTGTGTTATTTCTGTATTGTTAGCCAAATATATACTGGAATATATTTGTGCAGCCAGCAATGCACCTTTCTACATAGTAAATTACGGCATTTATTTGGCCGGATTTTGCTGCTCTATTGGTCACATGTATCCAATCTTTTTTAAATTTAAGGGCGGTAAAGGGGTCGTTACGGTGGCAACCATGGCAGCCTTGGCTGACTGGCGTGTCTTTTTGGCAGTCATAGGTTTGTTTATTGTTGTGTTTGCTATTTGGAGAATGGTATCGCTTGGTTCTGTAATAGCGGCCGGTACTTATCCGATTGCTACATTTTTTGTTACCTTTTTTACCGATTACTATCATGGTGGTATTGTGTCCTTAAAATATGTGCTGATTGTTACTGCAATTACTGCATTGATGGGCGGCATTGTTATTTTTAAACATAGAGGCAATATTGTTCGCATTATGAACGGTACTGAAAAAAAGTTATTTGGAAATAAAGAAAAAGTTTAAATATGAAAAAAACATCCAATGCTTAGCATTGGATGTTTTTATTTCTGAATGATAATAAAAAAAGAAGCCGTAAGGCTTCTCTTTTGTTCTCGTTTCGCTTTTATGTGTCAATCAGACATTAAACTGCTGCGGAACCGGATACTGCACGAGTAACTTTGCCGGAACGCAAGCAACGGGTGCAGGCATAAATACGCTTGTTGGAACCGTTAACAACTGCTCTTACACGTTTAATGTTTGGCTTCCATGTTCTGTTGGAACGTCTGTGAGAGTGGGAAACCTTAATACCGAAAGCTACATCTTTGCCGCAAATTTCACATTTTGCCATGTATCTGCACCTCCTTTAAAAGGGCTATTTTTCATTACAACGTTAGTATTCTATCAAATTCACGCAAAAATTGCAAGTGTTTTTCCTATATTCTTTCCTATAGGTTCTGCTGTCATTAAAAAAGTGTCATAAAATAGTGAGTAATCTTTACATTTTATGTAAGATGTAAAGAGCACCAGTATTGTGTTTTTGTCAATAATATATTATAATACTATGATACAAAGGAGCGTGTACAAATTTGATCATAAGTGTATTATTGAATCACTCGTTAAGTTCATCCGACAAATTAAGTCTGATTATTCCGCAAATTATTGCAGTATTAATCATTCTGTTTTTAATTTTGCCTTTGCATGAGCTGGCCCATGGATGGGTTGCTTACAAATTTGGGGACCGCACCGCAAAAAATGCAGGAAGATTAACTTTTAACCCATTGGTTAGCATTGACCCGTGGGGTGCGCTCATGATTTTATTGTTTGGTTTCGGCTGGGCACGTCCGGTTCCGGTGAATCCAAATAATTTCAAAAACCCGAGGGTGGGTATGGCGGTTACAGCCGCGGCAGGCCCTATTTCCAATTTCTTGGCGGCCTTGATAGGTGCATTTATTTATGTAGCTGTTTTGGTGGGTTCAGGATTCAGTGTATCCCAGTTGAGTTTTGGTATGGAATTGCTATGGACATTTATTGCCATTAATATTTCCTTGGCTGTGTTTAACTTAATTCCAATTCCGCCGCTGGACGGTTCTAAAATTTTAGCATCTTTTTTACCGCAGAGACTTATGGAACAATTTTACCGTTATCAAGGTGTATTTATCTTAGTTTTATATGCACTTATGTTTACAGGCGCGTTAAGCGGTCCGTTAAGCTACATTCAAAATGCCTGTGCTGACGGAATTCTGTGGCTTGCACAATTGCCGTTCCATTTAGCCGGCGCGTTATAATTGGAGAAATTATGGAAAAACTATCCTATAAACTGCCCTCTTTTGAAGGGCCGCTGGATTTATTATTATATTTACTTTCCAAACATAAACTGGATATTTGTGACATTCCGATTGCAGAATTGTTGGAACAATACATGATGCATATGGAAGAAATGAAGCAGCAGGATATGGAGATAGAAAGTGAGTTTTTAACGATGGCGGCCAGATTGGTTCATATGAAAACCATATCTTTGCTTCCGAAACATGAAGAGTTAGAAGAGTTGCAGGATGAGCTGGTAACGCAATTGCTGGATTATCAGCAATGTAAACGGATGGCTCAGATAGTAAAAGACCGTTTGGAGTTAGGAACATTTGTCAGAGCGCAAATGAAGCTAAGAAAAGATTTAACCTACCGTGGACATCACGATACGGGGGAATTGTTGACAGCATATCAAACTGCAGTAGGAAAGGGAAAACGTTTTTTGCCGCCGCCTATGGAATCTTTTTCAGCCATTGTTGCAACGCCTACTGTATCTGTAGCCTCCAGAATGATTCATGTGCTGCGCTGTTTATGGAAAGAGCATGAAGTACCTTATACAAAAGTGTTTGAACAAGCGGAGAGCAAGTCTCAAATGGTGGCAACTTTTTTGGCGGTGCTGGAGTTGGTAAAAGGAAAACGAGTTCGTGTAGAGGACGAAAACGGAAGCTCTAAATTAGTGTTATTGGACGGTGGTGAACGGAATTGGAAACGCAAACACAAAAAGGTGCAATAGAAGCGATTATTTTTGCAAGCGGAGAACCAATTCCGCTGGAGAAAATTGCCGCAGCTATGGAGCTTAGTAAAACAGAAGCAAAAGTACTGGTAGCGGCTGTTATGGAAGAGTTTAATCAAATGCATAGCGGCATACAAATCATTCAATTCAATGACAGTTACCAAATGTGTACCAAAGTCGAATTTGAATCTCACATTCGTTTGGCTTTAGAATTAAAAAATAACACACCGCTGTCTGCAGCAGCATTGGAAGTATTGGCTATTGTTGCATACCACCAACCGGTAACCAAAGCTTTTTTGGAACAAGTACGCGGTGTGGACAGTTCCAGTGTATTAAACGGTTTATTTGCAAAAGGTCTGGTAGAAGAAAGAGGCAGACTGGAATTGCCCGGACGTCCGCTTTTATATGGTACCACACAAAATTTCTTAAGGTGTATGGGACTTTCTTCTTTGGAAGAGCTGCCTGAGGTGCCCGACCCAAAGGATACTGACGAACAGGCAAATGAAAACGATGCTGCTGATGCGGCAGATGACAAGCAATTAAAACTGGAAGATGTATAAACTGTAAGAAGAAAAGGGGGTGAGGCCACATATGATTGCACTCATTGTTTCGCTTTCGGTCATCGGAGGTATTTTTCTGATTTTTGCAATTGTATTGGTTTGCCCTGTGATTATAGATATACAGTTTAAAGACAGCTTTGTTGTAAAAATAAAAATATTGGGTATCCCGATTACGGTTTTTCCTCAAAAAGAAAAGCCGCAGTCGGAAGAACAAAAGGTGAAAAAAAAGAAAAAGAAAAAACCTGAAGAAAAAGAAAAAACAGGTAAATTTTCTAAAATTAAGGGTATACTAGAAAGTAAGGGCCTGTCGGGATTACTGGATTTTTTCAAAGAACTGGCGGGCGTTGCGGCAGGAAC
The DNA here is from genome assembly GCA_900541905.1 of uncultured Oscillospiraceae bacterium. GTDB lineage: Bacteria > Bacillota > Clostridia > Oscillospirales > Acutalibacteraceae > UMGS1071. Next base: position 74,342 of record UQLQ01000004.1, read on the forward strand.
AGGGAAAAAGCTGTTTTCGCATTTGGTGATTTATCAGCTTTCGGTTGATATTTCCATTTCCAACGAAGATGCAGCTAAAACAGCCATTCAATACGGACAGGCCTGTGCGGTTGTATATCCTGCCATGAGTATGATAACGACTGTGGCAAAATGTAAGCAATCTCATGTCTGTGTTATAGCAGACTTTGATGATAAAAAAACGAAAGCAGATTTTCACTTAAAAGCAGGTATGCGTCCGATTTTTGTGTTAACAGCGGGAATCAGCGGGCTAATTCGATTGATAAAAGTATACCGCAGGCATACGGCGGACTTACCAAAAACAACATCTAAAGGAGCGTAATGATTATGGGAAATCATCCAATTGACGGCATGCTTGGAACAACTATGGAAAAAATTAAAGAAATGGTAGACGTAGATTCCGTAATCGGAAAACCAATTACAACACCGGACGGTACTACCGTGATTCCAATTTCAAAAGTCAGCTACGGATTTGCGTCCGGAGGTTCAGACTTTCCTGCAAAATCTCAGCCGGCAAAAGATTTCTTCGGCGGTGGCGCAGGCGCGGGTATTACCATTACTCCAATTGCATTTTTATCTATTTGCAACGGTGATGTAAAACTCATTCAAGTAGAACCGTTTGAAGGTTCTGCTGACCGTATCATTCAGATGGTACCGGATGTGGTGGATAAAATCTCTGAAACGTTCAGCAAGAAAAAAGAAGAGAGAGCTGCAAAAAAGGAAGAGAAAAAAGCAGCAAAAGAACTTGAAAAATTAAAAGAAAAAGAAGAATAAAAATACGTTGACTCATACTCGGTTAACCGCTTGCATATAGTTATGCTATTGGCAGGTGGTTTTCTTTGTTTAAAAAATGTGTTAGTGTATTATGTGTTGCATTGATTGCGGCAGCAAGTTTTGTGTTGCCGATTCATGCACAAGAAGGCTCTGTTTCCGTGTCAGCGCAGGCTGCGGTTGTCATAAATGCGGACAATGGTCAGGTGCTGTATGCCAAAAATGCAGAGAATCAGCAGGCAATGGCAAGCACCACAAAAATTATGACGGCGCTTTTGACCTTAGAAGAGGCTGCGAAAGAGAATAAAATTGTAACCATAAGCGAACAGGTTGCTGCGGTAGAAGGTTCTTCCATGTATTTAAATGCGGGTGACCGGCTATCTTTAAAGGATTTGGCAATCGGCATGTTAACGGTTTCAGGTAATGATGCTGCATACGGCGCCGCTGTTGCCATCGGCGGTTCGGAAGAAGAATTTGCAAAATTGATGAATGCCAGAGCAAAAGAATTGGGTATGGAACATACCAATTTTGTGACGGCGTCCGGATTAGATGCAGATGAACATTATTCCACCGCGTTGGATATGGCAAAGCTGGGAGCAGCTGCCATTCAAAATGAGGATTTTTTAGCTATTTGCTCCAAAACGCAAAGTACGGCTACATTTGTAAATCCTCCTCGGACACAGAGCTACTCCAATCATAATAAATTACTCAAACTATATCAGGGTTGTATTGGCATTAAAACAGGGTTTACCAAAAAGGCGGGAAGATGTCTGGTTTCCGCAGCAGAGCGCGACGGCGTCCGTTTGGTAGCCGTAACCTTAAATGCGCCTGACGATTGGAACGACCATATCAAACTATTCGACTATGGTTTTTCTCAGTTATCCAGCATCCGTATGGATGAGTCCAATACAACCTTTACGGTCGATGTAGTTGGCGGTACGTTAGACCAAATAGAAGTAACAGGCAGCGATGGCGGCAGTGTTGTGGTAAGCGCCGCTGATAAAGATAAAGTGGAACGTATTGTACTGCTGCCAAACTTTACATATGCTCCGTTTCCGCAAGGAACACAACTGGGAAAAATCTCATATCAGCTCAATGGTGAAGAGATTGGCTCGGTTCCGTTGGTTACAACGACAGCGGTAGAGCAACAGACAGTGGAGCAGGGGATATTTCAAAAAATAGGAGATTTCTTTAGAAATCTGTTTGGATAAGAAAGAAAAAGGTGAAAGAAAATGGCAAAAGATGTTAGGCTGCAAAAAATGCTTGCGGACTGCGGGGTTGCCTCACGCAGAAAAGCAGAGGAAATGATTGCAAACGGTCGTGTGAAAGTAAACGGAAGAGTTGCTAAAATAGGCGATAAAGTAGATACGAAAAAAGATAAGATTACGGTAGATAATAAAACGGTAGTCAGCAGTGTGCGCAGTGTATATTACATGCTGCATAAACCAAGAGGATTTATTACAACCATGAGCGATGAAATGGGGCGTAAGTGTGTTGCGGAATTGGTTGCGGATATTCCGGAACGTATTTATCCGGTTGGAAGATTGGACCGTGATTCCGAAGGTATGCTGCTGATGACAAATGACGGAGACTTTGCAAACGCTATGACGCATCCGTCCATGCATATTCCAAAAACATATCGAGTTACCGTACGTCCTTCCATTACGGAAGACCAAATCACAGAGATGACTGTCGGTATGATGATTGACGGCAAAAAAACGGCGCCTGCGCAAGTGAATGTCATTTCACAGGAGCCCGGACGAGTGGTGCTTGAAATTATTTTATATGAAGGCAGAAACCGCCAAATTCGCAATATGTGCGAACAATTGGGATTAGAAGTGGCACGGTTAAAACGGGTTGCCTGTGGACCGGTAAAGTTGGGTATGCTGCAGCCGGGAGAATATCGTCGTTTGACGGCCGAAGAAGTAAAGAAACTAAATACAGCGGCAAAATCCAATAAAAATGCAGGAATAGAAAGCAGGGACGGTCATGATAACCGTAAAACCTATCGAAGATAACATACGTAAGGAGCAGTTGCTTTCCCAATATCATTGCTCTGCAGCCGACAGCACTATCTTGGTAATGAAAGACGGGGTATGTGAGCTTGGCTATGCAGTGATAGATTTGATACAAGGAAAATTGCTGATACACGATATTTGTCTGACAAACGGCTCAGTACAGGAGCCCAATGAGGAAGATAAACTATATATTGATTTTTTCATGCGTGCTGCGGCATCGTATGGAGCCAATCATGGTGCGTATCAAATGGAAAATTGTGTGGAGGAACTGCATTCATTTTTTATTTCCAAAGGATTTGTTTTGGAACATGGAATATGTACCATTCCCATCAGCAAAATTGTACACATTTGCAATCCGCATCATACTTAAAAGAAAGACCGAAAGAAGTTTCTTTTGGTCTTTTCGTGCCTTTTCCGCTTTGTATAGTTGCAATTGATTTTTAAAAATGATAAAATAATCATACTATTCTATCATAGAAATCTTACATTTCTTAAGATTTGGCAAAAGTTGGGATGATTGTTTTGATCAAAAGCATGACAGGCTATGGTCGGTACGAACAGACGATTGACGGTTGGTTGATTGGCATAGAGGTAAAATCAGTCAATCATCGTTATTTGGAGTATACCGCCAGATTTCCGAAAGGTTACGGATTTTTAGAAAATAAATTAAAATCTTTTGTGCAGCATAAAATTGCAAGAGGTAAAGTAGATGTTACCGTAACCATAGAACATGTTTGCGATACACAATTGACCGTACAGGTGAATGAATCCTTGGCAAGCGGCTATGTACAGGCTCTGAAAACATTGGCTCAGCAGTATCATTTAAATCAGGAAATGGATGCCGCTTCCATTGCCAATTATCCTGATGTTCTGACAGTGCATAAGGAACAAGAAGATGAAGAAGCACTGTGGAACGCGGTACAGCAAGTAGCGGAAACAGCTTTTGACCGTATGCTGGAAATGCGAGAGCAAGAAGGCGCTAATTTAAAACAGGACTTGCTAAAGCGTGCAGAAGATATCGACCGTATGGTAAAAGAAATTGAAATGCGTTCTCCGCAAACAGTAGAAGAATATAAAGAACGTTTGCAGGCAAGAATGAAAGAACTGTTTTCAGATTCGGAATATAACGAGTCCCGTCTATATACAGAGTTGATACTGTTTACGGATAAAGTATCTGTTGCAGAGGAAACCGTTCGGCTGCGCAGCCATATTGGGCAATTGAAAACCATGTTGGAATCCAAAGAAGCTGTTGGCAGAAAATTAGATTTTTTGGCACAGGAAATGAACAGAGAAGCAAATACCATCGGTTCCAAAGCAATGGATGCACAAATTGCCTATATGGTGGTAGACATTAAAGCGGAAGTAGAAAAAATAAGAGAACAAATTCAGAACATAGAGTAGCCTTTTTACAGGCAGGAGGAATTAACAATGAAGTTAATTAATATTGGCTTTGGTAATATGGTTTCAGCCAATCGTTTGGTTGCAATTGTCAGTCCGGAGTCTGCGCCGATTAAACGTATTATTCAAGATGCAAAAGAGCGTGGTTCTTTAATTGACGCAACGTATGGTCGTCGTACCAGAGCTGTGATTGTAACAGACAGCGACCATGTAATTCTTTCTGCTGTTCAGCCGGAAACGGTAGCAAACAGATTAAATGACAGAGATGAAGATTTAGCCGGCGATGAGGAGTTGGATGACGATGAATAATAATGATGGATTACTTCTGATTTTTTCAGGCCCTTCCGGCGCCGGTAAAGGCACTGTATTAAAAGAACTTTTAAATGGCAATGATAATATGAAACTGTCTGTTTCAGCAACGACTCGTACTCCTCGTGAGGGCGAATGCCATGGTGTACATTACTTTTTTATGACCAAAGAGGAGTTTGAAGAGCAAATTGCCAATGGACAAATGCTGGAACATGCGGAATATTGCGGAAAGTATTACGGTACGCCAAGTTCTCAAATTATGGATTGGATTGAAGAAGGCAGGGACGTAGTTTTGGAAATCGAAGTGCAGGGGGCACGACAAATTAAAGAAAAACGTCCTGACTGTGTCAGCATATTTGTATTGCCGCCTTCCCTTGAAGAACTGGAAAAACGGCTTCGTTACCGCAATACAGAAGATGAAGAAACCATTCAAAAACGGTTGGCTGTTGCTCGCCAAGAGATGGAAACCGCAAGAGATTACGATTATGTGATTGTAAATGACACCATTGAGCATACAGTAGAACAAATTAATAAAATTATTGCAGCAGAAAAATTGAAAGTTTCACGCGCAAAATCAAATATAGAAAGGGTACTGAACAATGATTAAACCGAATATGAAATTAAGTAATAATACAACTGTAAGCTATTATTCTTTGGTGGTTGCAATTGCAAAACGAGCAAGAGAAATTGCAGCAGAAGCAGAATTGAAAGGTGAAATTCTGGTAGAAAAGCCGGTAGATTTAGCAGTCAATGAATATATAGAGGGCGCATTTAGAATTGTAGAACCCAAAGAGTGCTCTGGAAAACAAGATTTAGAATATATGGAAGAAAATGAAGCGATGGAAGATGATATGTCTGCCAATGCAGAAGCGTTTCCCTCCGGTCATGTCGCTCTGTAAAGAGTGTAATTAAGAGGTGTGTCTATGGCAATGGTAACTGTGGCAAAGGTTGCAGTCGAAAATACCACATACCAATTTGATAAAGCATTTGATTACCTTGTGCCGCAGCATCTGTTAAAACAGGCAAAAGAAGGCTGCAGGGTAATGGTTCCTTTTGGCTTTTCCAACAGTTGTCGTCAAGGTGTGATACTTGCGTTGGAACAGACAGAGGATGATGAAAAACGAAAGTCTGTTGTAACGGTGCTCGATGAAGCACCGTTTTTCACATCTGAACTTCTGAATATGGTTACTTGGCTGAAAGAACGCTATTTTTGTACCTTATATGATGCGGTAAAACTATTGTTGCCAACCGGTTTGAATATGAAGTTAAAAACCGTATATTCGTTGGCGGTACCGCTCAAAGAGATACAGCAGATATGTACGGAAGAAGAGTTGCTTTTACTCACTTTTTTATCCCGTGTAGGTTCAGCAGATGCAGAGTTGCTTAAAAAGACGCCGGACTTGCTGCAAAATCCAAAATTGCCGGAACAATTGGTGAAAAAGGGATGGCTTCATAAATCACAGGAGGCAGTACGGCAAATCAATGACGCTACTCAAAAAATGGTGCGTTTGACCGAGCAATATCGTGATGGCATACAAATGCCAAAGTTAACTGCAAAACAAAAAGATGTCTACCACACCTTATGTGATATCGGCACTGCTTCTGTGAAAGAAATATGCTATTTTACAGGTGTTACAACAGCAGTGGTACAGAATTTGGTAAAGCGTGGTGTTGCTGAGTTTTACGATATAGAAATATTCCGAAATCCATATGAAGCAATCGAATCAACCAAAGATACTCAGGCAATTACGTTGTCCAATCAACAGCAAAGGGCTTTTCATCATTTAAAACAGCAGTATGAAACGGGAAAAGGTGGTGTTTCACTGCTTTACGGTGTTACAGGCAGTGGAAAAACCCTTGTGTTTATGAAGCTGATTGATGAAGTGTATCAACAGGGAAAAGGCGTTATCGTTATGGTGCCAGAAATTTCTCTCACGCCCCAGACCATCGGCCGTTTCCATAAAAGGTACGGCAACCGAGTAGCTGTATTCCACAGCGCACTTTCTATGGGTGAACGGTTGGATGAATGGAAACGAGTGAAAAATGGGCAGGCTCTGATTGCGGTAGGTACCCGTTCCGCTGTATTTGCCCCGTTTGAACATCTTGGGTTAATTATTATGGATGAAGAACAGGAATATACCTATAAGTCGGAATCCTCTCCGCGATACCATGCACGGGAAGTTGCAAAATATCGTTGTGCATACCACAATGCTTTATTGGTGTTGGCTTCCGCGACTCCTTCTTTAGAGAGTTACTTTATGGCTGAAAACGGCAGATATTCTTTGGAATCCCTGCCACATCGCTATGGAGATGCAAAGCTGCCGGAAGTCATTATTGCGGATATGAACGAGCAGTTGCCCACTGGCAATACAACAGCGTTCAGCAATGAGCTGATACAGGCGCTTGAAGAAAACCTGGAACGAAAAGAACAGTCTATTTTGCTGCTCAATCGCAGAGGATATCACACCTTTGTTTCCTGCAAACATTGCGGAGAGGTGGTCACTTGCCCAAGCTGCAGCATTTCTTTGACATATCATAGCGCGAACAATCGGCTGATGTGTCATTACTGCGGCTATTCCGTTCCGTTTACGAAAGAATGTCCCAGTTGTCACGAACCGGAAGTGCGTTATACCGGTTCGGGAACGCAAAAGGCGGAAGAAGAATTATGCACATTATTTCCCAAAGCACGTATTCTAAGATTGGATGCAGATTCCACCATGCGCAGGCATGCATATGAAACCAAAATGAAAGCATTTTCCAATGGGGAATATGACATCATTATCGGCACGCAAATGGTTGCAAAAGGATTGGATTTTGAGAATGTTACGCTGGTGGGGGTGCTTTCTGCAGACCAAGTTTTGTACAGCGATGATTTCCGCAGCAATGAACGTGGTTTCGATTTGCTGACTCAAGTAGTGGGACGTTCGGGACGGGGCACGAAAAGGGGCAGAGCAATTATACAAACGTACACACCGGAAAATCCTGTCATTGCACTTGCATCACATCAGGATTATGTTCACTTTTATGAACAGGAGATTTTGTTCCGCAAAGCAATGCTCTATCCGCCGTTTGCAGATATTGTCGTAATCGGTTTTGTAGGGGAACAGGAGTCCAAGGTTGCAAAAGCAAGTCAATTATTTTTAGAAATGCTGAGTCATTTGGCATCAAAAGAATACAGTGAGCTGCCGATTCGTGCATTGCGTCCTACACCGGCGCAAGTAGCTAAGGTAAGCAATAAATATCGGTATAAACTGATGATAAAATGTAAAAATAATCTAACATTTAGGTCGATGCTTTCCCGTTTGCTTGTGGCATGCGGAAAAGAAAAAGCATTTGCTGGGGTTACTGTTTATGCGGACAGTAATCCTGATATGATTTAAAAGGAGTAAAGAGAAACATATGGCTATCAGAGAGATTGTAATAGAGGGCGACGATATTTTAACAAAAGTATGCCGTCCTGTTGAAAAATTTGACGAAAAGCTTGGAATTTTATTGGATGACATGAGGGAAACCATGGTTGATGCTGACGGTGTGGGGCTTGCAGCGCCGCAAATCGGTATATTACGTCGTGTTGTGGTAATCGACATCGGTGAAGGCTTGGTAGAACTGGTGAATCCTGAGATTATCTATGAAGAAGGAGAACAAGAAATGCAGGAAGGTTGTCTTTCTTGTCCTGGTGTATATGGTATGACAAAACGTCCTGCAAAAGTTAGAGTGTCTGCTCAAAACAGAAACGGAGAGCGTTTTGAATTCGAAGCGGAAGAATTGTTTGCAGTAGCTTGCTGTCATGAGATTGACCATTTAAACGGTATTTTGTTCCGTGAACATGTGGTGCGTATGATTGCTGAAGAAGGTCATGAATTACCGTAAGTTAATGTATGATTTGTGTATAAAAATACAAAAATAATAAGGGTGACAACTATGCGTATCATTTTTATGGGAACTCCGGATTTTGCGGTACCGTGTTTACAAAAGTTAATTGATGCAGGTCATGATATTTGCGGTGTATTTACGCAACCTGACAAACCAAAGGGAAGAGGATATACACTCATGCCGCCTCCTGTCAAAGAGTTGGCATTGCAGCATGGATTGACTGTATATCAGCCAACCACTTTGCGAGACGATAAAGTACAGCAGCTAATAGCAGAGTTACAGCCGGAATTGATTGTGGTTGTAGCATATGGAAAATTACTTCCAAAAGCAGTTTTGGATATTCCGCCAAGAGGCTGTGTGAACGTACATGGCTCTTTACTGCCAAAATACCGCGGTGCGGCGCCCATTCAGTGGACCGTATTAAACGGTGATGCAATTGCGGGCGTAACTACCATGTTTATGGGAGAAGGCTTAGATACAGGCGATATGCTGCTGAAAGCAGAGACACCTGTTGGAGAAAATGAGACTTCCGGAGAATTGTTTGAGCGCCTTTGTCATTTGGGTGCAGATTTGCTTATTGATACTATAGATGCCTTAAAAGATGAAACGATAACGCCAATTCCTCAAAATGAGGAAGAAGCAAGCTATGCAAGTATGCTGAGCAAAAAAGATTCTCCCATAGATTGGAATAAAACGGCGCAGCAGGTGCATAATCAAGTAAGAGGCTTGTCTCCTTGGCCCGTTGCCAATACTATGTATCACGGAAAACAATTAAAAATTCATCAGACATTGGTTTCTTCTAAGGAACATGGTAACCCCGGCGATGTAATAGAAAAAAATAATAAATTTTTCGTTTGCTGTGGTGACGGTGCTGTAGAATTGGTAACGGTTCAGTATGAAGGCGGTAAAAGGATGTCTGCAAAAGATTTTTTCCGAGGACGGCCTCTGAAAGAAAACGAAAACTTACTGACGCAATAAAGAAAGGTGACTTCATGGGCTTTTACTATTTCGATTATACGTATTTGTTATTTTTGGCGCCTGCAATTATCATTACAATGATTGCGCAGATTGGCGTGAAAACAACATTTAATCAATATTCCAAGGTTTTGAATATGAAAGGGCTGACAGGAGCTGCCGCGGCACAGCGCGTTTTGGAACACGGTGGTTCTTTATTAACGCAAGTACAAATGACAGGCGGACATTTAACTGACCATTTTGACCCAAAAACCAATATCATCCGTTTGTCACAAAGTGTATATGGCAGCGCAACCGTATCAGCTGTTGGGGTGGCAGCCCATGAAGCGGGTCACGCGGTTCAGTATGCAACAGGTTATGGACCTATCAAATTCAGGACTGCTATTTATCCGATTGTAAGTATTGGCTCTAATTTATCTATGCCGCTGATTTTAATTGGTCTGCTGCTTCCCGTACAATATAACTTTGTTGTGTATATCGGAATTGGATTATATAGTTTGTCTGTCTTGTTCAGTCTTGTGACATTGCCCGTAGAATTTAATGCAAGTTCCAGAGCCTTGCGCTATTTGGAGGAGACAAACTCTTTAACGGCAGACGAATTGGTTGGAGCAAAAAAAGTACTGCGTGCGGCAGCAATGACATATGTTGCTTCTACATTTGTAGCATTGCTGTCTTTATTAAGACTGATTTTAATTTTTGGCAACAGAAGAGGAAGACAATCATGAAAAATGCCAGAACCGCAGCCCACGCGGCGTTGCTCCAAGTAGATGTAAATGCGGGTTATTCCAACATTGTAATTGATAAGGCGATCAAAGAAGCAAAGCTGGACCAGAGAGATGCTTCTTTGGCCGCAGCCATTTTTTATGGTGTGCTGGAACGCAGAATTACATTGGACTATATCATCAATCAGTTTTCCAGAATACCTGTAAAACAGATGACACCTGATATTTTAGAAATTTTGCGTATGGCGTGTTATCAGATTTTATATATGGAAAAAATTCCCCACTCGGCTGCTGTAAATGAAGCTGTTAATATGGCAAAGCAGACCAAAGGAGGAAAATCCCCCGGGTTTGTAAATGGAGTGTTACGTGGACTGCTTAGGGGCAAAGAACAAATCCAAATGCCCAATGAGAAACAAGAACCTTTGCATGCTTTGAGTATCGTGTATTCTTGTCCCAGGTGGCTCATACAATTGTGGCAAGAGGCTTACGGCAAAGAACATACGCTGGGAATTTTAAAAAGTTTTTTTGATAAGCCTCCCCTGTATGCCAGAGTGAATACAACGAAAATTACAACAGAGCAGTTAATTGAGCGTTTGGAAAAAGAAAATGTATGTGCAAAGGCGGTATCGTGGTTGCCGGGGGCTGTTGAGCTGGAACAGACCGGTTCTGTGGCGCACTTACAGGCATATGAAGAGGGCTTGTTTCATATACAAGATATATCATCTCAATTGTGCTGTTCTATATTGGAGCCAAAATCGGGACAAACCATTGCAGATCTTTGTGCAGCTCCCGGCGGCAAAACATTTACTATAGCAGAGCGAATGGAGAATCAAGGAAAATTGCTTTCGTTTGATAAATACAAAGGTAAGGTAGGTATGATTCGACAAGGAGCAAAACGATTGGGATTATCCATTGTAGAAGCTTCCATTCGAGACAGCAGCAATCCAAAAGAGGAACTGCTGTTTGCAGACGGCGTATTGTGCGATGCGCCTTGTGCAGGTTTGGGAATTATTCGCAGAAAGCCGGAAATCCGTTATAAACCTCAGGAAGAATTAAAAGATTTACCCATGGTTCAGCGCAGTATTTTAAAAGAGGCGGCAAAACAGGTAAAGCCGGGAGGAACTTTGGTTTATTCCACATGCAGTTTAAATCCTGCTGAGAATGGAGAAGTAGCAGATTGGTTTTTAAAAGAACATTCGGATTTTCAGGCCAAGCCATTACATCTGCCTACTTGTATCAAACAAGTGGTGGATCAATCGGACAATCAGATTACATTATTACCCCATATTCATGGAACGGATGGATTTTTTATTGCCGTATTTGTAAAAACATAATATAATATGGGGAAAGGAGTGTTTTTTCAATGGAGCTGCAGGATATCAAATCCATGACGCTTGCAGAAATACAAGCGTCGTTTACAAATGATAAACTGCCCAAATTCCGTGCGTTGCAGGTATATCAATGGCTGCATCGCGGCGCAGAATCGTTTGACGAAATGTCAAATTTATCAAAAGAACTGCGTGAACAATTAAAGGAAAAATATTACATATCTGTAGCAACTGTTGAAAAAAAGCTTATTTCCAATTATGATAATACAGTAAAATATCTGTTTTCTTTTGCAGATAATTGTTGTGTTGAGTCAGTGGTGATGAAATACAAACATGGTTACAGTATTTGTATTTCCACACAAGTGGGCTGTAGAATGGGCTGCACATTTTGTGCTACGGGTAAAAGCGGTTTTAGTCGCAATTTGACTGCCTCAGAAATGTTGGCCCAAATACAAAGCGCCCAAAAAGATTTGGAGATTCAAATTTCAAATATTGTTTTAATGGGAATGGGAGAACCATTGGACAACTACCAACAGGTATTACGCTTCTTAGAATTGGTATCGTCGGATGAGGGTATGAATATTGGAATGCGACATATTTCGGTTTCCACTTGTGGTATTGTAGATAAGATTTACGATATGGCAAATCGAAAATTGCAGTGTACACTTTCTGTTTCACTCCATGCTCCAAATGACAACCTTCGTTCACAAACGATGCCCATTAATAAAAAGTGGGGAGTTGCGCAGCTGCTGAAGGCCTGTAAGTATTACAGTGATACAACAAGGCGCCGTATTTCATTTGAATACGCTATGATTAGCGGTCTTAATGACAGTGACGCCCAGGCCCAGGAGCTTGCAGGAAAGCTAAAAGGAATATTAAGTCATGTAAACTTGATTCCCGTCAATGATGTAACGGGAAATCATTACAAAAAAAGTTCGACGCAAAGACTGCATGCTTTTTGCAGTATACTGGAAAAGCATGGTATTACAGCTACTGTCAGAAGAACGTTAGGCTCAGATATTCAGGCTTCCTGCGGTCAGCTGCAGCGCAGGTATAAAGAGGAGGTGAACAACATTGAAAGTACACAGTCAAACTGATGTTGGCTTGGTAAGGACTCTCAATGAAGATGCATGCCGTACCGGTTTGTTAGGGGAAAACGGTGCATGGGCAGTCGTTTGCGATGGCATGGGCGGTGCAAACGGCGGAGAAATTGCAAGCGAAACAGCGGTAAAAAGTATAGAAGAACAAATTCTTGCTTCTTATGAAGAAGATTTTAAAAGTGAAGAGATGAAGCTGATGTTAAGTACGCTTATTTTTCATGCGAATTCAGCTGTTTATGATATGGCTCAGGAAAACGAATCGTTAAAAGGAATGGGCACCACGATTGTAGTGGCAATTGTACTTGATAATGTTGCTCATATTGCCCATGCGGGAGACAGCAGGGCATATTTGCTTCACAACGGTAATATTATGCAAATTACAACGGACCATTCTATGGTTCAGGAATTGATTAAAAATGGAGACTTAACTGTGGAACAGGCTAAGGTGCATCCGCAAAAGAATATCATTACCAGGGCTTTGGGAGTGAATCCGGTCGTAGAAATTGATTACGAAAAAGTACCTTTGGCAAAAGATGATCGCATATTAATCTGTACAGACGGGTTGACCAATTATATTGAACCTGAAAAGATCAGAAATCTTGCGGATGATATGGATTCTGTTTCTTTGGCCGATAGATTGGTTGCGCTGGCAAAAGAAAATGGCGGCGGAGATAATATTACAGTTGCGATACTCGATAACTGATTGGAGTTGATAACATATGGATAAGTACACAGGAAAAAGACTGGATGGCCGCTACGAAATTCAAGAATTAATTGGCGTAGGCGGTATGGCTGTTGTATATAAAGCATATGACACAATAGATGACCGAACGGTAGCGATTAAAATTTTAAAAGATGAATTTTTGGGCAATCAAGAATTTATCCGCCGTTTTAAAAATGAATCCAAAGCAATTGCCGTATTGGACCATCCTAACATTGTGAAAGTGTATGACGTTAGTTTTGGAGACCGTTTACAATATATCGTAATGGAATATATCGACGGTATCTCATTAAAAGAGTATTTGAATCAACAAAAAGAAATCAGATGGAAAGAAGCCTTGCATTTTACCATGCAAATTCTCCGAGCATTGCAGCATGCCCATGAGAAAGGCATCATTCATCGCGATATTAAACCCCAAAATATCATGCTTCTGCAAGACGGTACCATTAAAGTAACGGACTTTGGTATTGCCAGATTCTCACATAGTGAAACACGTACCATGACAGATAAAGCCATTGGTTCTGTACACTATATTGCCCCCGAACAGGCAAGAGGAGATTTAACAGACGATAAAGCGGATATTTACTCTGTAGGTGTTATGCTTTATGAAATGATTACGGGACAATTGCCGTTTGAGGCTGACAATGCGGTTTCTGTGGCAATTATGCAGCTGCAGGCAGACCCAAAACCTCCGAGAGATATTAATCCAACCATTCCGATTGGTCTTGAAGAGATTACATTAAAGGCAATGCAAAAGACGCCTGCTCAACGTTATCAATCTGCGGCGGAAATGATGCAGGATATTGAAGCATTCCGTCAGAATCCATTGATTACATTCAATTATAAATATGACCAGGAAGAAACTGCTACAAAATATGTGGATGCCACTACTGCAAATTCCACTACAGGTCCAATTCAATATGATGACGATTTTGAATATATTGACGATGACATCAGCAGTCATTCAAAAGGCGGAAAATCAAAAGGCGGAAATAAAAATAAAGTTCCGATTATTGTGGTAAGCTGTTTGGCTGCCGCAATTGTGATTGCATTGGGTGTTGGTGCGTATTTCCTATTTTCTTCTATGGGAGGCGGCGGCAATACCAGCAGCCAATCCAGCAGCGATGAAGTAGATTTACCAAACTTTGTAGGACAAAAATTAGAAGATATTCAAAATAATGACGAATATAAAAATTTCGACTTCAAAGTGGAAACAAAAGAGGATAACACGGTGGAAGAAGGCGTTGTTATCAGCCAAAGCCCAAGCGGTTCCAAAAAAGTGAAGGCGAATGCACAAATTACTTTAACTGTAAGCAGTGGCAAAAAACAAGTAGAAGTTACAGATTTAAGCAATATGACACAGGCAAATGCAGAAGCAGCCTTGAAAAAATTAGGCTTCAACGTGAAAGTACAAGAAATCAATGACGATACGGTTGCAGAAGGTCAAGTGGTCAAAACAGACCCACAGGCAGGAAGTACTTTGGCATACGGCAGCACGGTTACTTTGTATGTAAGCAAAGGTCCGGAAATCAAAACGGTTTCTGTACCTACTGTAGTTGGTTCCGACCTTGATTCTGCAAAATCTGCTATTACAAAAGCGGGTCTTAAAGTTGGAAACATTACGTATCGTGATGATTCCAAAACAAAGGGAACTGTTTTAGAGGTAAGTCCATCAGACGGAACCAGTGTAACACAAAATACAAGCATTGACCTTGTTGTAAGTTCCGGTGCCACTGAAAAAACTGCGAATATTGAATTTGATTTGCCGCCGAATGTGACTCATGATGTCACTATATATGTATATTTAGATGGCACACAATATCAGTCGCCTGTTACTGTAAACCCACAGCTAAAAGGTTATAAATATAAATTATCTATAACAGGAAAGAGTGGAAAACAAACATTATCTATTAGAATAGATAATACAAATAATTATCGCACTTATACTTTGGATTTTGATAATGGAACTTGGAATCAAACAGGCTCCAAAGAATATGTAGATACGCAGGCAAGTACCGGGAACGATTAGGTGATATATGGTAAAACAAGGACGTATTCTAAAAGGAATTGGCGGCTTTTATTACGTAGAAGCTGAAGAAACAATTTATGAATGCAAAGCAAGAGGCGTGTTCCGCAAGCGTGGAACCACGCCTCTTGCGGGTGATTGGGTGCAAATTTGCATTGATAACGATACAGGTACCATTGAAGAAATTTTTCCAAGAAAAAATATGCTGGTGCGTCCGCCTTGTGCAAACATTGACCAAATGTTTTTGGTTACATCTATATGTAATCCATCTCCAAATTTGTTGGTATTGGATAAAATGATTGCTGTTGCGGAGGACCAGGAAATGGAGCCGATTTTGGTAATATCCAAAACGGATTTACAGTCTGCTGATGAATTGGAACAAATTTATCAAAAAGCAGGTATTCAAGTGATAACGGTATCTTCTGTCAGTGGTCAGGGGATTGAACGAATACAAACGTTGTTAAAGGATAAAATATCTGTATTCACAGGTAATTCGGGAGTTGGCAAATCATCGCTGCTCAATTGTATCAGTCCTGAATTTCAGCAAGAAACAGGAATCATCAGTTCAAAGTTGGGCAGAGGAAAGCATACTACGCGGCAGGTAGAATTATTAAAATTGCCATGCGGCGGTTATGTGGCAGATACACCCGGTTTTTCTACTATGGATATGGAACGTTACAACATTGTAAAAAAAGAGCATTTACAATATTGCTTCAGAGAGATGAAACCTTATATTACACAGTGTAAATTTTCTTCTTGCTCGCATACTTGCGAAAAAGGCTGTGCCGTTTTACAGGCAGTTGAACGAGGAGAAATTGCACAATCCAGGCATAACAGTTATGCAGCGATGTACGAACAGGTAAAGGATAAAAAAGAATGGGAACGAAAGTAAAAACTTGTGTTATAGTGGGAGCTTCTCCAACGACAGACAGTACGTTTATCAAACCGATATTAAAACAAGCGGATTATATTATTTGTGCAGATGGTGGTTGGAATCATGTATATCGTACGGGAGTAAGCCCTCATTTGATTGTAGGTGATTTTGATTCCGCCTGCGACATTATCCCAAAAGAAACAGAATCTATTTCGCTTCCAACCCATAAAGACGATACAGATTTATTGGTTGCCGTAAAAGAAGGACTGAAAAGAGGATATACTGATTTTGTAATATTGGGTGCTTTAGGCGGCAGGTTAGACCACACATACGGTAATATATGCGTGCTGCAATATATCTTACAGCACGGCGGCACTGCTGTATTGCAAGATGAGGATACACAGGTATATTTGTTAAATGCCAATCATGATATGGAATTAACCAACGTGCTGGGTAATACTGTGTCAGTGTTTCCATTTGGATGCGATAGTTGTACGCTTACGTATGGCGGTTTGGAATATCCTTTGAATCAAGGTACTTTGGTTAGTTATGCACCTGTTGGCGTTAGTAATGTTGCAGAATTTGATACCATTCGTATTACCTGTCATTCGGGTACGGCTGTGATTATGGTGCTTGCTCCACAAGCAGAAGCATAACTTACGCACCAAATTTTCCCCTAATGTATATACTATAGTAAGACTGTGAACTGCCACAGTTATCACTAGGGGGAATTGCAATGAAAAAATGCTGTAACAGAAGATTTAAAGGCTCCGGAGGTTTTTGCTTTTACGCAATTGCTTTTGGATTGGGATTGGTGGTTTCTTGCTTTTGCCCCTATGGATTGATTATGTTCATAGCAGCAGTGATTATTGTTGCACTGGGTATATCAGTTGCCCGCTGCAAAACATAAGTATGGAGGGCTGACAAATGAAAGTTGTAATTGTAGACCATCCTAAAATCCTGGGCTTTCTTTTGAGAATGTATTATCATATTCCAAAAGTAAAAGAAGAGCAAGTTTAACAAAAAAGGCAGCTGAATTCTTAGCTGCCTTTTTTGTATTTTTATCTCTTACATATCATATGATAATGAGGATGAAAAGAAAAATTGCGCTGTTTTTTTATTTATGGTATAGTGATAAAAGTACGTAGATAGGATAAATGGGACGAAGGTCCTATAACATGGAGTAAAGTATGTCAGAAATCACAAAAAAATCACTAGCAAATGCATTGTATCAAAAAATGAAAGTAAAACCTTTAGATAAAATTACCATCAAGGAAATTGTAGATGAGTGTGGGCTAAACCGTCAAACCTTTTATTATCATTTTCCTGATATCTTTGGTTTGCTGGAATGGATGTTCCAGCAAGATGCTGAAAAGCTGATGAAAAAATATAATAATATAGATGTATGGGAACAAGGGTTTATGGAACTGCTGTGCTATATTAAGAAAAATAAAGCAGTTTGCATGTGTACACTGCATTCTTTGGCAAGAGATGAACTGGAACGGTTTGTTTATAAAGATGTACACAGGTTAATATTGGGAATTATGGATGAGGTGGGGGGAGACCTTACTGTGGAGGAAGACGGTAAAGAGTTCGTTGCCCGATTTTATACTTTATCTTTATGTTCCCTCGTGGTACATTGGATGAAAAACGGAATGAAAGAATCACCTGAAGATTTAATAGAAAAATTAAGTTTAACCATACAAGGCAATATTCGCTCTGCTATGGAACGTTTTGCAAAATAGAAGTGATTTCATCCCAACGAATTTATTCGTTGGGATTTTTTGATAGACATAAATAAATTTTAAGAACTTCTGTATCTTTCCGGTTTCATTATTTCCATATAAATGTATTTTTTCATAAGAGAGAATGGGAGATAGAAAATAAATCATTTTTCCAAAAAATTTTAAAAAACAAAAATGCAGCAGAATAGGGGCTGTCCGAGGGTAAAGTATTGGAAACCTGCACTTTTTTTCAAGTGCAGGTTTTATTTTTGGTATAAATGGGACAGGATACGAATACAAATTAGCTAGTAAAGAAAAAAGGAGAGAACCTTTTATGGAATATCATTTGAGAACTGAGGTGTTACAGGGTACAGAGGTTGTATTTGACGGATGTCAGGAACAACCTGTTGATTTGACTCTTTCTTTACCTGATTATTGCCCGGATATTCAGCGTATTCTAAAGTGTCAGATTTATCCTTGTATTACCAGTAAAAGCATTGTTGGAGACAGTCTGGAAGTAAACGGCAATACCATGCTGCGCATTTTATATGTTGACTCTGTGGGGTTGCCTATTCGCTGCTGTGAAAAAATCAGCACGTTTACCACCAATATTCCAATGAAAAAAACATTGGATAACCCAATTGCATTTGTAAAAGCAAAAGTAGAATATGTAAATTGCCGGGCAACCAGTCCCCGTAAGTTGGATATTCACGGTGCGTTTTCTGTTTGTGCAAAAGTATTGGAGCATGTTCCTCAAGATATTTTATGTGATATTGAAGGCGATGATATCCAGCAAATGAAATCAGAGATTGAAGCAAGCAATATTGCAGGTATGACGCAGGAAGCGTTTTCAGTTAGTGAAGTACTGGAAATCAGCAGCGGAAAGCAAGCTGCCGAAACCATCATTCGTTCCGATTGCTCCATTACCATGGACGATATGAAAGTGCTTGACAATAAGTTGATTTTGCAGGGAGAAGTCATTGTCAAGATTTTGTATTCTTCCGGTATGGGAGAAACGTTGCCGGAGCATATGGAATATACCATTCCGTATAGTCAAATGATTGATTGTGCGGGAGTTACAGAACAATGTATGTGCGATGTGCGTGTGGAAGCAATGGGGGCCGATGTCCAAATTAAAACGGATTCAGCAGGAGAAAATATGCTGTTTGAAGCAGAAGTACGGGCAATGGCTCATGTAACCGCTTATATGAATGAGAGATTCACAGTTGTGACAGACGCTTATTCCACAGAACATAATTTGAATTTGGAATATAAACAGCACACTTTGCATAAGCTGGTAGAAATTATAAAGGACAGTGATGTTCAGAAAAATAATTTTGAAGTAGACGACATTGGTATTTCACAGGTGATTGACGTCTGGAACGAAATGAAATCTGTAACAGCTTCCATTGATGAAGGAAATATTGTTTACAGCGGCAAATATAATGTTTGTATTCTTGCAATGGGAAGTGAAGGAAAACCGTTCTATTTTGAACGTATGGTAGATTTTAAATGCAGTCATGATTGGTCAAACACTTCAGACAGCATGAAATGTGACGCAATGGTACATATCAAAAGTATGAATTACCGAATCACAGGAAATTCAGGGATAGAAGTAAAAGTGGAACTTTCATTGACGGCAGCTATTTTACAGGAATTTTCCTATAAAGCCATTATTGCAGCTTCGACAGATGAAGAACATCCGGTATTAAAAGACAGCAAGGCAGCTTTGATTATTTATTATGCGGAAGCCGGAGAAAGTTTATGGAATATTGCAAGGCAATATTATACTTCGGTGAATGCAATTAAGGAAGAAAATGATTTGTCAGATGATAACGTGGTATCAAAAGGTATGTTGTTCATACCCGTGTAAACGAACATCGCAAAACCCATTTTCCATAAAAATGGGTTTTTATCAAATACTTTTTGATGGAAAATGGGGGGTATAAAAATGGGAAATTCAATTTATCGAGACATTGCCGAACGTACAAAAGGCAGTGTGTATATTGGTGTAATCGGTCCTGTTAGAACGGGAAAATCTACTTTTATCAAACGGTTTATGGATACCATTGTCATTCCGAATATGGATGGAGATTTTGAAAAAGAACGTGCCATTGATGAAATGCCGCAGTCAGCTGCAGGCAGAACCATTATGACAACAGAACCGAAATTTATTCCGGAACAGGCAGTTGCCGTTCATTTGGATGACAATGCTTCGTTCAATGTGAGAATGATTGACTGCGTAGGCTATATTGTACCAAGTTCTCTTGGTTATGTGGAAAATGACGCACCGCGCATGGTGATGACTCCATGGTTTGAAGAGCCGATTCCATTTAATATGGCAGCGGAGATAGGTACCAAAAAAGTAATTACAGAACATTCTACCATTGGACTTGTCATTACAACCGATGGCAGTATCAGTGATATTCCGAGAGAAGAATACGAGGAAGCGGAAGAACGGGTGATTACGGAATTAAAGGAAATTGACAAACCTTTTATCGTTTTGGTCAACTGTACCAATCCATACAGCGATGAGTCACAGGCATTGTGCAGACGTTTGCAGGAGCGTTATCATGTGCCGGTGGTTGCAGTAAACTGTTTGGAGCTAAGCGAAGAAGAAATTAAAAATATTTTACAAAAAGTATTGTATCAGTTCCCTGTCAAAGAAATTAAGGTGGATATGCCGCAATGGCTTTGCAGTTTGGAAAAAGAACATTGGCTGCGTTCTGCGGTATTCACTTCTATCAAGCAATCGGCAAGTCACATTTGCAGGGTAGGTCAAGTGGGAGATATTCATACTCAAGTGATGTCCTGTGAATATGTTTCTTCCTCCAAAACTACTATGATTGATTTAGGAACGGGCCATGCGAGAATTACCATTGATTTAAAACAAGAACTGTTTTTCCAAGTGCTTGGTGAAAAGACCGGCATGAAAATAGAAAATGAAGGCGCGTTATTATCTTGCATGATGCAGTTTATTCACATGAAAGAGCAATATGATAAATTGAAAGACGCTTATGATGATGTTTTGGAAACAGGATATGGTATTGTGATGCCGGGTATTGACGAACTGACGTTGGAAGAACCTGAAATTATCAAACAAGGCGGCAGATACGGTATCCGTCTGAAAGCTGCGGCGCCGTCCATACAAATGATGAGAACCAATATCACCACTGAAATTACACCGATGGTTGGCTCTGAGCAGCAGTCTGAAGATTTAATTGCATATTTGATGAAGGAATTTGATGAAAACCCATCTCAAATTTGGCAGTCTAATATTTTTGGAAAGTCGCTGCATGAATTGGTAAACGAGGGTTTACATAATAAATTGTATCGTATGCCGATAGAGGCCAGAAATAAAGTACGTCAGACCATTGAACGTATTATCAATGATGGATGCAACGGATTAATTTGCATCATTTTATAAATAATATACTGCCTGTTTTATTCGGAGTGCAAAATTTTGCACTCCGTTTTTTTATTTTTATGGTAAAAATATTGTAATAGTTGTAAAAAAATTATACATATATGAAATATTTAAGATATAATGAATAAAAACAGTAATCGAAAAATGTATATTTTACTCTTTGTAAAATGGGGGTGCTTGTACTTTTTTGTAGTAAAAATGTATGTATTTACTGGGGTTATCATATAATGAAGTAACTTTGCTGAAATTTTTGGAAAGTAAATTTGACAACTTTTTATCCAAATAGTATAATAATAACTAATTTATGAAGAAACTGTGTACAACTATTTTTGAGATTGAGTGAGAGGTAACGGAAAATATGAAAATAAAGAAAAAACACGTGCTGATAGCATCTCCGATTGTAGTGGTGCTATTGTTGGCGTCTTTTGTGTTTTTCTACGGTATGAGCCGAAACTATGAGGAACCGGAAGACACCGTTGCGGGCGTCGGATTGTCTGATATTATGGCAAAGCCGGACTCGGGAACGCCTGCGGATTATACGCCGCAGGAGAATGCCGCCATTGCGCTGGGCGTAATCAGGGATATTGGCAAATATAACACCGAAATGACCGGTGATATTAATGCCAATATCGGTTTTATGACATATGTGCAAAATATGAAAGACATTAAAATTGTCAATGGAGATGAGATGTACCAAGAATCGGTCAGCTTAAGTTCCATGGCAAATGTTGCACAGCAAAAATACATTCAAGATAATAATAAAATTTTCTTGGTGCGCAGTGCGGATAATATTTCAGGTCAAAATGTAACTTGGTCTGATGATATTACACCGATTTCGGAAGAAACGTATACCGATACTTATGGATTACTGCCAAACGGCATTTCTCCTTATGTCGTATCAAAAAGTACGATTTTATCGGCTAAAGTAGTGGAAGAAAGCGAAGACAAATATGTTTATACATATGAGTTGGATCCCGAAACAGCTCCTGCTTACTACCGCAGACAAGTAAAAACGCTGTCGGGTTCCCAGAAAAATCCGTTATTCCATTCTGTTCAACTTACCATTGAAATGGATAAGGATTGGAAGCCGATTAAAATTACCATGAATGAAAATTATGATATTTCCATTCCTGTTTTAGGCAGTGCCAACTGTACCACAGAATACACCGAAGTATTCAAAGATTTCGGGGAAGAACAGGATATTCCGGATAAAGATTTATACACCACATTCATTCGTGATAAATATGACCCAAATAATTTAGCCTCTTTAGACGGTTCCGGCGAAACCGATATGAAATCGTATTTAGGAAAAGTGTTTGGCGCCGATGAAAATGGTTTGTTCGGGTTAGAAGCGGATGTAACCATAAACGGTACGTCTCAAAAAGCCTATATTGAAGGCAACTTGCAAACAGATACCTATCAAGTTCAACTTGGCGATGTGTTTGCATGCTTAAAAGGTGACCGTCTGTATTTGAACTACGGGAATTTAAAATATTACATTACAGTAGATGGATTGATGGAAGCAATGGAAAATGTTGCGAATGCCGCAGGCTTCCAAATCCCGGATATGGATTCCGATTTCATGAGCCAATTCATGGAGAATATGACTACCACGCAAAAAGATGGTATGCAGGAAATGACCATGAATGCCGACGGTATGAGTTTGGTGGTTCATTTGGAAGACGGTACCATGAAGTTAATAGATACAAGTTTGCAGGTAAACATGAGTGGTTTGCAGCTAAGCGCATATGTAAAACCCAGTGCAACAGGCCACGCTTTCCCACGTATTGATGCAACCTATGAGAATATGATGCCTTTGATGGAATACATCAATCCGGTAATTTATTTGGTGAATGCAGACAGTTGGGAATTTGACACCAACTTTACTTTAACAGGTGAACCGAATATTACACAAAATGCATATGTAAAAATGGTGCGCACCAACAGCGGTATCAATGCACAAGTAGATACTGATATTCTGGGACAGCATCTAACCGTTCGCTTGGTAAACGGTATGGCATATGTTGATTACGGCAACTTGAAGGTTTCATTGAATACAACAGATATGGATGAAATCTCAAAAGAATTGCAATCTATTTTGCCGGCAGCGGCAGGCGATTTTTCTCTGACAGATATCCTCCCACAGGCTTATTTGGATTTATTTGCAAATCCCGATATTGAGAGCCTTGTCAGAACTATGACGCCGATTCAGGTACAAGGAAATACGGTTTCCCTTGGATTTAGAATCGGAAATGATACCGTTCGTTTTTCTGCAACGAAGAAGGGAAACATCTTGACCGACTTTGTTTTGGATGGCATTTCTATCAGTAATGCCAAGCTAAATGCCAGTGTAAAATTAACTGCAATGAATGCTTCCAGAACAACAGTTAATACCAATAATTCCGGTTATGTCAAATTGGAAGATATTCTTTCTTACGTTGAACCTCTTATGAATTTGGCAAACGGAAAAACAATTGATTTAACAGCAACGCTTATGCTGAGAGGCGACCTCAATTATAATCAAGACGTTCACGTGCTTTTGACGAAAAACGGAAACAGCTTTGACGCATCTTTGTCTGCAAATGTATTGGGAACACAAATTGATTTGAAATTTATCAATCAAGTAGCATATGTTGATGTTGGTAATTTGAAATTAAAATTACATACCACCGATATCAACGAAATTATGTCTGAGATTCAGCAAATTGCTCCAATCGGAGGAGATTTACCAGACCTTAGCGAATTATTCCCACAAGAATACATTGATTTAATCACAAACTTTAATGTGGCTGATATGCTTCAAAGTATCCAAAGCTTGCAAGTGGCGCATAACAAATTGACACTTGTCGTTGGAAGCGGTGGTTTACGTTTAGAGGCAGTACGCAGAGGAGACGAACTTGCTGCCTTTGGACTGTATGATTTATCCATGCAGAACAACAAAGTGAATTTGTATGTAAAAATTAACTCTTCCGGTACACAGCAAGGCACTCTGTCTGTTGACGAAGCTGCATATACAGATTTGGCAGACTTAGCCAAATTTGCATTGCCAATCAAAAATACCATGAATTCCACCAGTTTTGTGTTTGATGTGGATTTGAATATGCAAGGGCAAACTTCTTTGGCACAAAATGCCAGATTAACAGTCGTTCGCAAAGGCAGTGCAACTGACCTTGAATTGACTGCAGATGTATATGGAAATCCGTTAAGCATAAAGTGGATTGATAACACAGCTTATATTCAATATGGTGCAATTAAAATCAGTGCTGACCAATATACACTGAGTGATACTTTGGAAAAATTATTGCCGGGTGCAATACCTTCCGAATTTACAGACTTTATGACCAATATGAGCATAGATTCCATATTGCATTCCGTACAGTACCTAAAAGTAAACGATACGACTGCTTCTGTGGGAGTTGTGTTGGGAGAACAAACATTATCACTGGAAATCAGTCGTAATGACGAATTTATTACTTCCGGCCGACTGACAGGGCTTAATGTAGGCGGCAGTCAATTGGATGTTTCCATGCATGCCTTGTATATGACGCCTGAACAACTTCCGATTACTGTAAATGCAAGTGAATATACTACAACGGGCGAAGCGGTTCCTACCATTCGTGCTATTATGAATACAGTGAACGCTTCCAGTTACCAATTTGACGCACAAATTGCGCTAAGCGGTGAACAAAACCTGACCCAAACCGCAAAGGTAAAATTAAGCCGTTCTGACAATGGCATGAATGGTGAAGTGGAGACTATGATTGCCGGTCAGTTGTTAGATGTAAAACTAATTGATGGAATTACCTATGTGGAATACGGTAATATCAAAGTCAAATTCAATCTTGCCGACATGGAAACCATTATCAGCGGTATCCAGGAGATATTGCCGCAGGATGCTCAAAACTTTGATATTTCTGCCTTGCTTCCTCAATCTTATATTGATGCCTATGAACAATTGGGTATCAACGATATGGTAACTGCATTCCAATCTAACAACATTACCTTAGAGAGTTTACAGCCAATCTTTGCTCTGGTGGGTCAAATCGAAACATTTGACTTAGATGCAAACGGTGCCGCAGTGACATTAAACTTTGGTGGGGATACCATTTCCATGGCGGCAAACCGTTCTTATGATTATATTTCAGAGATTCATGTAGGCGGCGTAACCGTACAGAACAGTGCATTGACATTAGATTTAACCAATGGGGTAGGCGGAAAACGCTCTTTGCCAATCCGTTTAGGAAATGGTGATTATGCAGACGCTTCTGATTTGATTGGATTTGTAAAGCCAATTCAAAATCTGTTGCAGGCAAACAGTTTCGACTTTGATGTAAATATCGGTCTAAAAGGCGATATCAACTTAAATCAAACAGCCAATGTCAAACTGGTACGTGACGGCTCCAATATCAAAGCCGAAGTTTCCGCTGACCTTTATGGCGAAACATTGAAGGTTACCTACATAGATGGTGTTACTTATATTGCATACGGCAATTTGAAAGTAAAAGTGGATTCCAATGATTTCGAGGAAATTCAGCAAGCAATCAAAGAACTGATTCCGCAAGGAACAGAGAATATTGATATTAGCAAACTGATTCCTCAGGCTTATTTGGACTACTTCCAAAGCGAATGGACCTTAACTAAAATCATGAGTTCCATTGAAGGTATCCATGTTAATGGTAATACCGTTTCAGCTGATATAAAAATTGGCGATGATTTGATTACGGTATCTGCAATCAGAGACGGAGATTATCTCACCAATGCAACCGTAAACGGACTGACTGTGCTGAATGATTCGTTAACACTGGAGGCAACTCTCAATCAAACCAGTACAGATATTTGGGATATTTCTGTAAATCCGGATAAGTATTTTGATATCAAGCAACTGTTGTCTTTGTCAAATGCAATAAAAAATGCAGTGGATGCCACCAGCTATGAATTTGATGTGAATGCGGCTCTTTCCGGAGAGCAAACATTCAATGAAACAGCACATGTCCGTTTGATACGTACCAAACAAGGCGTGCAGGCAGAAATTTCTGCCGAACTGGAAGGCGCAACTTTATTGGTTCAGCAAAAAGACAGCACTACCTATATGCAATACGGTGAGCTGAAAGTAAAGCTAAACAACGCAGATGCGCAAAGTGTAATGGAAACATTGAAAGACATTCTGCCTGAAGGTTCTTTGAACATTGATTTGTCTAAGTTTGTGCCGCAATCTTATATCGATTGGTATAACGGATTACAGATTGTTCAGTTTATTCAAGATGTACAGTCAGGCAACATCAATCAAACAACCATTGAACCTGTATTTAAAATGTTGCAGTCCATTGCATCTGTGACAGCAGACGACATTTCTGCTACCGTTTCAGTACAGGTAGGTGAAGATTTGATTCCGATTCATGTCGTTCATGACGGAACAAACTTTACCAATATCTCTTTACAGAATCTGTCTGTTCTGAACAGCAAACTAAATTTAGAGGCAACTGTAACAAATATTACAACGGAAACATTACCTCTTACACAGCTGAATAATGCTGAATTTGCAGATGTTAAACAAATTGCGGACTTTATGCCTGCGGTTATAAATACCATTGAGGCAAACCGTTACGTATTTACGGGTAAAGTACAAATTGGTGACCGGACTGTAGAGGCTAACGTCACTGTCATTAAGAATGTCACTTCTGCAGACGCACAAGTGACTACTACGATTGGCGACGCTGAACTGACCGTACAGTATATTGGAAATACCACTTATGTACAATACGGTAATATCAAATTCATGCTGCACGATGCAGATTTACAAACTATCATAGATGAAGTAAAAGCTGTACTTCCTGCGGATACTCCTGCGTTTGATTTATCTGCAATCTTGCCTCAGGGTTATTTGGATGAAATCAATGCATTAGGATTGGAACAATTCATTTCCGATATGCAGGCAGGCAATATCAATAGAGAATCCATTGCTCCGATTTTGAAGCTGGCACAGAAAGTGCAAGTTCAGGCACAGGAAAATCAGTTGACTGTCTCTACCGAATTGGGTGAAGACAGAATTCAGTTGAGTGTAACAAGTCAAAACGGCTTACTGCATACAGCAGAACTAAGCGGTTTGACAGTGATGGGTCAGCAGACGGTAATTTCTGCCCAAATGAATCATGTAGATAGCGGAGTTCCTGATATTACAAATGACGGAACCGGTTATGTGAATATTGCAGACGGTATTGGCTTTGTAAAACCAATTGCACAGTTGGCAACCGCCAATACCATGGAATTTACCGTAAATGGCATTGCAAGCGGAAAGGTCAATGAGACACTTTCGGCCAATGTACGGATACAACGTACTGAAAACGGTGCGAATGCACAGGTAACTGCAAACCTTTACGGTCATGATTTATCAGTCAAATTGATTGATAACATTACGTATATTGATTATGCAAATATGAAGCTGCAGTTAAATACAGCGGATATTAATGAAATTGCAGAAGAAATTCGTGGAGTGCTTCCGCAAGATAGTGATTTAGACTTGTCTCAATTCTTACCGCAGTCCTACATTGACTTGTTTGAAAACTTTGATGTAGTTACATTGATACAAAAACTTGACAATATTACAGTGTCTAAAAACCAAATTGGTCTGGATTTAAGATTAAATGACAATGATGTAATTCATCTCACAGTCAATAAGGATGAAAATCAGACACTGAGTGCCAATGTAAGCGGCTTGTGGATTTATGACAGTGACGTCATTGCAGATATTGCAGTTGTCAATATCAATGAAGAATTTACGATAGAAGCACAGGGTGATTATGCAGATGTAAAACAGCTTGCATATTTTGCTCGTCCCGTTATGAATGCAGTCAATGCAAACAGCTTTCGTTTTGATGCCAATATTGTGTTGGATGGTAAGATGAATATCAATCAAACTGCGCATGTACAGCTTGTTTTGAATAAAGACGAAAATGGCGCAGATGTTCATGCAACTGCTGAAATCGAGGGTCGTACTTTAAGCATCAAAGTATTGGGTAATATGACCTATATTCAGTATGGAGATATGAAGCTGAAACTGAACTCCAATGATATTGATACTATTATGACAAGACTGCGTGAAATTCTGCCGGAAGGCACTTTGGGAGAAGGTGCTGATTTATCCGCAATGCTTCCGGCGGCTTATCTGGAATTGATTGATAGCTTTAAAAACGGAACTGTCAATATAGAACAACTCATTGGAAGCATTTCCAATATTTCCGCAACAGATACTACAGCAGGTGCTGATATACAAATTGGCGATGATACTGTTTCAGTCAAACTCACCAGAAATGGAGAACAATTGACAGGAGGCAGTGTACAGGGAGTAACGGTTTCTGACAATAAATTAAATGCAGTTATCAGTAACTTATCAACGGAACCTGTTGTAATTGACCCTGTAACAGATGCGGAAAGCTATTTGGATGTTGCAGAGTTGGTTGACTATGTAGAAGCCGGTATGAATTCTTACCAGCAGCTGAATAACCAGATATTCAATGTGAAAGCAGATTTGAATATCAACGGTCATGAAGTCAAAGCAACCATTGTAAATAATCAGATGTACTTGTATTATCACGACACTACCCAATACAAAGTGGGCGGAGCTCCATATACAGGCATTAAAATGCAAATGGATTATAATGCGTTGTTAGACCTTGCAGCTACAGGTGTGGATTTATTAGAGATTGATTTGCCGGAAGATGTAAGACAGCATATTTTAGGCAATCGCGTACCATTGGATACCAGTGTATTGGACGCTTTACCGATTCCAACTTTGGATGAAATATTGGCTTCAAGTAATGTGAATGTAAATGTAAATATCCTTGCTTTGATTAAAAATATTCAAAAACAAGGGGACACATTGACTGTAACATTAAGCAGCAAAGAATTGTTTGGCGATGCTTCTATGCCGGATACGGTGATTACAGTAACAAAGGCAAATGATGGAAGCAAAAATGTGATTTCTGCTGTTACAGTAGAAAATACAGGCAGCGGAGATACTTCTATTGCAGTTCCTTCTGATGCTGCAAACTATATGGATTTATCTTCTTTGACTACATTTGCGGATAGTCTGATGAAAACAGCGGATTTAAAACAATATCGTATTACGGGTACTATCAATGCGAATATGAGCATTATTGGTATTCCGATTAATGCAAACATTCCAATGGACTTCCGCTTGAAGTTGAACGCTGATAATACCGTACAATCTGCATACATTAATTTAGACGTACCTTACTTTATTGGTGTTTTACAGCAGGATATGACTGCGAAAGTATATTATGAAGATGGTGTTTTATACTTCGATAGAAATTGGGAAACCAGCACGGGTGCTTTGTGGTGGAAAGAGTACTATGACCACCATGAATACATGAAGTGTACGATAGATGAATTTATGGCGAATCCGATGAAATACGTGTACTTCTGCACCAACTTCACCAGTATGGTAGAAAATGCAATTAATGATGCCATTGCCAAGAGCGATCAAAAAGCTGTGCGTACAGGCAACATTATGTTTGAAGAAGCTTTAACAGGATTTCATTATAATGGTTCTAATCAATGGAATGTAAACCTTGATGCGGCACATTTAATTAACAATTCTGACTTCTCAGATCAAATGTCCATCACAGTAGGAAAAGGCAGCAACGGAATTTTAAATAGCATTAGTTTATCTACCCGTGTGCTTGATATGATTAATCTACAGTTAAATAACGGACAGTTGGTAAATGCCGATAAATCCAATGTGGATATGAGTGTCATTCCTACAGGCTTAAGCAGCAATCCAAACTATGTATTTGGCGAAGTAAAAGTAGTGGAAACGAAAAAATAATGAATGAAAAGTGGTGAGTGTTTGCTCATCACTTTTTATTTTCCACTGTATTTTCTTTTCCAAACAATATGACGTGTTTTTCTAATTTATCCCATTTTTCTAACGAGATAAAAAAGGATTCAAGTCAATTTATCAGAAATCAGGCAGAATTTTGTTGTTTTTCCTGTTCAACATTACAGTATCTCAATCGCAGTGCATATTTCCGGCTGTTTTCCTTGATATTTTAAGCAATTTCCATTACAATAAAAATAATGCCTTTTTGGGCATATGAGAATGAAGGGGAAATCAACATGTTTCAAATCGTTGAAAAACGTAGTTTAAATCCTTCAATGACCTTGATGGTTGTTAAGGCTCCGTATATTGCAAAAAAAGCAAAGGCCGGTCAGTTTATTATTTTGCGTGTGAACGAAAAAGGGGAACGTATTCCGCTGACCATTGCCGATTATGACCGTGAAGTTGGAACGGTTACCATTATTTTTCAAATTGTAGGCAAAACTACTATGATGTTGAATCAATTAAACAAAGGCGACGCTATTTTAGACTTTATCGGTCCACTGGGTAAAGCTTCCGAATTGGAAGGACACAAGCATGTGGCTGTAATTGGCGGCGGTGCCGGTTGTGCAATTGCATATCCCCAAGCGAAAGCACTGCATGCTATGGGCACCACTGTAGATATGATTGCCGGTTTTCGCAATACAGATTTAATCATTTTAGAAGATGAAATGAGAGCCGCATCAGAACATTTATATTTAATGACAGACGACGGTTCCAATGGACATAAAGGATTTGTAACAAATGCGCTCCAAGAAAATATTGATAACGGAATTCAATACGATTTGGTAGTTGCAATCGGCCCTTTGCCTATGATGCGTGCAGTTTGCGATGTCACGAAAAAAGCAGGTATTAAGACAATTATCAGCATGAATTCCATTATGATAGACGGCACAGGTATGTGCGGTTGCTGCCGTTTGACTGTTGACGGAAAAACAAAATTTGCTTGTGTTGACGGTCCTGATTTTGACGGTCACTTGGTAGACTTTGATGAAGCAATCAAACGAGGCGCTACTTACAGAAAACAAGAAAGAGAAGCGGCAGAAGAATATAAATGCCACTTATTTGAGGGTGTTGACAATGCCTAATATGAAACCTGAAAAAACACCAATGCCTGCGCAAGATCCCATTGTTCGCAGCAAAAATTTTGAAGAAGTGGAGTATGGATATACCCACGAAATGGCGCTGGAAGAAGCGCAAAGATGCTTGCAGTGTAAACATGCACCTTGTATGACAGGATGTCCGGTACAAGTTCAAATACCCAATTTTATTAAATGTATTATTGACGGTGATATGGAGTTGGCTTATGATACCATTCGCCAAACCAGTTCTTTGCCTGCGGTATGCGGTCGTGTATGTCCTCAGGAACGTCAGTGTGAAAAAGTATGCGTACGAGGAATCAAGCATGAAGCAGTTGGTATTGGACGTCTGGAACGATATGTGGCCGACTGGAAAATGAAAAACGGTTCGCTTGAGATTAAAAAGGCAGAACCAAATGGACATAAAGTTGCAATTTTAGGTGCCGGTCCTGCCGGTTTGACCTGTGCGGGAGATTTGTGTGCAAAAGGATATGATGTGACTGTTTTTGAAGCATTACACACTGCAGGTGGCGTTTTAATGTATGGTATTCCTGAATTCCGTTTGCCTAAAGAAATTGTACAGAAAGAGATTGACGGTTTAAGAAAAAGCGGTGTAAAAATAGAGACCAATATGATAATAGGGCGCGTGCTTTCTGTAGATGAATTATTTGAAATGGGCTTTGAAGCTGTATTTATCGGTACAGGTGCAGGATTACCGCGTTTTATGAATATACCCGGAGAAGGACTAAGCGGTGTTTATTCTGCAAATGAGTTTTTAACACGTATTAATCTGATGAAGGCATATTTACATGATTATGATACGCCAATCAATCGTCCCAAAAGTGTAGCTGTTATTGGAGGCGGTAATGTTGCAATGGATGCAGCACGCAGTGCAAAGCGTTTGGGTGCAGAGAAAGTTTATATCGTTTATCGACGCAGTGAGGCTGAAATGCCGGCTCGTTTGGAAGAAGTGCACCATGCAAAAGAAGAAGGAATTATCTTTCAGCTGTTACATAATCCGGTCGCAATTCATGGTGATGAAGAGGGGCACGTAACTGCAATTGAATGTGTAAAAATGGAATTGGGAGAGCCGGACGAATCAGGGCGCCGTTCTCCGATTGTCGTGGAAGGTTCCAATTTTAATTTGGATGTAGATACTGTAATTATGGCAATTGGAAATTCACCAAACCCTTTGATTTGTCAAACAACGGAGGGGTTGGAAGACCGCAGAGGTTGCATTGTAGTAGATGAGCATATGAAAACTACCAGAGATGGAATATATGCAGGCGGCGATACCGTTACAGGTGCAGCAACCGTAATTTTGGCTATGGGAGCAGGTAAGGATGCTGCGGCAGCTATTGATGAATATATAAAATCAAAATAGGAATTATTTGCTCTGATACTGCTGGAAAAATAGCATAAAAATAGGAATTGGAATGGCTAACTAACTTTGTTTGTTAGCCATTCTGCATATGGTTCGATTTTTTAAATATAATTTAGAGGTTATTGTGTGAGGAGAAAAAATGAGAGAAAAATGGATGCGATTTGTTTCCCTCTTTTTAGTGGGAGTATTATGTTGTTCGATTTTTGCCGGTTGTTCTTCCCAGGTTTCTGAGGCAAACAATCAAGGACCGGAGGAGATATCACAAGGGAAAGTGACTCAAGAGTCCATTTCAATTGCACAGGGAGAAAATCATTTGACCTTATCCAGTGATGAAATCTTTTTGGAGGATATTGTCAATCACTTAGATGCAGTTGTCATCGATTACGGTTGGGGAACATGCAATCCGTCAAAGGTGACACGAACAGACGAACATACATTAGAGCTGTCTTTTGAAGCAGAGCCTGCATCGGAAGATATGGAAGCGGATTACGCTGATGATATGGGGCATGTTATAGTTTCGGGGGAACAGTTGCAAACCGGAAAGGCAGTTTCTGCAGACTTTTCTATCAAAGTTCCTGTTTTAACCAGTCATAGTACAGTTGCTCGTGATGCTTCGCAACTGACATTTGATATGACATTGGAACATGCGGAATTATCCCAGACAATAGGCACTGAAGATATCACTCTTTCCAAAGCATTTGAGGGTATGGAGGTAACCAATGTCGAGAGAAAGAGTGAAACGGAACTGTCTCTGACTTTAATGGGTGAGATGAAAACAGAAAATGAACAACTGGTTCCTTATTTAGAAGGCGGAGTTGCGATAAAACCTGAGGCTACTACAGCAGTGGTTGCAGGTTATGGAGAAATTTCTTTGGTGTCTGTATCAGCTTATTTGGCTGAAACTCCTGTGTTTCATGATGACAAAACACTGACCGTGGGGGTTATACTGGAGAATTGTCAATGGAATTCAGACGTAGATGTTTCTCAGATTACTTTGACGGGTGCGTTTGAATCTGCGGCAGTGCAAAAGGTTACTCCATCTTCAGAAGATCCTCAAAAACTAGAGGTTGTATTGTCTACGAATCAGGAAGAAGGAGATGGCGTCGGTTCCATTGTCTTTTCTGATAAAGCTACCAATGCAGGACAGACGGTAGGCGTAGATGTACAATTTGATAATGCCGGATTTTATGTAGTAGATAAATCTGTAACAGAAACAAAAGACAAAGCTACATTGGTTATTTCAGCAGATTCTCATGGGATGCAGCTAAACCGTACACTGTCGCCAGAAGATTTAATATTGTCTGATGAGTTTGCTCAAGGAACAGTGGAAAAAGTAGAACAGG
Source organism: uncultured Oscillospiraceae bacterium (assembly GCA_900541905.1). Taxonomy (GTDB): domain Bacteria; phylum Bacillota; class Clostridia; order Oscillospirales; family Acutalibacteraceae; genus UMGS1071. Next base: position 108,328 of record UQLQ01000004.1, read on the forward strand.
ATGAGGAGCATGACTTACTGATTACACTTTCTTTTTCTCCTGAAGTATTTGCTGAGATGGATGAGTACAAAGGAGGAACCATTACACTACCTTCTTCCTGTGTAGAAAGTAATTTTGCCAATATAGATGATTTTCCTATTGTCATTTGCGTCAATATGTTCAAGGAAAAACAGGATAATGCAACCGAAATAGCAGATACAGTGGATAGCACTATGATGGCAAATGCATTATCTATCCAACCGTCAGCTGCAAGTGCAGTATCCATGCAGCCATTAAGCAGTGGTGACACAACAAGTTTACTGTGTGACTTTGTGGGCAGCAGTTTAAAAAGTCTCGTTACAGGTGGATTCAGCGGTGTTGGAAGTGTTATTTCCGGAAAGCTTCTTACCTGGATGGGAATCAGCGGTGAAGCTGAAACGATGGAAAAACTAAATGAAATTGTTGATAAACTGGATTCTCTTACCGAACAGGTGAACCATTTGGAACAAGGCATGAACAAACTCATTGATGCTGTAGAAACTTCTGCATTTAAAGAACAGATGCGTGATATTCAAGCCAGCGTATTAAAATTAAAAGCAAGAGTTTCCGGCTATCAATCTTCTTTGGCAGCAATCAGTAAATTGGATTTAGGTTCTGAAGAATATCAAAATGAGTTGAAGATACTTGCAGATAAAATCAATCACACCAATGGTATAGATTTTCATACGGAAACGTATGCATTAGGTGAAAAAATTCTTTCAGATGCGGCAGGAACAGCAGATGGCGCTTTGAAAGCGCATTATGACAGAATTACTACCATGAATAACTGGGAACAGCAAACATATGACGAACGTGAACGTTTTTATCTCTATTCAGTAGGCACTTATACACAGGCAGTCATATTAGACAGTATTGCCTTGGAATATATTATTGAGACATCCAACAGTACGGTTGAAAAAAGTGAAGCAAAAAGCAACTTGGATGATTTGAAAGCTCAGGCTAGCCGAGTTTCTTCTTTAGCTGAAAAATATCAGGTGAAACGTTTAAAAACAGGCTATAATCGCAATTTACGTACAGGAACTATTTTGTCTACGGATGTAACGATTGGAACATATGATTCCAATCATCGTTTGGTATCCAATGATGAAATATATCGTTTAATGAATCAGAAATTGATTGATAATACAAAGCCGGGGCGTTATACGCTTGGTACTGGAAAAGAAACTTTTACTTTGCCTGATTCTTTAGGATTGTTAACAGAAAAAGAGGCTGTTGCTCTTATGAAATACAGCAGTAAAGGTAGTTTGTTGGAAGAACTGAAAAGTGCCGGTTTTACTATCCCAGCCGGTTGTCCGGATACTGTGATGTTAAGAGATGTATATATTGAAAAATCTTTAATACGTACCGGCACCAGCCCAACTCGGTATTGCTTTGCGGTATATTATAAACCTTTCTTAAAAACTGCAAACAATACATATTTCTCCAATATGTTTGTGTATGCATCTTCGGAATTTGTAAATAATATTCCAAAGACCGATTTTAGCAAAGTTTCTAAACTTTGGGAAAAGGATTGGACTGTAAAGACAATTAAGTCAGCAGTTGTAAAAGTGGTTGCAGACGATAAGAATTTATATGTTGTATAAAAATGGAAACGTTACTTTCTGATATTTTATAAAGTTTAAAATATTGTATAAGCAAAAGACAGACGAATGTTCGTCTGTCTTTTGTTTTGCAGATTCATTTTGAGATTCAGAAATGATATAGATAATAAGAACAAAACGAACTATAAAATAGAGTATTTATTTCTATTTATAAAAATTTTATTTCATCTCTAAACTATGAACACTTCCTTTTCTAAAGTTTTTTGAAAGCGCTTTTATTTTGTTGGCAATAGATAAAAGAAAATACGCAATACTTGTACCTTGTCTAAAGAATGCGGTATGAAATGGTACTTGCTGTCATATGATAGACAAGGAGGGATTGTTCATGTTCAGGAAGAGAAGAGCACCAAGTATGGAAGAATTACGAGCACTGGAAGAAATGGACCAAAAATCAAAACCAATCAGAAGAAATGAATTGATTGATGAGTCTGAGCCGCAACCATCTCAAATTGCAGAAGAAGAGGAAACGGAAGAAACAGAACCGGAGGAAAAGAAGAAAGATCGTAAAACAGGAAAATTGCTGCGCAGCAGATTTTTAATCTCCATTCAAGTAGGAGCGTGTTTGATCATCCTGGTTGCTGCTTTGGGAATACGTTTATTTGGCGGGTCAATTTATGAAACAGTAAAAAGGTGGTATGTAGGTTCTGTGAATGAATCTATTATGGTAAACGTAACAAAAGATGATTTACTGGAGATTTTTCAGAAAAATACATCTTCTGTTTCTGATACAGATGTAGCACAGACAGGAGCAAAACCTCAAGCGAATACACTAGCGGTTACATATGGTAAAAATCAAGAAGGGCCTGTTACATTATCTGTTTTGTTAAAGTCTCCTGTTGCTAATGGGACTATTTCATCTGCCTTTGGAGAAAGAGATGGCAAATTTCATCAAGGATTGGATATTGCTGCTGATACAGATACTCCAATTACAGCTTCCTTAACAGGAACTGTAAAAGAAGCCGGAGAAAATGAATCATATGGAAAATATGTTTTACTTGACCATGGAAGCGGCATTGAAACTCGCTATGCTCATTGTAATTCAATTTCTGTCAAGCAAGGAGACCATGTAAATATGGGGGATGAAATTGCAAAAGTCGGGAGCACAGGAGATTCATCCGGGCCTCATGTGCATTTGGAATTATTAATTGACGGCACTCCATATAATCCTCAAACAGTGTTGCAGAAATAATGAACTTTCATATCAAACAATGTGAGATAAAAATAGAATATTTGTTTTTTGCCGTCATTGCATTTTTATTATTTACAGATACAACCGGAGTAGCTTTGCTGGGTATAGCCGCAACCGTACTGCATGAAGCAGGACATTTGGTTATGATGCTTTTGCTGGGTGGTTCCGTGAAAACGGTTCGTTTTCACGCATTTGGTGTGGATATTGAGGAAACCGGAAGAGAACGACGCAGTTATTTATCAGATGCATTGGTTGCCTTGGCCGGTCCCTTTGCCAATATGATTTTTTGTGTGGCATCGGCAGTATTATATTCTTTTTGGCCCAACCATTTGGTTTGGGAATTTATTTTTGTTAACAGTACCATTGCTTGGTTCAATATATTGCCTGTGGAAGCTTTGGATGGAGGTCAGGCACTTTATGCGTTGCTGTGTAATAAATTTTCTCAGAAAACATCAGAAACAATTGTTGCCGTCGTTTCTTTTTTTGCATTGCTTCCTGTAGCAATCATTGGATTTATGATGCTTTTACAGTCAAAACATAATTTTACTCTGTTTTTTATCAGTATCTATCTTATGGTTTTATTAGTATTAAAACGTGGACGTTTTTTTTAGATTCTGTACATTGTTTTTCCGTAATATAATGCAGTTCCAATTTGAAATATACTCATGGTTATCACAGTTTGACAACAAGTGCAAAATCATAGATTTTAATTGTTGCCCAGAACGTTTTAACGTTTAGATGTTAAAAATTGCGAAGCAATTTTTTCTATGTTATAACAACCTCATAACAACGGCAAAATTAAAAATTTTGATTGTTATGAGAACGTTTTAGCACTTATTAGTTAGAAATTGCAAGCCAATTTCTATTATGCTATAATACAAGCGTATGTGATATATTTACTTTCTATAAGACCGGATGAAAGGATTGGATTCAGCTGCAATATTTGTAACTGAATAAGAAAAATTATGAATCAGAAAATTGAACGTGTATTGGCAAACGTACAAAAACCGGGCAGGTATGTGGGCGGTGAACTGAATGCTGTCATAAAAGATAAGGCAGATGTAAATGTACGGTTTGCATTTTGTTTTCCCGACGTTTATGAAGTGGGAATGTCTCATCTGGGCATGAAAATATTATATAGTGTATTAAATGAACAGCCCGATATTTGGTGCGAACGTGTATTTGCCCCATGGGTAGACATGGAGCAAGAGATGCGTAAGCATGATATTCCACTATTTGCTTTGGAAAGCGGCGACAGTGTCGCCGAATTTGATTTTATCGGATTTACACTACAGTATGAATTAAGTTATACCAATATTTTAAATATGCTGAATTTGGCTGGTATTCCCATAAGGGCACAGGACAGAACAGATTTATTTCATATTGTGGTTGCGGGTGGTCCTTGTGCCTGCAATCCTGAACCTCTGGCAGATTTTGTCGATTTGTTCTTTATTGGAGAAGGTGAGCAAGTAGATTTAGAAGTTATTCGTTTATATCAAGCTTGCAAAAAAGAGGGAAAAAGCAAAGAAGAATTTTTACAAAAAGCCGCACAAATTCAGGGGGTCTATGTACCGTCTCTTTATTCGGTGACGTATCATGACGACGGTACCATAAAAGAAATGATTCCTCATGCGACAGCTCCCCAAACTGTCCGAAAACGTTTGGAATTGGATATGGATAAAGCATATTTTCCCGAGAAATTCGTAGTGCCGAGTATTGAAATTGTGCATGACAGAGCTGTTGCGGAAGTACAGCGTGGTTGTATTCGTGGATGTAGATTTTGTCAGGCAGGATTTATTTATCGCCCTGTAAGAGAAAAATCAATTGATATGATTAACCGTCAGTGCCGTTCTATTTGCGAGCATACAGGTTATGATGAAATTTCTCTTTCCTCGTTAAGTACCAGCGACTACAGCCAAATTGAAGATTTGTTAGACACTTTGCTCAGTTGGACAGACAATGAAAAAGTGAGTGTATCACTACCATCCTTGCGTGTAGACGGTTTTTCCAATGAGTTGATGGACAAACTGAAAACGGTCCGCCGCAGTGGTCTGACATTTGCACCGGAAGCGGGTACCCAAAGGTTACGTGATGTAATCAATAAGAATGTAACAGAAGAAGAGCTGATGAAAACGGTACAGACTGCATTTGAAGGTGGATGGACTACGATTAAATTGTATTTTATGATTGGCCTTCCCACAGAAACAATGGAGGATGTGGCAGGCATCGCCCATTTGGGACAGCAGGTTGTGGAAGCGTATTACAGTAATCCAAAACGAGCGAAGGGAAGAAGCGTAAAGGTAACGTGCAGTGCCTCCTCGTTTGTGCCAAAACCGTTTACTCCGTTTCAGTGGGAGCCACAGGATTCGATTGAGACGTTGCATAAAAAGCAGGAACATTTAATTGGTTGTGTACACAGTAAAAAATTAACGTGCAACTGGCACGACGCAGATACCAGCTTTTTGGAAGGTGTGTTTGCGCGCGGTGACAGACGTCTGGGAAAAGTATTGGAACAAGCATTTGAACATGGATGCAAATTTGACGGTTGGTCCGACTTCTTTTCTTTACCGAAATGGTTGGAAGTGTTTGAGAAATGCGGTATTGATCCTACTTTCTATAATCAAAGACGCAGAAGCTTTGATGAAGTATTGCCTTGGGATCATATTGATTATGGCATTAAAAAATCGTTTTTAAAAAGAGAATGTGAAAAAGCCTATCAAAATGCTACCACCCCAAACTGTCAGGAAGCTTGTTCGGCATGCGGTGCAGCTTGCTTTAAAGGAGGGATTTGCGTTGAAAAGTACTAGAATTTGGTTTCATAAATTTGGTACAGCAAAATACATCTCTCATTTGGATTTGAACCGTTGCGTAGCGCGAGCATTTCATAAAGCCAAACTTCCTATGTGGTATACAGAAGGATTTAATCCGCATGCGTTTGTTACATTTGCATTGCCGCTTTCTCTGGGTGTAGAAGGAAAATATGAGTCTATGGATATTCGCTTGTTGGAAGATATGCCAAAGGAAGAAATCATTCACCGTTTAAATGATGCTTTGCCCAAAGATATTCGCGTTTATGATGTAACAGAACCTCAAATGAAGCCTGGAAAAATTGCTTATGCAGATTATGAAATACGCTATGCAGCAGATGAAAGAGACCCGCGAATTTTAAAAGAAGAGTTAGAGGCGCTGTTTTCTAAAGACGAAATTTTGGTAGAAAAGAAAACCAAATCAGGTATAAAAACCATCCATTTAAATGATTACTTGGATAAGTATAAAATGACAGTAGAAGGTCATGAAGTGGTGTTGAACATTGTATTGCCTGCCGGCAGTACAGAGAATATAAACCCGTCTTTAATAGGAGAGGCCATTGAAATTTATTTGGGATATTCTTTGTATGCAGTTATCATACGTTCGCACTTATATGATGCAGAGTTTCACGTTTTTGCCTAAAGTATGATTTTTTGTAAAAAGTGATTGCATCTTTGATGCTATTGTGGTATTATATACAGGCATCTTTATGCCGTCAGACCATTGACGGGAGTTGATGCCCGGCTAAAACCGAGACATTAAAGCTGACAGTCCTCTATCCTAAGTGATATGAATGTCTGAAAATTTAGGAGGATTTTATTCATGGATGCACTAAAATTAATTGCACAAGATTCTATGAAAGCTGAAGTACCAAATATTGAAATTGGTGACACAATTAAAATCGATGTTAACATTCGCGAGGGCGAAAGAGAAAGAATTCAGGTGTTTGAAGGCACCGTAATTGCTCGTAAAGGCAGCGGTGTTTCTGAAACTTTCACAGTTAGACGCGTTTCTTACGGTGTTGGTGTTGAAAGAGTTTTCCCAATTCACAGCCCGAATGTTAAAGGTGTTAAATTGGTTCGTAAAGGTCATGTTCGCAGAGCAAAACTTTATTACCTACGTGACAGAGTTGGTAAAGCAGCTAAACTGAGAGAAAAAATTAGATAATTTGAAAGGAGACATATTTTATGTCTCCTTTTTTTATTTGCGTTCATAAATTTTTATCATTTTATTGTGTGTGCATGAAAAAATATTTGCAGGTTTATTTCATTTTTTGTACGAGCTGCAGAAACCATAGTTTTGGTTGCAAACAATAACACAATATGCTAAAATTGTACTAATATTGTAATGCTTTTTTACAAATATACATTTAGAAAGTAATGGAACTTTTCTTACATATTTTGTAAGAAAAGCAATTTTGTTTTATTTCGTTTTTATGGGAATGATAATTCGTATAAAAAAGAATCACATTTAAATTATGATTATAGACGAAAAGGTGGAGCACATAGTGGAAAAAACTTTAAGCATATCAATTGCTGCATATAACGTAGAGAAATTTTTAAAAAATACATTAAACTCTTTGGTAGCACCTGAAATTATGGATGATATTGAAGTGTTGATTGTAGATGATGGCTCCAAAGATAATACAGCGGTAATTGGTAAAGAATTTGAAGATAATTATCCGAATTCTTTTAGAGTGATTTCCAAACCAAACGGTGGCTACGGCTCTACAATTAATGCTGCTATAGATGCGGCTACCGGAAAGTATTTTAAAACATTAGATGGTGATGATTGGTATGATACCGGAAATTTTGTACAATTCATATCCGATTTAAAACGTATTGATGCAGACATGGTTATTACTCCGTTTACATTCGTCAATGAAGTTACCGGAGAAAAAGAAGTGGTAAAATCCGATAAAAAATTTGTAGGAAAGCTTACGACGTTTGAAACACTTCCTTTTGAGCTGCATCCGAAAATAAAAATGCACTCTATCACTTATAAAACAAGTTTATTAAAAGAGAATCATATTCGTATTGGAGAGCATTGTTTTTATACTGATATTGAATACGTCATATTTCCTATGGTCCATGTAAACAGTGTTTATTTTTTGGATTACAGTATTTATCAATATCGTATTGGTTTGGAAGGTCAAAGTGTTAGTTGGGAAGGCTTTAAAAAGCATTATAAAGATCATTTAAAAGTGATAGAACGTATTTTAAAGTTTTATAACGAAAAACAGAAAACTGCCTTGTCAAAAGAAAAGAATGTATTTATATTTACTATTTTACAAGGCTTAATCAGTACGCAATACCGTATTTTTTTGCAGATGGATAATACGGTACAAACTCGGCAGGAACTTGTAGATTTTGACAAAATGATCAAAAATGAGAATCATATGTTATATAAAACATCGGGCGGAAAACAAGTTACTATGCTGAGAAAATGTAATTTTAAATTATTGGGTGCTTTTCACTTTTACTCAAAATGGAAAGAGTAAAACTATAAATAGAAACTAGGTGTTTACATGGGTGGTGCTCCAACACTGAAAACGAAGTCTGTTAAATTTAATTTTATTATGAATATGATTTTAACAGCCTCTTCTTTTATATTTCCTCTTATTACATTTCCATATGTATCTAGAGTTTTATTGGTAGAAGGAAATGGATATGTTTCTTTTGCAACCTCAGTTTTAACCTATTTTACCATGTTTGCTTCTTTGGGTATTCCTTCTTATGGTATTCGTGCTTGTGCTCAAGTTAGAGACGATAAAAGGGAACTCTCTAAAGTGACACAGGAATTACTGATTATTAATATTGCTACCACTGTTTTGGTATCAATTGTTTTTATTATTACGCTGTTTACTGTACCTCAGTTTAAAGAACAGCAAACTTTATTGTGGATTAATGGAGCTACGCTGGTTTTAAATGCAATTGGTGTAAACTGGTTGTATTCAGCATTGGAGCAATACACATATATTACGGTACGTTCTCTCATATTTAAAATACTTTCTATTATTTTAATGTTTATTTTTGTTCGTCAACAGCAAGACTATATTATTTATGGTGCAATTACCGTATTTGCTGCCGGCGGTTCGAATATTTTGAACTTTATTAACATGCGTAAGTTTATTTCGCTCAAACCGGTAGGAAATTACAATTTTAAACGGCATCTAAAACCAATTCTCTATTTTTTTGCAGCATCAGCCGCTACCAGTGTATATACCAACTTAGATACAGTTATGCTGGGTTTCATTGGCTCGCAAGAATCTGCTACGTATCAAGTAGGTTTATATAATGCAGCAGTCAAATTAAAAACCATTTTAGTAACTGCGGTTACTTCTCTTGGAACAGTATTGCTTCCTCGTCTATCCTATTATATTACGCAAAAGATGGAGAATGAATTCAAAGATATGATAGTGAAATCTTTTAACTTTGTTCTTATTTTTGCTGTACCATTATGCATATACTTTATTCTTTTTGCTCAGGATACTATGTTATTACTGTCGGGGGAAGCGTTTTTAGGTGCGGTTGTGCCGATGCAAATTTTAATGCCTACGTTGGTATTTATCGGGTTATCCAATATAACAGGTATGCAAATTTTAGTACCAATAGGAAAAGAAAAATTTTTATTAATATCCATTGTGGCAGGAGCAATTTTAAATTTAATTTTGAATGCCGTATGGATTCCTATGTGGGGAGCAACAGGTGCTTCTATTTCAACTTTAATTGCAGAAGTGCTTGTTCTGGTTATCCAAATATGGTTATTAAGAAAACAATTAAAGACTATTTGGAGACAAGTAAGCTTCCGCCATTTAATTATAAGTAGTATTCCCGCACTGGGAGCAGGATTTGCAATTTTTTATTTGGTTGATTTACAGCCAGTTTTCCGTTTGCTGATTTCTGCTTTTGCATTTTTTGGTTTATATTTCATTGCTTTATTCATACAAAAAGAACCATTTTTAACAGGTACCATTACTTCGATTAAAAATAAAGTTTTAAAAAGGAAGTCTCCTGTACAAGCAGAAGAGCAAGAACCTAAAGAGGAAATTTTTACGGATGAAGCGTTAGAAAAAGAAACTGAAAACAAACAAATTGAGCAAATTGTAGATGAGATTGTAGAAGAGGCTAAGCATACCAAAATAGAAGAAGACGATAAAAAATAATTATGCATGAAATGGCTGGAGTGTTTGATATTGCAACAAATAAGCAAGAATCATCATCAAACAAGCGAATGGGAAACAGATAAAACTCCCCAGAATCCGAAAAAAATATCAAGACGAATTTGGCGTGTTATAATATGGATATGTATCATTTTAGCGGTATGCTATGCTGTTTATTTTGCATCCTGTAAGTTTTTTATTTCAACAGTAGAAATTACGGGACATTCCATGCAGCAAACTATTTTTGATGGTGATAAGGTGGTTTTGAATAATGAAAATTATGAACCAAAGCAAGGGGATATTGTAGTAATAGCGGAAAATGGTACACAATTAGATACAGCGATTATCAAAAGAGTCATTGCAGTTGCAGGACAAACTGTAGATATAGATTTTCACACAGGAACCGTATATGTAGACGGAGTGGCTTTGGACGAATCCGAATATACCGAAAACGGCAGTACTACAAAGGACGAAGGAATGCAATTTCCACAGACGGTTCCGGAAAATTGTGTATTTGTGTTAGGGGATAATCGCAATGTTTCGGAAGACAGTCGAAATCCTAAAGTGGGTATGGTTGACAAACATTTTATTTTAGGAAAGGTAACAATGGTGATTTATCCGCTTCACCATATGAAATTTTTCTAAATGATAGTAAGGAGCAGAACAGTGAGCAATCCATATAAAGGCGGCAAATATGCTGCCAAAAACAAACAAAAAATTCAGGAACCTGAACAAAATAATATGGAACCCCCAAAAAACGGTAGCATAAAAAGCAGCGGAACAGTTGCTTGTTTTGACTGGACCGAATCTTTGGTCATTGCTGTAGTTGTGGTTGGTTTGATTTTTACCTTTATCTTCCGCATTGTAACAGTAAGTGGCACTTCTATGGATCCTAATTTACATAATGCGGACAGAGTTGTCATTTCCAGCTGGAGTTATAAACCTCAGCAGTTTGATGTAGTGGTACTAAAACGTACAGTTGGATTAGACGAACCGATTGTAAAAAGAGTGATTGCTACAGAAGGGCAACGTGTGTATATTGACTATGATGAAGGTGCAGTATATGTGGACGGAGAAAAGTTGGATGAAAGTGCTTACCTTTCGGAAAGTGTGAAAACGACAAAACCGTTGTCCAGTGAAAAACTGATTGAGTTTCCGGAAGAAGGACTGGTGGTACCGGAAGGCCATATTTTTGTTTTAGGAGATAATCGAAGTGTTTCTCTGGACAGCCGTTTTGAGTCAGTCGGAATGGTAGACGAACGGTACATTTTAGGTAAAGCTTTATTTAAAATTTATCCGTTTAACCATATAGGTACGATTAAGGGCTAATCGATATTAGGAAAGGATGTGACGGCGATGGGAGAAGCACAATCTATACAATGGTTTCCTGGTCATATGACAAAAACAAAACGTCAAATGGAAAAAACACTGAAACTTGTAGATGCTGTTGCTGAGATTGTGGATGCGCGTATTCCAATTAGCAGCCGTAATCCTGTCATTGACCAAATTATACAACAGAAACCGCGTGTGATTTTGTTAAACAAGGCCGATATGGCAGACCCTGCACAGACAAAACGCTGGATTACGTTTTATCGCTCAAAAGGAATTCTGGCAATGCCAATTGACTGCAAAAGCGGAAAGGGAATTCAAAATTTTATTCCTTTGGTAAAAGAGTTGCTAAAAGACCGTATTGCTTCTTGGGAATCAAAGGGAATGGTATGCAGAACCATTCGCGTTATGGTAGTTGGCGTTCCGAATGTAGGTAAATCATCTTTGATTAACCGTATGAGCAAACAAAGCAAAGCGAATGTGGAAGACCGCCCCGGGGTTACCAGGGAAAACCGTTGGTTTACCATTGGAAAAGGATTTGAACTGCTGGATACCCCCGGCGTTTTATGGCCTAAGTTTGAAGATAAACAAGTTGGAGAGCACTTAGCGTTTACAGGCGCGGTAAAAGATGAAGTTGTAGATATTGAACATTTGGCATGCAGATTAATTGAAACGCTGCAGGAAATTTATCCTCATGCAATTTCGCAGCGCTACCAATTGGAGTCTGTAGATTTATCTCAGCTGGAATCTTATGAAATTCTGGAGGCCATTGGTAAAAAGAGAGGTATGCTAATGTCAGGTGGCGTAGTGAATACAGAGCGTGCAGCCATTGCTGTTGTAGATGAGTTTCGAAGCGCCAAGCTGGGAAAGATAACTTTGGAACAAGTGAGGGAATCGGTATGAATTGGTATGCTTATGAAGCTGCTGCAAATGGAAAAGGTTATCAGCATATATGTGGGATTGATGAAGCAGGACGCGGCCCTTTGGCCGGTCCTGTTTTTGCTGCCGCAGTTATTTTACCTCAAGGTCTTATGATTGACGGTTTAAATGATTCCAAAAAGATGACTGAAAAAAAACGGGAAGAATTGTTTGAAGTGATTCAGAAAGAAGCAATAGGATATTCCATTGCATTTGCTACGGAACAGGAAATAGATGAAATCAATATTTTACAAGCTACCTTTCTGGCAATGCGCCGTGCGTATCAAGGGTTAAACGTACCTGTGGATTATGTTTTGATTGATGGCAATCGCATGCCTGATTTGGGAGGAGTTGCCGGTGAACCGGTTGTGAAAGGTGACGCGCAGAGCGCTAATATTGCTGCGGCTTCTATTTTGGCTAAAGTAAGCAGAGACAGAGTTATGGCAGAGATTGATAAGTTATATCCGGAATATCAATTTGCAAAGCATAAAGGTTATGGCACCAAATTACATAGAGAACTGCTTTTGCAATATGGTATGTGTCCCGTACACAGAAGAAGTTTTATGAAAAAAATATTGGGAGAAATCCATGAATAACAGTTCCGGAAAGATAGGAGAACGTTATGTTCTGCAAATGCTGCTGGAGCAGGGGTATACGTTCATGGACGCCAACTATCACAGCCGTTTCGGTGAAATTGACATAATCGTAGCAGATGATAAGTATATTGTTTTTGTTGAAGTAAAAACAAGAGATGAAAAAAGTATTTCCATGCCATTGGAAGCAGTTACATTTTCTAAAAAGAAAAAGTTGATACAAACAGCTTTGCTGTATTTACAGGAACATACAGATGTTCGGCATCTACAACCAAGATTTGATGCTGCAGGGATTATCACAGCGGGAAAAAATAAGGAAATAACAGAAGTTCAATACATTACCAATGCCTTTGACGGAGGAGGATTGTTTTGAAATTTTTTGATTTACATTGTGATACCATGGGTGAATGCTATTTACAAAAGCAGCCGTTGTATCGCAATCATTTGCATTTGGACCTGTCACGAGGAGCTGAGTTTTCTGCTTGGACGCAATGCTTTGCCATTTGGATTCCGGACGAAATCAGAGGACAGCAAGCGCTGGATTATTTTAAAGCGGTGCACCAAACCTATGAAAGAGAATGTACCCAAAATAAAATGTTAGTCACACCATGCATAGAAAATGATGACTTTGTCAGAGCAGAACGGCTCGGTGCATGCGGAGCCGTTTTGACAGTAGAAGGAGGGGCTGTATTAGGAGGAAATCTTGAAAATATTTCCTATTTGGCTTCCTGCGGAGTAAGAATGTTAACGCTGACATGGAACGGAACCTGCGAGTTTGGAGATGGTGCAATGGTAACACATCCAAAAGGGCTAACAAAGTTTGGAAGGCAGGCGATTCCAAAGTTGGAACAGCACCGTATTGTGGTAGATATTTCTCATGCCAGTGAGCCGTTATTTTACGATGTAGCAGAGATTGCAAACAGGCCATTGGTAGCCAGTCATTCCAATGCCAAAGCAGTATGCAATCACCCTCGCAATTTAACAAATGAACAAGTTCAAATCATAAAACAAAGCGGGGGACTCATCGGACTGAATTTTCATCCTCCTTTTTTAAAAGAAGATGGTATCGCAACAGTAGACGATTTGATTGCTCATACAGAGCATTTTTTATCTTTGGATACTCAAGATAGTTTGGCAATCGGCAGCGATTTTGACGGAGCAGATTTACCCCGAGGGATTTGCGGAATCGAAGGAATTTATGCTATTTTCGAGCGTTTTTTGCAATTAGGATACAGTGAAACGCTTTTAAACAAGATTTTTTACACAAATGCGCAGAAATTCTTCGTTTCTCTTTGACATTACAGTAGTTCTATTATAAAATAAAAGAGATTGAACAGAATTAGAAAAATTCAAATTACGGAGGGAATTACCTTGAATTATAAATGCACAAGGAATCAAAACAGTCAAGTAACTGCCGCACAGGCAATTGTACAGGGAATTGCAAAAGACGGTGGCTTATTTGTTCCGGAAACATTACCGCAGTATACTCACAAAGATTTTGTGGAGATGCAAAACGGTACTTATATTGACAGAGCAGTCAAAGTTTTGTCTGATTTTTTGCCTGAATTTACAAAAGAGGAAATTAAAGAATGTGTTTCTGCTGCATATGCAGAGGAAAAATTCTCCGGCGGGAATCCGGCTCCGATTTCTGTGGTACATTCTGATAAAGCAGATATGAACATTTTGGAACTGTGGCATGGTCCTACCTGTGCGTTTAAAGACATGGCGTTACAGTTACTGCCTCATTTATTGACTCACTCATTAAAAATTACAAAGTGCGATAAGACAGCGGTTATTTTGGTAGCAACTTCAGGCGATACAGGAAAAGCGGCTTTGGAAGGCTTCAAGGATGTTGACCATACCAAAATGCTTGTATTCTATCCTGAAAACGGCGTAAGCCCTATGCAAAAACGTCAAATGAATACACAGGAAGGCAACAATGTCAGCGTATGCGCCATTGAAGGTAATTTTGATGATGCACAGACAGGCGTGAAAAAGATTTTTGTGAATGAAGAAATCTGCAAAAAATTAGAAGAAAACGGCATGACCTTCTCCAGTGCAAACTCCATTAACTGGGGCAGATTGTTACCTCAAATCGTGTATTATTTTTCTGCTTATTGTGACCTTCTGAAAGCAGGTACCATTAAAGAAGAAGGCGATAAAATCAATGTGGTGGTTCCCACCGGTAACTTTGGCAATATTTTGGCAGCGTATTATGCGAAAAAAATGGGTCTGCCAATCCATAAATTAATTTGCGCTTCCAACTCCAACAATGTATTAACCGAGTTTTTAAAAACAGGTGTATACAATCGCAACCGTGAGTTCCATGCAACGATTTCTCCGTCTATGGATATTTTGATTTCCAGCAACTTGGAGCGTTTGCTGTTTGATGTAACCGGTCATAACACAGAGAAAGTAGCGGGATGGATGAAAGAATTATCCGAAACAGGACGCTACCAAGTGGATGCTGAGACTTTAGCTGCAATCCAGGAAGTATTTGCTGCCGATTATTGCGATGATAAGACAACAGAAGAAACCATTGCAGAAGTTTATGAATCTACTCATTATTTATGCGATACACACACTGCGGTTGCTGTAAATGCTTACGAGCAATATTTACAAGAAACAAAAGACGACACTCCTACTGTTGTTGTATCCACAGCCAGCCCGTATAAATTTACAGATTCTGTTTTAAAAGCTGTTTCCAAACATTATGATGCAGCTATGGATGAGTTTGCAAAGGTTCAGCAGTTATCAAAAGAAACCGGTACTGAAATTCCGGCTCCGATTGCTGCATTGGAAAGCAAAACAGTTCGTTTTCAAAATGTTTGCACACCGCAAACCATGAGCGATGAATTGCTGAAATTGCTAAACTTACAATAAAGCGGATGAATTGAAAAGAGGCTTTCATGTCACTGTTTGTTATTGCGGATTTACATCTTTCATTTGGATGTAATAAACCTATGGATGTTTTTCCGGGCTGGAAAGACTATACACAGCGATTGGAACAAAATTGGCGCAGCTTGGTAAAAGAATCGGATACAGTTGTCATTGCGGGAGACATTTCTTGGGCAATGAAGCTGGAGGAAACGGAACAGGATTTTGCATTTATCCATCGTCTGCCCGGACAAAAAATTTTAATGAAGGGCAACCATGACTATTGGTGGTCCACCAAAAGTAAAATAGAACGTTTTTTACAGGAAAAAGGTTTTACTTCCATGAAGGTATTACATAATAATGCTTATATTGTAGAAAATGTTGCTGTTTGCGGAACCCGAGGCTGGCTTTACAATTCCGAGACAGAAGAAGATGTAAAGATTGTCAACAGAGAAGTAGGGCGTTTGGTGGCATCTTTGGATGACGCGGTCAGGCAAGATGCTCAGGCACAGCCGATTGTATTTTTGCATTATCCGCCGGTATATGGAAACATGGCTTGCGCGGGAATTTTGGATGTACTGGAAACACGGCATATTGAACAATGCTATTTTGGGCATATTCATGGCAACCAAGCCTCAAAAAAAGCGGTACGAGGAAATTATCATGGAATCAAAATGCATTTGATTTCTTGTGATTACGTAAATTTTATGCCGATTTTGGTCAAATAAATTGTATATGGAAACATATTTATTTTATGTTAGAAATTGCAATGAAAAATTTTTTATGTTATAATCAATAAGATATTTGCGATTTAGCAGGAGGAAGTATAAATTATGAACCTGAAGTCTTGTAACAAAGTTGAGACAAACCGTTATCAATTAGAAGTTGAAGTAGATGAACAATCATTTAACGACGCGTTAAATAGAACATACCATAAAGAAATTAAGAAAATCTCTTTGCCTGGCTTCCGTAAAGGTAAAGCTCCCAGATCTTTCGTTGAAAAATATTACGGCGAGCAAGTATTCTACGAAGGTGCTGTGAATGATATTTTCCCAGTTGCTTTTGAAGAAGCTGTAAAAGAATCTAAATTAGACGTAATTACAGACAACAACGATTTTGAAATTGTTGAAATTGGTAAACAAGGTTTTACTTTTAAAATTTCCGTTATTACAAAACCGGAAGTAAATATTGCAAACTACAAAGGTCTAAAAATCGAACCAAAAGATCCGGAAGTAAAAGAGGAAGATATTGATGCTGAAATCAATAAAACTTTAGACCGTTATTCTCGTATGGTAACTATGGATAAAGCAGCTGAAAATGATGACATTGTTGTTATGGATTTTGAAGGCTCCATTGATGGTGTTCCGTTTGAAGGCGGCGCTGCTGAAAACTATAGCCTAACACTTGGAACAAAAATGTTTATCCCTGGCTTTGAAGATCAATTGTTGGGCCACAAAGCCGGCGATGAAGTAGATGTAAACGTTTCTTTCCCGGAAGATTACCATGCGGCAGAATTGGCTGGCAAACCTGCTCTGTTTAAAGTAAAAATTCATGAAATCAAAGGTAAAGAAACACCTGCATTTGATGATGAGTTTGTAAAAGATATCAGTGAATTTGATACTGTTGCAGAGTATAGAGAAGATGTAAGAAAGAAATTAGACGCAAAAGCACATGCAGACGTTGCTGCAGACATTGATAACCAATTGATGGAGCAACTAAATGACTTATTGGAAGCTGAAATTCCAGAGGCTATGATTGAACTTCAAATTGATGAAGAGCTTCGTGCATTTAACTTCCGTTTACAGTCTCAAGGCTTAAAGTTAGAAACATACATGCAATTGACCGGTACAAATCCAAAATCTTTGCGTGAACAATTCAGAGAACAGGCAGAACGTCAAGTGAAAATTCGTTTGGCTCTTGAAAAAATCGGTCAGTTAGAAAATATTACTGCTTCTGATGAAGAAATTGAAGAAGAGTATAAAAATCTTTCCGAGCTGTACAAAACAGATATTGATAAAGTAAAAGCAATTATTTCCAGAGAAGGTCAGACAAAAGATATCATTGCAAGAAAAGCAATGAATCTTGTACGTGACGAAGCTGTTGTGGAAGTCAATAAAGACGAAAAGGCTGCAAAACCTGAAAAGACAACAAAATCCACAAAAGCAAAAGCTGCCGATAAAGAGGCTGATGCAGAGAAAGAAGCTGCACCAAAGAAAAAGCCGGCAGCAAAAAAGACAACTACAAAAAAAGCAGCAGATGGTGAAGAAAAACCTGCTGCCAAAAAAACAACAAGAGCAAAAAAGACTGAAACAAAAGACGCTGAATAAGTGTTGTGTTTTCAGCCAATGCTGAACAAATAGAACTGATATATCCATCTGTTTCCTACCATGCAGGGAGGCAGGTGGGTTCTTCATATCAAAAATATTCGACAATTTGCGTGGAGAAATGGTGGTATCATATGAGTTTAGTACCTTACGTTATTGAACAAACAAATCGTGGTGAACGTTCTTACGATATTTTTTCCCGTTTGCTAAATGATAGAATCGTTATGCTGACAGATGAAGTAAATAATACAACGGCCAGCTTAGTGGTTGCACAGCTTCTATATTTGGAAGGTCAGGACCCTACCAAAGATATTCATTTATATATCAATAGTCCGGGCGGTTCCGTAACTGCAGGCATGTCTATTTTTGATACCATGCAATATATTAAATGTGATGTTTCTACCATTTGCATGGGGATGGCTGCAAGCATGGGTGCGTTCCTATTAGCAGCCGGTGCAAAAGGCAAACGCTATACATTGCCAAACAGCACCATTATGATTCATCAGCCAAGCGGCGGTGCGCAAGGTCAGGCAACAGACATTATGATTCACGCTGACTATATTGTAAAAACAAAACAAAGACTGAATCAGATTTTGGCTGAAAAAACAGGTCAGCCAATTGAGGTCATTGCCAGAGATACTGAGCGTGATAATTTTATGGATGCAGAAGCTGCACTTGCATACGGCTTGGTTGACAAAATTATTTCTAAATAATAGCTAGGTGGGAGAGAACATATGGCAAACAATGAAGAACTCAATCGCGAAATTTGCTGCTCCTTTTGCGGCAAAGCACAAGATGAGGCGCGCAGACTAATTGCGGGTCCGGGTGTTTATATTTGCGATGAGTGTATTGAGCTATGTATGTCTATTTTGGAAGACGAAGCAAACCTGTCTCAGCGCAAACCAAATCATCATAATGAACCTGTCGCAACATTGCTCAAACCAAAAGAAATTAAGGCGTTACTTGATGAATATGTTATTGGCCAAGATGACGCCAAGGTAGCATTATCTGTTGCGGTTTATAACCACTATAAACGTATTTATTACGGTGTGGAAGACGGAGAAATTACAAAAAGTAATGTGCTGCTGCTAGGGCCTACCGGCGTTGGCAAAACTTTGCTTGCTCAAACACTTGCAAAGCTGTTGGATGTACCGTTTGCCATTGCAGACGCAACTACCTTAACAGAAGCCGGCTATGTTGGTGAAGACGTAGAAAATATTTTGCTACGTTTAATTCAGGCGGCAGATTTTGATATTGAAAAAGCAGAACGTGGCATTATTTATATTGATGAGATTGATAAAATTGCCCGTAAATCTGAAAATCCTTCCATTACACGTGATGTAAGCGGCGAGGGTGTTCAACAGGCTTTACTGAAAATTTTGGAGGGAACCGTTTCTAATGTTCCTCCTCAAGGGGGAAGAAAACACCCTCAACAAGAATTTTTGCAAATTGATACCAAGAACATTTTGTTTATTTGCGGCGGTGCATTTGACGGTCTTGAAAAAATTATTGAGAAAAGAACCTCAAATTCTACCTTAGGTTTTCAAACAGAGGAGACAGAAAAGCAAGAAATAAATGAAAATGAATGGTATAAAAATGTAATTCCTCATGACCTTGTTGTGTATGGAATTATACCGGAATTGGTTGGTCGTCTGCCTGTTATCGCTTCTTTAGACGGGCTGGATGAAAAAGCGTTGGTTCGTATTTTATCCGAGCCTAAAAACTGCTTGGTAAACCAATATAAAAAGTTATTTGCGTTGGATAAAGTAGATCTTGAATTCCAACCGGAAGCTTTAACCGCAATTGCGAAAAAGACAATTGAGAGAAAAATTGGCGCAAGAGGACTGCGTTCCATTATGGAAGAACATCTCAATAACCTGATGTACGAAGTACCTTCAGATTATACGGTAGAGAAAGTGCTCATTACGCCAGATGTGATTAATAAAGGTGAACCACCGGAGATTGTGTATAATAAAGACCGCAAACCTGTGCAAATTAAATTGCCTCAACCGAAAAAAAGCGGTCATAAAAATACAGCATCTTAATCAACAACATTTGGCTGTTGCACTGAGAGTATTCACACTCTCTGCTTTGCAACAGCCTTTTCTCTTTCAAAATAGACGCATCTGTGTTAAAATTCCTTTATGATTTCCTATGAATTTCCTATATTATGCACACAGGTGCAGGAGGAGAGATAGATAATGACAACGAAATTAGATGAAACTTTGACAATAGATCAACCGCAAAAAGAATTTATGGAACAGCTGGTAATGCCTGTGATTGCATTGCGAGGTCTTGTAGTATTTCCGGGTATGTCTGTTCAATTTGATGTGGGAAGAAAGAAGTCCATTTTGGCAGTAAACCAAGCAATGGACGTCAATCAAACCGTTTTTTTGGTGGCCCAAAAAGATTTGGAAACCAACGACCCAAGGCAAGAGCATTTGCATAAAGTTGGCGTTATTGCGAAAATCAAGCAAGTATTTCGCAACACAGAAGATGGACTGCGCTTATTTGTGGAAGGAATACGCCGTGCGGAACTGCTGGATATTATGCAGGACACACCTTTTTTATTAGGTGATTTGGCTTTGATTGATGAAGTGGAATCCGCCCAAACACACCGTTCTCAAGCTTTGGTTCGCCGTATGAAAACGGTGTTTGAACAATATATTCAAAACTATAAAAGTGTTCCTCCGGATATCATTATGAATGTGATTAAGCTGAAAGAAAGTGGTGAATTGGCAGACTATATTGCCGGTAATACTGCACTGGATTCAGAGTTAAAACAGGAGGTTCTGGAAACTTTAAATGCAGATCAGCGTTTGGAATTTCTGATTGATATTTTGCAGGATGAAATTAAGATTCTGGAGATAGAAAATATCATCAGTTCCAAAGCCAAAGAGCAAATGGATCAAAATCAACGTGAGTACTATTTGAGGGAGCAAATACGAGCAATTTATAATGAGCTTGGAGAAGATGAATCTCCCGAAGAAGAGCACGAATCTTTTAAACAACGTATTTTAGCTTTGCATCTTCCCGAAAAGCAGGAACAGAAACTGTTGAAGGAATGCGACCGTTTGGCAAAAATGCCATCAGGTTCTCATGAGGGAAGTGTGGTTCGCAATTATTTGGAAACTTGTTTGGAATTGCCTTGGAATCAATCAGGTAAGGCTGTCATCAATCTGAATAAAGTTGAAAAAGTACTAAATAAAGAACACTATGGTTTAACCAAAGTAAAAGAGCGTATCTTGGAATCCTTGGCTGTACGTAAATTAAACCCTCATATGAACGGACAAGTCATTTGTCTGGTGGGTCCTCCCGGTGTGGGTAAGAGTTCCATTGCAAAATCCATTGCACATGCAATCGGTTTGGAATTCGAGCGTATTTCATTGGGCGGCGTACGTGATGAATCCGAGATTGTGGGACACCGCAAAACATATGTAGGTTCTATGCCGGGACGTATTATTTCTGCTGTGAAGCAGGCGGGAATCAATAATCCTGTGATTCTGTTGGATGAAATTGATAAACTTTGCAAAGATTTCAGAGGAGACCCTGCTTCCGCTTTGCTGGAAGTTCTGGATATGGAACAGAACAGTACGTTTACAGACCATTACATAGATATGCCGTTTGATTTGAGCAATGTTATCTTTATTACAACGGCGAACGATGCCAGCACCATTCCTGCGCCTTTGTTTGACCGTATGGATGTGATTTCATTATCCAGTTATACACATGAAGAAAAATTCCACATTGCAACAAAACATTTGATTCCAAAACAGTTGGAAAAACACGGCATTGCAGCGAAACAACTGAAAATAACACCGGCGGCAGTTCATGCCATCATCGACAATTATACAAAAGAGGCCGGTGTACGTGGTCTGGAACGTAGGGTTGCAGACATTTGCAGAAAATGTGCGAAAAGTGTTGTGGAGCATCCAGAGAAAAAAATCACGGTCAATGATAGACAGCTGGAAGAGTATCTCGGCCCTAAAAAATATAAAAAAGACGACGTTGCTAAGACTGACGAAATTGGATTAGTGAACGGTCTTGCTTGGACAAGCGTTGGCGGAGAGATACTTCCCATTGAAGTAGTAGCCCTTGACGGAACAGGCAAAATAGAACTGACGGGTAACTTGGGAAATGTGATGAAGGAATCCGCCAAAACCGCAGTCAGCTGTGTACGCAGCCGTGCAGATAAATTAGGAATTATGCGTGAATTTTATAAACGTAAAGACATTCATATTCATGCGCCTGAAGGAGCAATTCCAAAGGATGGCCCTTCAGCCGGTATTGCTATGGCTACGGTTATCACTTCGGCCTTGACCAGCATTCCTGTTTGTCATGACGTTGCTATGACAGGCGAAATTACATTACAGGGCAGAGTTCTTCCAATCGGCGGTTTAAAAGAAAAAACAATGGCAGCATACCGCGCAGGCATGAAACGTGTGATTATTCCTGCCGATAATGTAGCTGATTTGGCCGATGTAGACCAGGTGGTAAAAGATTCCATAGAGTTTTTCCCTGTCAGAAAGATTGATGAGGTATTGGAACTTGCACTTACACGCAAACCAACGCCAAGGGAAAGTTTGTTTGACGATGCAGATTGCCAATACTTAGAGCATGATGCCAATCAATTGATGCTTCCCAGCATTTAATCATCAACAGGAGGTTATGCATGAAGTTTGAAGATGCTTTTTTTGAATTTGCTGCGGGCAAATTAAATCAATTACCTCCGTCGGATGTTCCG
Source organism: uncultured Oscillospiraceae bacterium (assembly GCA_900541905.1). Lineage (GTDB taxonomy): Bacteria > Bacillota > Clostridia > Oscillospirales > Acutalibacteraceae > UMGS1071. The sequence goes on from UQLQ01000004.1 coordinate 130,912, forward strand.
GAGATTGTGTTTTCCGGAAAATCAAACGTGGGTAAATCTTCTTTGATTAATAAAATTTTAAATCGTAAATCTTTGGCACGTGTCAGCGCTACGCCGGGAAAGACGGGAACCATTAACTTTTACAGTTTAAAAGAATGCCGTTTGGTAGACTTGCCGGGCTACGGTTATGCAAAAGTCTCCCATGCGGAAAAATTACGCTGGGCTGAATTGGTAGAAGGGTATTTGGCATCTGACCGAAATATTCAGTTTGTGGTGCAAATTATAGATATTCGCCATAAGCCAACGGAAAATGATTTACATATGATTGAGTTTTTGATGGAATCTCGTTTTCCGTTTGCGGTGGTTGTAACCAAAAGCGATAAACTGAACAAAACACAGCGTGCAAAACAATTGGCGTATTTTGACGAGTTGTTCCGTGATGAAAACGGTGAAAGTCTGGTTCATTATATTCCATTTTCTTCTGTAAATGGAGAGGGAGTTGACGTTATGAAACAAATCATTCAGTCGATTGCACAAGCACACACAGCACAGCTTCAGGCGCAGCAAGAGTAAGGAATGAAAGGGGAAAAGCCGATGTTTGTTTCGGATTGTTTGAATGTCAATGAAAAAGGACATTTGACCATTGGCGGATGCGATACGGTATCACTGTCGCAGGAATTTTCTACACCGTTATTTGTAATGGATGAAGATACGATACGCAAAACCTGCCGTATGTACCAAAATTCTTTGAATGAGTATTATCAAGGAAGAGGTATGGTTTTATATGCCAGCAAAGCGTTCAGCTGCAAAGAGATGTGCCGTATCATCAAAGATGAGGGTATTGGACTGGATGTCGTTTCCGGAGGAGAGCTTTATACAGCACTTGAAGCCGGATTTCCTGCACAGCGCATCCATTTTCATGGGAACAATAAAACGGAAGAGGAAATTTGTTTTGCCTTAGAAAATAATGTAGGGCATTTTGTGGTAGATAATTTTTTTGAATTAGAAACTCTGGATAGATTGGCAGCCCAACAAAATAAAGTTGCAGATATTTCACTACGTATCAAACCGGGGATTGAAGCGCATACTCATGAAGCGGTTATGACGGGACAGATTGATTCTAAATTTGGTTTTGCACTGGAAACGGGCGAGGCAATGGAAGCGGTAAAATTTGCAACAAAATTCCGTCATGTCAGATTAAAGGGAATGCATAACCATATTGGTTCTCAAATATTTGACATTGAACCATTTAAAAGCGCAGCAAAAGTGATGTTGGAATTTATGAATCAAATCCGTACAGAAACAGGGGTTGTCATAGAAGAATTAAATCTTGGCGGCGGATTTGGTATCAAGTATGTAGATAGTGATAAACCTGTTCCGTATGGTGATTATATGAAAGAAATCTCACATGTGGTTTATCAGACATGTGAAACACTTGATTTTCCTGTTCCGTACATTTTTATGGAACCGGGACGTTCTATCGTAGGTGAAGCAGGCATTACATTGTATCGTGTAGGTGGAATCAAAGAAATTCCAAATATACGTACCTATGTATCTGTAGACGGCGGTATGACAGATAATCCCAGATATGCTTTATATCAATCAGAATACAGCGTTGTCGTGGCAAATAAAGCAAACGAGCCGGCTGTAAAAGAAGTAACCATTGCAGGAAGATGCTGCGAAAGCGGAGACTTAATTCAGGAAAACACCATGATACAGGATGTGGAAGTAGGAGATACCTTAGCGGTATTATCTACAGGCGCCTACAACTATTCTATGGCTTCCAATTACAACCGCATTGGTAAACCTGCTGTTGTTATGGTACGAAACGGAGAACCGAGAATTGTTGTAAAACGCGAAACATACGCCGATTTGGTTCGCAACGATATATAACAAATTGCTTGTATATTTACTTTTTCACTTTTATGTGCTAAAATTGTAATTAATGAAAGTGAAAGGACGGATTGGTATGAATTCAAAAGTAAAAAGCGATAGTGTCGATTTTTTATTCCGTTCCATCCTCAAACTGAAAACAGTAGAGGAATGCTACGATTTTTTTGAAGACCTATGCACAGTACCTGAAATTAAGGCCATGTCTCAGCGTTTGGAAGTAGCGCATATGCTGAGCAATAACTGTGTTTACAGTGATATAGTAGCAAAAACAGGCGCTTCCACAGCAACAATCAGTAGAGTGAATCGCTCTCTTAACTATGGCTGTGACGGATATGAATTGGTATTTGGAAGATTGCAAGAGGAAGAAGAGGCGACATCATGAGTAATTATACAGCCTTTGCAGAGTTTTATGACCAATTGACAGACAATGTAGATTATAAAAAACGTGCTGAATATTTCTGCAAACTTTTGGAGCGTCATGGTCATACCATGGGGCTAACCTTAGATTTGGCTTGCGGAACAGGAAGCCTGACAATAGAACTGGCAAAACGAGGCGTCGATGTGTATGGCATTGATGCCTCTCCGTCTATGCTGACCATTGCACAGGAAAAAGCAGCAGAGGCCAATACGCCGATTTTATTTTTATGTCAGCGTATGGAAGAATTGGACTTGTTCGGAACCGTTGATACTGTGCTATGTACTTTGGATAGTGTTAACCATTTAACAGAAGAAAAAGATATTTTGCAGGCATTTCAGCGTGTAGCGCTTTTTTTGGATCCGAATGGTTATTTTGTGTTTGATGTGAACACGCCGTACAAGCATAGACATGTATTAGAGAATAATACATTTCTTTATGATACTGAAAATGTGTATTGTGTATGGCAGAACACATTGGATGAAGAAACAGGAATGGTAGAAATCAATCTGGATTTTTTTGCACGCCAGGAAGGCAATATGTACAGACGCTCAAACGAGTGTTTTTGTGAGCGTCCTTATGATTCTGCTGAAATTGAGATTCTGCTTGAAAGAGCAGGCATGGAACTAGTGACTATATACGATGATATGACCTTTTCACCGGCTTCTCCTGAAACTGAGCGCTGGGTGGTAGTGGCCAAAAAGATGAGAGAAGAAACTGATAGAAGAGGTGCTTGATATGAACAAAATTATGAGATGTATTACATCTGACGGAAGTATTATGGCAGCTGCAATCGATTCAAGCGATATTGTTCACATTGCTCAGGGTATTCATAAATCCAGTCCAGTAGCTACAGCGGCATTAGGACGTTTGTTGACTGCATCTTCTATTATGGGTACTATGCTCAAACAGAAAAATGCCACAGTCACATTAAAAGTAAATGGCGGAGGTCCATTAGGAACCTTGGTCGCAATTTCTGACAGCAGAGGAAATTGTCGCGGTAATGTTACCAATCCTGGAGTAAATTTGCCTTTAAAGGACAACGGTAAGCTTGATGTCGGAGGAGCAGTAGGTAAGGACGGATTATTACTCGTCATTCGCGATTACGGTGAAGGAGAGCCTTATATGGGCCAAATTGAACTGGTATCAGGAGAAATTGCAGAAGACATTACAAATTATTTTGCAACCAGTGAACAAATTCCAACTGTATGCGCTTTAGGGGTACTGTTGGACAAGGATGACCATAAAGTTCTGCTAGCGGGAGGATTGCTGATTCAGGCGCTTCCGGGGGCGGATGACGCCGCCTTAGAGAAGCTGGAGAAGAATGTCATGGAATTGCCTTCTGTGACTACTATGCTTGCACAGGGACTATCGATTGAAGATATTTGCCGCAAAGCTTTGTCTGGTTTTGATGTGGAGGTATTGGACGAATATGAAGTAAACTATGCTTGCCCATGCAGCAAAGAACGTGTAAAACGTGCATTGACCAGCCTTCCTGTCGATGAAATTTTACAAATTGCAAATGAAGAAGGCAAAATGGAAGCAAAATGTCAATATTGTGGACGTATGTATGAAATTGGGAAATCTGAGTTAGAAGAACTGGCAGCCTCTGCCCAAAAAGGGAACAATGAAGAAATGTAATTGTTTGTAGAAAAATAAATAAAAAGTTTTGGAAAAAGTGTTGACATATTTTCTAATAAATGATATTATATAACACGTCGCCGGGCAAACCGGTTGACGAAATGGGAGCATAGCTCAGCTGGGAGAGCATCTGCCTTACAAGCAGAGGGTCACAGGTTCGAGCCC
>UQLQ01000005.1 GCA_900541905.1 uncultured Oscillospiraceae bacterium
CTTCTGCATATAGATGAGCATGGTGTTGTTTACCGAATAGCGGTGGAAGCGGGACTTCATTTGTTTGCTGCGTGTTTCTTTCACCTTTTTGGCGATTTGATTCGGTGCATTGCAAGCTTTTGTTCCGGGACGCTGAGAATATGCGAATACATGAACTTTGGAAAAAGAAACTTCTTTTGCAAATTCCAGAGATTGCATAAATTCTTCTTCCGTTTCACCGGGGAATCCTACCATAATGTCAGTTGTAATTGCAGCATTGTCAAATGCATCACGAAGATTTTGAACAATGGTTCTGTATTCCTCTGTGGTGTAATGACGATTCATACGCTTTAAAGTTTCATCACAACCGCTTTGCAATGACAAATGAAATTGCGGACAAAGTTTTTGTTGTTTGGAAAGACGAATAATGACATCTTCACTGAGCTGTTCAGGTTCCAAGGAACCCAAACGCACGCGCTCGATTCCGTTTATGGCGCAAACTGCTTCCACAGCGTCACAAAGATGTAAGTTGATATCTTGTCCAAATGCGGAAAGATTGATTCCTGTCAGAACAATTTCTTTATATCCTTTTTCAGATAATTGGGTGACTTCAGCGATTAAATCGTCTAATGGTTTTGAGCGCACTCTTCCTCTTGCATAAGGAATAATGCAGTAAGAACAAAAACGATTGCATCCGTCTTGAATTTTAATAAAAGCACGGGTACGTTCATAAAAATTTTCTACGGACATACTTTCAAATTTTTCTTTTGTTTGGTGGGGGACAATGTCAATGATTCGTTGACGCGTAGATAAATATTGCAAAATATGAGGCAGTAAAGAAGAACGATTGCTGTTGCCAAGCACAATATCTGCATCGGTCAGATCCCCAGCCAGTTCAGGGAAGGCCTGAGGCATACAACCGGTTAATACGATAACTGCGTGCGGATGCTCTCGACGGGCCTTATGTAGTGTTTGTTTTACTTTGTGGTCACTGGTGGAAGTAACGGTACAGGAGTTCAGTAAAATAATATCAGCATCTTCGCCTGTTTGGCATGCGGAAAAACCACCCTGAAGCAATTGATTTAACATGGCTTGCGTTTCGTATTGATTTACTTTACAGCCTAACGTAATAGTAGAAACTTTCATGGATACCTCTCAATTTTCTTTTCAAATACGTTGTTGGTCAATAAAATGAAACAATATATGGCAACTATGCATATTGATTCTATTTCATTTTAATGATAATATGGTTAAAAGAACAGTCTTACTGGAATGAATATACATGTTTATGGAGGGTCATTATGGAAACAGCAACAATTTTATTGGATAATGGCGACAAAGTAAATAGATTTGTAACTGCAATGAGTAAATATCGCTGCCCGATTCACCTTACGACAAAGCGTTATAAAGTTGATGCAAAGTCCTTAATCGGTATTTTTGGCATGGATTTAACAAAACCGCTTACTGTAGAAATTGGAACGCCCAACCACCAAGTGGAACAGGAGCAAATAGATGCGGTGTTACAAGATTTGGAAGAATTTGCAGTGTCCGTTGCATTATAATTGGCAGGAGTATCCGTTTACTCCTGCTATTTTTATATTTGTTGTTCCAATTCTTCGCTTAGTTCACCCCAAGTGAGCAGAAGCTGCTCACTTTCTTCTTTGAATGCATTCATTTGTTCGGTAATTTCAACAGCAGCTTGATAATCGCTGGAAATTTCAGGTTGCAGCAACGCTTGTTCCAACTTTGCAATTTCTTGCTCCAGATGTTCGATTTTTTCTTCTGTACGTTTTAAAGCGGTTCTTTTTTTGCGGATTTCAGACTCCCGTTCTTTGCGCAGTTTATAATCGTTTACTTTAGGTGTGATGATTTCCTGTTTTTGTTGCTGAATTTTTTGATGCTCCAAATAAGTATCATAGTTACCAATATATTGCTCAATTCCATTTGGGGTAAGTGCATAAATTTTGTCTGCCATTTTATTGATAAAATAGCGGTCATGAGAAATGATAAGCAATGTGCCTTCATAGGACTGTAATGCAGATTCCAGTGCTTCACAAGATTGAATATCCAAATGGTTGGTAGGTTCGTCCAGCATTAAAAAATTTGCTTTTGAAAGCATGAGAATCAGAAGCAATACACGAGCTCGTTCGCCGCCGCTTAATGCGGAAATCGGTTTGAATACGTCATCGCCAAAAAATAAAAATGCGGCCAATCCGCAGCGTAATTCTGTCTGTGTCATAGAAGGATATCTATCCCATACTTCATCCAGTACAGTTTTGTCTTCATGTAATCCGGCCTGAATTTGGTCATAATATCCCGTTTCAATATCGGAACCAAATTGAATAGTGCCGCTGTTAGGGGATTGCATTCCCAATAATGTACGGAACAGTGATGTTTTACCGCATCCGTTAGGACCGATTAAAAAAATGCGTTCCTTGCGATGAATGTCCATGGTAACATGTTCAAAAACCGGTTTTGAATCGTAAGACAACGAAATATCTTTTACGGTTAAAACATCGTTACCGCCCCGCTTTTGAATGTCGAAGTGAAATTCCATTGTCTCTAATTCATCAGCAGGTTTTTCCAAAGTGCTTTCTAAGCGCTCTATCATTTTTAGTTTGCTTTCAGCTGTTTTTATGTTGCGTTCACGATTCCAGCGTCGTTGTTGCTCCACAATACCATAAATACGGTCAATTTCCTTTTTGGTATTGTCATAATTGCGCTGCACGGTTAAATTGTGTTCTGCTTTTAATTTTAAATAGGTGCTGTAATTTCCTTTGTATATGGTGAGTTTTCCATGTTCCAGTTCAAAAGTACGGTTGGTGATACGATCTAAAAAATAACGGTCATGAGAAATGACAAAGACAGCGCCTTTGTAGGAACGTAAAAAATCCTCCAGCCATTGGACTGAAGAAATGTCCAAATGGTTGGTTGGCTCGTCTAACAACAATAAATTTGCTTCAGACAACAACAGTTTGGCTAACTGTAATTTTGCTTTTTGTCCGCCGCTTAGTGACATCACAGGCATTGCCATTTGTTCGTCGCTAAATCCCAAACCGAGCAGTGTGGAACGGGTATGTCCACGAAAGGTAAGCCCGCCTTTATGTAGAAAGGCATCGTTTAAAGCTGCGTGTTGTTCGATCAAATCACTCAGTTTGTCCGATGCACTTTGTAATTGTTGGTTTAAATACTCCAGTTCTTGTTCCATATCCAGCAAAGAGGAGAATACGCTTAATACTTCAGCATAAGCGCTGATATCGGAATCACGGCAGACATGCTGTTCCATATAACCGATATTGGTTTGTTTGGATTGAGCGATACTTCCGTTATCAGGGGTTAATAAGCCGGTAAGCAGTCGAAACAGAGTCGTTTTTCCGCCTCCGTTTACACCTACCAAGCCAATTCGTTCGTTTTCTTGTATTTCAAAAGAAACACCACTGAATATTGTGTCTGTACCATATGATTTTTCTAAACCGCTTACGCTTAATAACGCCATTGTTTTCCCTCATTACTTTGCAGTGTTAATCTTTATTATTATAATAAAGAATGCCAATGAAATCAAGGGAAGAGGAGTATAACAGAATTTATAGATAGTTTTTCCACATATCAATGTAAGCTTGACTGTTTTCTATAAATTCCTCTGCGATTTCTTTTTCTTTTGCTTTCGGTTGTTCCAGTTCATTTAACTTTTTAGTCATATCGATAATTCCCATGGTTGTGCCGTTAATCATCATTTCAGCAATATGCTGTTCTGAGGAATCCAGCAGTGTGTTCATTTGAATGGAACCCCAAAGCATCGTTTGGTCCATCATTTTTTCTTTACTTGGCGTAACGTTATATTCGGACATTGCCTCATTGGCTTTTGCCTGTAATTTTTGATATTCTGAGCATTGATCTTTTAATTCTTTTTTTAAATCTTCCTTTTTAATCTTGGGCAAAAGAATGTTAATGGCATCTATGCCCATTTTAGATGCTTTAGATACTTCGTTTAATAAATTGGTATTTTCGTGATGCATATATGAAAACCTCCATTACATGATTTTCTATAGTTTGCGGAGATTTTTGGGATTTATGTATTTCTGCTTTTGTGAAATACAAAAAAGCACATATTGGAATGATAATATGTGCTGCATTCAATATTATATTTGTTTTGTTAAATCAAAGTTCAATTTCATCTAGATCATCAGGAATATAGAGATTACCCTGATAATATTGTTTTCCTTCTGCTGTATATAGTTCTTTTCGATTTTTCATATTTTTATCTTCCGTATGATATAACAGCAAATTTTTTACATTCATTTTATTTGCCAATTCGCAGGCATCTTTCACGGTAGAGTGATGCTTTTGATATGGAGAAAAAATATTTGCCTGTGAGTATAAGCAGAATGCTTCATGTAAAAGCCATTTACTGTTTTCCACGTATTGCTGTTCACTTTCATGATACGGTTCATCTCCACAACACGTTAATTTTTCTCCATGGTCTAACTCAATACAAAAGCCAAATTGTTTTGCTTTTGTTGAGTGTATATCAAAAAATGTTATTTTTCTGTTTAAAATCATGCGTTCTTCTTTGTCTGTCACGGTAATCAAATGCAGTCTGTTACCTATAAAACGTGTTTCCTGTTTATCCAGCAATTTTTCTGCCATATCTGTTAGAAGGGATATTACTTCTTCATGTGCATAAATATTGGCTTCTCCCGTATAGTTGCCACGATTCAGATTTTGACATATCATACGCAGCATCCAAATAATTCCTAACAAGTGGTCAATATGTTTGTGTGTAACAAATATATCTTTTATTTGTGTCCATGGAATGCCGGCATGCTTAAGTTGTCGCAAGAGAGTACTGCCTCCACCGCCATCAACCAAAAAATAATTGTTATTTTCACTTAATACAAAGCAGGTATTGTAACATTCTGTCACCACTGCATTTCCTGTTCCTAACATTGTAATTTTCATACTTTATTAGAACTCCTTCATATGAAACTAAAATATGTTTTTTATATTATCACAGCTTTTCTTTGATGTCATCTTTTTTATAGTTTGTTCATAAAAAGCTATCATTATTAGATATCATATATCTTTATGCTCAAATTGAGGGAATACTATTTTGGAAAAATTTAGAATTGATTTATTTCTGTTATAACAACCTCATAGCAGAGACAAAGTTGAAAATTTTGATTGTTATGAGAACGTAAAAATTGCAACGCAATTTTTTCTATGCTATAACAACCTAGCAACAAATACAAAATCACAGATTTTGATTGTTGACAAGAACGTTTTAACATTTATAGGTTAGAAATTGTATAACAATTTCTTTCATGTTATAATAACAGCAATGAAACAGGGAGGAATCATTATGAAGTGTGGTATTTCTACATCTTGCCTGTATCCAATGGAAACAAAAGAATCACTTCAAACCTTAACTGACATGGGCTTTCAGGAGTTTGAAGTGTTTTTTAATACGTTTCGTGAAATACAATCACCTTATACATTAGAAATGCGGAAACGTTTGGATGATTATGGCGCTGTTATGCGTTCTGTGCATCCTTTCACATCAGGATTTGAATCTGCTTTGATTTTTACAAATTACCATACACGCTTTTTGGATGGTCTGGAATTTTACAAGCAGTATTTTGAAGCAGCAAATATATTAGGTGCAACAATATTGGTTCTGCACGGACAAAACAATTGCGGCAGATATGGCGGAATTGAGGAAGCGGATTATTTAGAAAAATATCTGGCGTTGTATGAACTGGGGCAGCAGTTTGGAATTACAGTAGCGCAGGAAAATGTAAATGGATTTCGCAGTGCCAATCCTTCTTTTATTCGTCGTATGAGAGAACAATTACAAAATCGCTGTGCATTTGTGTTTGATGCAAAGCAAGCAGTACGTGCCGGATTCGACCCTTATGACATGTGTAATGCTATGGGGAAAAATTTAATCCACGTGCACATCAATGATAATGCACCTCCACAGGATTGTTTACTGCCGGGAAACGGAACGATGGATTATCCCCGTTTATTAAGGCAATTAAAGCAACAGGATTATCACGGCTCTTTTATTATTGAAGTGTATCGCAGAAATTTTGAACAATTGGAAGAACTGAATAGGTCTGCAATGTATTTAAATGAAAAATTATCCAAATATTTTGGATAAACAGGTTGAAGTTTATAGATTTTATATGATATAATCATAAAATAGTAATCAATATGTGGGGGGACTGTTTTATGAAATGTCCGTTTTGTTTTTATGAGGAAAGCAAAGTTATTGATTCCCGTCCAACAGATGAAGGGGAAAGAATCAGACGGCGCAGAGAATGCTTAAAGTGCGGAAAACGTTTTACAACGTATGAGGTAATTGAAACAGTACCTGTCATTGTGATAAAAAGGGATAAGTCGCGTCAAGTATTTGATAGAAGTAAAATTTTAAGCGGTTTGCTTCGTGCTTGTGAAAAACGTCCCGTATCCATTGAAACATTAGAAAAAATTGTAGACGAGATGGAGTTTACATTACAAAACTCGCCTGATAGAGAAGTTCCGTCAGAACGAATCGGCGAATTGGCAATGGAAAAATTAAAAGATATTGACGAAGTTGCATATGTTCGTTTCGCATCTGTTTATCGTCAATTCCAAGATATACAAACTTTTATGGATGAACTGAAATCTATGATGAAAACAAAATAAATTCAAGTGTAAAAACAGAGCTATGCGGACGCATAGCTCTGTTTTTTATTGGTTCAAATAATTTTTTCGATATAGTGACAGTAAACCTTTTAACATTAATTTATCATCGTAAACAATGGAATGATTGCAATGTTTTACAATCATTCCGGCTAATCCTCCTGTTGCCAGTAAAGTTGGCATTTCTTCCAAATCGACGGCAATACGGTCTATAATACCGTCTATCATTGCTGCAGTTCCAAATATAATACCGCTTTGCATACAATGAGTTGTATTTTTTCCAATGATTTGTGGGGGAGCATCTAAGCTGATATGGGGCAATTGTGACGCTTGATTTGACAACGCCTCTAAGGAAAGTCCTACTCCCGGAATAATCATACCACCGGCATAGTTCCCTTGTTTATCAATGACAGAGACTGTGGTAGCTGTTCCCATGTCAAATATTACAATAGGGGTAGGGTATGATTCCAATGCTGTGACAGCATTTACAATTAAATCTTTCCCCAATTGGTCAGGATTATCTATGGTTATGGATAAATCAGTTTTGATTTGATTACTTACCATAATCGGCTCTTTTCCGATTAGTAGTGCAACAGCAGACAAAATGGTCTGTGATAGATTTGGTACTACCGAAGATATAATGCTTCCCGTTATACTGGATAACGCTATATGTCGTATTGTAAGGACGTCTTGAATCAATACGGCGTATTCGTCGACTGTTTTGGTATGGTCAGATGAGATACGGGAGGTAAAGATAATTTCTTCTGTTTTTGTATCAATAATTCCCAACACAATATTTGTGTTTCCAATATCCAATGCAAAAATCATAACAATCCCTTTTCTTCTATTGTTTTTGACTTCGTTTTAGTTTTAATAATACTTTTGCAATTACACACGTAATGATGCCTGCAATCACTGCTTCCGCAACCCCGTTGGTACCTACAACAAACATAATGGTGCCCAGCAGAGCGTCAGAAGCTATATTGTTTGCAGCGGCATAACTGTCGCCAAACATTAGGCCGATAAGTCCCATAACCAATATGGTGTTTACCATGGAGCCGCAAACGCCTGCTACTGCAAGTGAGACAAATTCGGCTTTACTGTTGTGCTTCATTAATTTTTGTAAACCAACATATACAAAATAGGGGACAATTCCCACCAAAATACGTGGAACAAAGCAAATAATTAAGCTGAGCCAACTTCCGTGTTCTTGTCCAGGCAACGGATAAAACGGTGTAAAAACAAACGAAGTTAATGCGGGACTGACTGTATTGGTAATTAAGCTGCAAACACCAAAAAGTGCACCTAATATGGCGCCTTTTTTAGGTCCAAGCACAATAGAACCGATAATAACCGGAATATGGACGATGGTAGCTTTGATTACCACCAAAGGAATAAATCCCAATGGAGTGAAGCCTAATACCAGCACGATGGCCGCGAATAATGCCAATAGAACAAGATCGCGGTACTTTACATTTAATTTATTCAATTTACATTCCTCCTGCTGCTGCTCACAGAGATGCAGCGCAAATTCTTTTTTATTATACTGAACAAATGTATAAAATGCAATAAAAATGACAGAGTTATTTTATATGTTTACTCCTATTTGTGTGAACGAGGTTCACGATTATCTTTTTGGTCTGTTGCTTCATAAATACGATATATGTATTGTTACCACTATATTTTAGTATAGTTTTATATAGTTACACATTGTATTTTCTATTTGGAATATGGAAGATATCTCATATAGCATAGCTATTTGATATCACTGAAATAATCATAGCTTTAGATTTATGGCATAATAAATGTTACTGTCTGTAAAACTGATAATATACTTTTTTAGAAACAGAATGCTGAAATTGTTATGATTGATATAAAGGTCATAACATGTATTCTTTTGGTAATTTTACTTTGAAAACAACAAAAAATTTGGTATACTAAGTAAAATGATTGGAAAGGTATGAACGGTATGTTGAAAAACAAAACAGTCTTGCTTTGCATTTCGGGAGGAATTGCTGCTTATAAAATGGCACATGTTGCAAGTGCGTTAAAAAAGCAGCATTGTAATGTTCATGTTATTATGACCGAAAATGCAACCAATTTTATTACTCCTATTACGTTTGAGGAGCTAACAGGAAATAAATGTGTGGTTCATACCTTTGACAGAAATTTTCAGCATAATGTGGAGCATGTGGCATTGGCGAAACAGGCAGATGTCTGTTTGATTGCTCCTGCAACCGCCAATGTAATTGCAAAGTTGGCACATGGACTTGCAGACGATATGTTAACCACTACAGTTTTGGCGTGCAGATGTCCTAAGATTGTGGCTCCTGCTATGAATACGGCTATGTTTGAAAATCCGATTACACAAGATAATATAGAAACATTGCAGTCTTACGGCTTTACCGTCATTCCTCCTGCCGAAGGATATTTAGCCTGCGGAGACGTTGGTGCCGGTAAATTACCGGAACCCGATGTTCTATTGGAATATATTTATCAAGAAATTGCTTTTCCAAAAGATATGAAAGGACTTCGTGTGTTGGTGACAGCAGGTCCCACGCAGGAAGCCATTGACCCCGTACGATATATTTCCAATCATTCTACGGGAAAAATGGGGTATGCCATTGCCAAAGTTGCTGCGCGTCGAGGTGCTCATGTAACTCTGGTAACAGGAAAAACACATTTACAGCCCCCCATGTTTGTAGATGTTGTTCCCGTTATTAGTGCGGATGACATGTTTCAGGCAGTGGTCAGCCGTCATTTAGAGCAGGATATCATCATTAAGGCTGCAGCGGTTGCAGATTATAAACCTACAACTTGTTATACGCAAAAAGTGAAAAAGAGTACGGAAGATATGACGCTTTCTTTAACACGTACACAGGATATTCTGGCATATTTGGGTGCTCATCGGAAAGAAGGACAATTTTTATGCGGTTTTTCAATGGAAACCGAACGTATGCTGGAGTATGCACATGGAAAATTGGAAAGAAAATTAATTGATATGATTGTAGCTAATAATGTGACAGAAGCAGGTGCCGGTTTTGGAACGGCAACCAATATTGTAACATTGGTTACCAAAGCAGAAGAGCAGGCTCTTCCTTTACAAAGCAAAGAAGAAGTTGCAGCCAACTTATTGGACGCGATTATGAAGGCAAGAACATAAGATTCCGTTAAATACAGAAGGTGTAGAAAAAAGAAGCCCTTTCCCTTTGATACAGTATTCCGTATCGTGGGAAAGGGCTTTGTTATTTCAACAGAGTGTTTGGGCAACTCTGATGAAAGCGGTTATAAAATATTTTGTATATAAGGCAGTTCTGCTTCATTCAAATGTTGAACCATCTCAATGATGCGGTTACATTCTGCTTGAATATCCGCTTCTTCTCCTAATTCTATAAAAGCCGGCAACGCTGCCAAAGAGCGGTCAATTTCTTCCAGCTGCATATGAGACATAAATGTACACAATACCGCATGGTGGTTTTGCCATTTTTCTCCTGCCTGTCTGCTGAGTGTAAGCGCTGTATCTTTATCATCTTGCAGAGAAGTATCGGCAATTTGTGCAATATCTTGTGTGATAGAAGTTGTAATGGATTGGGTGGAAATGACTGCCAAAGTACATATTGTAATTAAGACTGCCAGTAGTCCTGCAGCGGCCCAAAGTCTGTTCATACAACGGATCCTTTCGCTTTTTCAATGATTTTATATTCACCGCTTTTATTCGCAGTCATAATAAAAACATCCTGTATCTCATAGTGTTCCTGTTTTAAAATTTGATATACCCATTGTGTATCTTTTTCACATAATTTTAAAGAAAAATCAGATATTTCACCGTCACTGATAATAACAGTTTCAATTCCTTTATCCGGAACATGTAATTGCAACATTTCTGCAGATACCGTGTCTTTTTCAGGTTTTTTAATTACACTGATTTTTCCGTTTGTTTCCATAATTGCATAAGCAACATCTTGTAAAGAAAAAACATCTTTTTGCCGTAATTGTTCAAATAAATCTTCAATGGTAATACGTAACCTGCGCATTTGTTTTTGGTCGACTTTCCCATCATTAATTAAGATAATAGGACTGCCGCATACAGCTTTTCGAAATCCGGAATGTTTTACCATTAATGCGGATACAACAATTTCTGCAATCACTAAAACGGCAATTGGTACAATACCACTTACCAAAGGCTGTGCGGTATCTTGCATTGGAATGGCGGCGATATCAGAAATGAGCAATGTTACAACCAATTCAGATGTTTGTAATTCGCTGATTTGACGTTTTCCCATAATGCGGATTGCAAGTATGATAAAAGTATATAATAAAGCTGCACGAATAATGGAAATAATCACAATCTATCACCCAATTTCTCATTTAATGTTAAGTATGGTACGCTTTTGAATTTTTTATACAATAAACCTACTTTGTATGGTTATTTTTTCTTTTTCTTAAGAAGATTTTTATTTTATGTTTGCATAATTCACAAGTTGGATAAAAAAGAGCAATTGCAAAGTGGTAAGTTGCTTTTGCAAAATAGCAGTTGGTTTAGTTTTGGATTTGATTCTGGTAAAATTTATATAAGCGAATAGCCAGAATATGGGGGAAATTGAGATGGATATATCCTATGTCGAACTGCATAGAAAGTTAGGAATCAATGTAGCGTATTATAGAAAATTAAAAGGTTTAACCCAAATAGAATTAGCAGAAATGATACAAAAAAGTCGTACATACGTCAGCCAGCTTGAGGCCCCTCAAATGACGGTTAATATGACAATAGATGTGTTATTCAAAATAGCAGAGGTTCTTGAGGTACATCCTGCAAGACTGTTGGAGTGAACTTGTACATAAGAGAGGCGGAATGATGCGATGAAAATCTACAAAAATACAGAAGATTTATCTTTGGGAGAAAGAATAAAATATTTAAGAAAAGAAAACAACTTGTTGCAGGAAGACGTTACTGCTGCACTCGGAGTTTGCCGTTCTACTTGCTCCCATTATGAACGTGGATTTTCTATACCAAGCATTTCCAAATCCATGAAACTGGCTGAAGTGTTTCATACCAGTATCAGCTATTTATTAACAGGGAAACCTGATAAAAATGTCGATAAAGGTAAAAAGAAATAGTTAAAAAAGAGCAAGCTGAAAAGCTTGCTCTTTTTAATTTATGAAATGAAAAAGTTGAATAAAATTGGCAATTTCAGTGAAAAGTATAAAGTAAACACTTGGAAAACAGAATGGAGGAAACAGATTGAGCAGGCAAGAAAAACAACAAGATAATATTCCGCAAAAAATTTCCTCTTCACTATTGGAAAACTTAGTTTACTTGCGCAAACAATTTGACGGAAGTATGGATTTTATCATCCGTCAGTTTAATATTGAAGGGACAAAAGCGGCATTAATTACAATTGATAATTTAATTGACAAACAAACCATTGCCGAAAGTATTTTAAATCCAATTCGAAGAGCTAAATTGAGTCATTTAAACGGCATGGAAAAGATGAAAGAAATTCGAGATAACATACTGACAACCGTAGACCAAGAGCAGATGGTGGAATTTGATAGCTTATTGACCAAATTAATGAGTGGTTTTGCAATGTTGGCAATAGACGGCTGCGATTTTATGCTTTCTATCGGCGTTCAAAGTTTCGCTTACAGGAGTATTAGTGAACCCAGCAACGAAGTGGTACAGAGAGGGTCCAGAGAAAGTTTTGTGGAACCGTTTGTTATTAATATTTCTATGATACGCCGCCGTATGAAAACACCAAAATTAAAATTTGAGCGTATGCAGATTCAATCAGAGAGTAAAACGGATGTTTGTTTGTGTTATTTAAGAGATAAGGTATCTCCTCAAATATTAAAACAATTAAAAAATAATATCAGTAAAATCAAATTGGAAACGGTCATGGCCTCAGGATATATTGCTCCGTTCATTGAACGCAGAGGATTGTTTAATGGGGTAGGGGTATCTGAAAGACCGGATACCGTGTGTGGAAAAATTAGTGAAGGAAGAATTGCCATTATAGTTGACGGTACGCCGAATGTATTGATTGTACCGCATTTGTTTATTGAAAATTTTCAAACGTTCGATGATTATGCAACTCGTCCTTTTTTTGCAACTTTTACGCGTTGGCTGAAAGTATTTGCGTTTTTCCTGTCTATTTTTCTGCCGGGATTTTATGTTGCCAGCGGAACCTTTCATCCTGAATTTTTACCTCAGGTTTTATTAACAAAAGTCGTACAAGCCCAGTCTGAAACACCATTTTCTCTTATGATTGAATGTATTATGATTCACATTATATATGAAATTTTAAGGGAAGCCGGCCTAAGAGTACCAAAACCCTTGGGACATGCAGTGAGTATTGTAGGCGGTTTGGTCATTGGAGAAGCTGCCGTACAATCCGGTTTGGTAGGTCCTCCAACGTTAATGGTCATTGCGTTAACGGCAATTTCTTCTTATGTAGTGCCGAGTCTATATGAACAAACCGCTATTTTACGTTTGATATTTATTATTATTGGAGGAACTCTGGGATTTTGGGGAATTACATTAGGTTTCTGTGCGATTTTAATCAGCTTATGTTCAGAAAGTATTTACAAGATTCCGTTTTCTGCTCCGCTTTCTCCATTTAATTTGAGAAGTATGCGGGATGTTGCAATACGTGCCAGCTGGAAAATACTTCGTAAAGATGTAGAAAAAATACAAAATATGCCGGGCTCCAATGTAAAAAAGAAATGAGGCGTTTTTCATGAGCAGAAAATGTTTAATCAGTGCAGGCCAATTATTTAGTTTGCTGCTGGTCAGCAGCTTAATTATAATGGTCACTACCAACAGCACATGGACAGGCGGAGGAGATTTTCTTGATAACATTATTTCATGTGCCATTGCGTTTGCAGTAAACTTTATTGCAGTTATTCCGCTGGGATTGCTATACCGCAGAAAACCTACCATGAACATTTTGGATCATGGTTATCATTTAACCGGTTGGTTTGGTACAGTAATTGCATTATTTTATGGTTTATACTTTCTTACCATAGATTGTTATTATTTATCTGTGTTTCAGGTATTTAATGCAAATATGATTGAACCTGAAATGCCGTCTTGGTTAATCGTAATTGCTGTACTGGTTGTGGCAGTATATGCAGCTTGGAAAGGTGTGGAATCCATTTCAAGAACTTCTGTTTTTATTTTGGTCATGCTGCTTATTGGTTTTCTTTTTATTTTGGTTACTTCCATTCCGCAAGTAAAATCAGAAAATTTTAAGCCGCTGTTATATAACGGTTGGGACCAAACAATACAAAGTACCATGTTATTTCTGGGCAGAAGTACAGGTATTGCCACATTAGCTATTTTACTGCCTGCAACAAAAGGAAACAAAACAATTGGTTTTACCGTTTGGAATGTAGTCACTTATTTGCTAATGAGCATTATTATAGTGATTATGGTAGGTGTTCTTGGTAATGCAATACAAACACAAATGTTTCCAATGCACACCTTAGCAGCAATATCAGGTATTGGTCCGTTTCAGCGTATGGATTCCATTTTTTTGGGCATTTGGCTTATGGGTGTTTTTATTAAAATATCCATTGATTTATATTTGTTCGGCAGTTGCATGCAGCGTGTATTTCATATCAAACATGGTGGATTTTTTATCATAGGAGGCGCAGTTGCGGTTGGTATTATATCTGTACTCATTACCAAATCAGTTGCGTTGCAGCATCTATTTTTTGATGTATACCTGTTGGCTCCGCTGACTTTATTTGCATCTTTTGTAATACCGCTGATTTTATTATTAATAGATACCATCAAATGCAAAAATAAAACGATTCGACGTATGGAAGAAACGTTGGAGGTGCAACATGAAAACAGCGCGTTGGATTAAATATATACTTGCGATGCTACTGACAGTCAGTTGTTTTGTTTCCCTGACCGCTTGTTCTTTTGGAAGTGACATTAGTAAAAAGATGATGATACAGGGAATCGGAATTGACAAAGACGAGGAAGGATATTTGGTTTCTGTCCATTATTTACGTTCGGGTGAAGAAGTTAAAATGGACTTTATACAATCCCAAGGTACTACTGTATATGAAGCATTGCAAAATTTAACGCTGCAAACAGGGCTGATACCCACGTATTCTCACAATGCTATGGTAGTGTTCAGCAAAGAATGTGCACAGGAAGGTCTGACCAATGTTTTTGACTTTTTTATTCGCTATCATGAAACAAGACCGACTGTAGATTTGTTTGTAGCTCAGGATAGAGCCGAGACATTGTTTCAACTGCAAAGTGAAGGGCAATATGCATTGGCTACACAGGCAAAATCTTTTGCAGAGGCAGACAGTGCTACCAATAAATTTGCAGGTTCTACGGTGTTGGATGTTGCCAATCGAATGTCGTCAGAATATAATGCGTTTGCATTGCCCGAATTAGCCATTGTAGATGAACATGTACAATTGGGTAATACAGCATACTTCAGAGACAATCAATTAATCGGATATTTTAACAGAGAGCAAAGCAGAGGATATGTAGCTGCTGTTTATACCATCCGAAACGGGGTAATGGTTTTGGATATTCCGGATATTGGTACAATCAGCTTAAAGCTGGAGAATACGAGCAGCAAAATAACGGCAGATTTGATAGATGATGTACCTCATTTTCAAATAGACGTATCCTGTAAAGCATATATATCGGAAATCAATCAGGATTTAAGAAAAAAATTGTCGCTGGATGTTTATGAGAAATTTGAAACAGCTTTGAATGAAACATTAAAATTGCAAATAGAAAGTGCGATTGAACAAGCAGTAATCAGAGATAATACTGATATTTTCAACTTTGATGTGGCATTACAGCAGCAACAAACAGAGTATTGGAAAGTACACCGAGATTCATGGGCACAAGAACTTACAAAAATAAAATACACGGTCAACGTGACATCGTCCGTTGACCGTGTACAACAAGAAGCTAGTCCTGCATTTTAGCTTTCTCTTTTTTCTTATTGTGTTTTGGCGCATCTTCCTCTGCAAGTTCGCTTAGAATACGTTCTGCCGCAGTACGTCTTGCATTGGCTTCTATGGAAAGCTCTAAGGCAAGTTTTGTCAATGCATCTTTTCCTTCTTCCGCTGTTTGGTTAACACGCAAGCAAATGTCTTCTAAAACCTTTGCTTGCGTGATGCGAAATTGATCATAGAGTTCTGTTTTTGAAATGTGTTCGGTTAAAGATTTTAATAATTGAGAAATATCTTGAATGGACAAAACTTGCTTTAACATGCATATCATAGTCAGCATGGCAAGATGTTCTTTCGAGTATTTTTTTTGTTCGGGACGTTCCAATACATTATCTTTCACGTAGTTATTGATCATGCTGGAAGTAAGCAAACGAGTATTTTCATTTCTTTCAAACAACTTTAGCTGCTTGTCCATATAAGTGATTACTTGATCCATGTATAAATAAATTTCCGGCATTTTATCCCATGCAATCGCTTCAAATTTTCCAGTTTCTTCTGCCCATTTCTGAATTTGGTCAATGGCTTGCTCCAAAATATTATACACCCCTTTCACAATAGTGATAGAACACTTTATCATATTATCATCTATATTCTTTATTTTTTATTATAACATAAAAGAAATTGCTGTGCAATTTTTAAACTATAAACGCTAAAATGTTCTTGCCAACAATCAAAATTTTAATTTTGTAATTGTTGCAAGGTTGTTATCACATAAAAGAAATGATGATATATGTAATATGAAATCGAAAGATATACCATAAGAATATATTTTTTTGTGACTTTTTCTCTGAGAAATTTGCTATTATTGTAAAAATGATGTACAATATACAGATATACAACGTTTTGTATTTACAATTTATATTTCTTGGCGGTGAATCCATGAGTAATCAAATCAAGCAAGAATGCGTGTCTTTAAGAAAACAACTAATGGAGAAAGAATTTTCCAAAATGAATGCAATGCAGCGTGAAGCGGTTTTTCAAGTAAACGGACCTTTGCTTATTTTAGCGGGCGCCGGAAGCGGAAAAACAACTGTGCTTGTCAACAGAATTGCCAATCTGATTCGGTACGGGAATGCTTATCAAAGCCAAGAGGTTTCTGATGCGATTGATGAACAAGATATCAATGAAATGAAAGCATGTTTGGAAAAAAATCAACCGATTTCAGATGAGACCAGAAGAAAACTTTCCGTTCAGGCTTGCAAACCATGGCAAATTCTTGCCATTACATTTACCAATAAAGCAGCTGCTGAATTGAAAACTCGTCTTGTAACGATGTTAGGTGAGGATGGAAATGATATTTGGGCATCTACATTTCACTCCATGTGCGCACGCATTCTGCGCAGAGACGGAGACCGTTTGGGATATACAAATCGCTTTACTATTTATGATACAGACGATCCCCGCCGTTTGATGAAAGATTGTTGTAAGGCATTAAATATTGAAGAGAAAGTTTTGCCGGCAAAAGCAATTTTGTCTGAAATTTCACGCGCAAAAGATCAAATGATGGATGCCAATGAATATTTGCGCAGAGCAGGAACGGATACACGCAAAGGTACCATTGGCAAAGCATATCAAATGTACCAAGAGCGCTTGAAAGCTGCGGATGCTATGGATTTTGACGATATGATTTGCAAAACAGTGGAATTGCTTCAAAAAAATCCGGATGTTTTAGAATATTATCACAATAAGTTCCGCTATTTTATGGTGGATGAATATCAAGATACCAACCAGGCACAGTACCTGCTGATTGATTTGTTGGCCAGACATAGCGGAAATCTTTGTGTAGTTGGTGACGATGACCAGAGCATTTATAAATTCCGTGGCGCTACCATTGAAAATATTATGAGTTTTGAAGAATCTTATCCAAATGCAAAAGTCATTCGGTTAGAACAAAACTATCGTTCCACAAAAAATATTCTGAATGCAGCCAATGCAGTGATAGCAAATAATATGGAACGTAAAGGGAAAACGTTGTGGACCGATAACGAAGAGGGTAAGAAAATTACCATACATACTTCCTGTACAGAACAGGAAGAAGCGGAATATATGGCAAAACGTATTTTGGAAGAAGTGGCACAAGGAAGAACATTTTCAGATTTTGCAGTATTGTACCGTATGAATACACAATCGAATATCATTGAAAAATTATTTGTAAAATCAGGTATACCATATCGTATGATTGGCGGTCATCGCTTCTATGAACGCAAAGAAATTAAAGATATGATGGCATATTTGCAGGTAGTTAACAATCCTGCCGATGAAATTCGTCTCAGAAGAATCATCAATCAGCCTAAGCGTTCTATTGGAGACAAAACTTTGGCAGTAGCAACAGAAATTGCACAAGGCATTGGCGAAACATTGTTTGAGGTTATCAGCCATGCCGATGAGTTTGAAGCCTTAAAACGCACTTCTCCTAAGTTGCTGAATTTTGCTCAAATTATTCAGGAATTAATGAAAGCTGCGGAAGATGAAGCAGTTTCGTTAGCAGATTTATATGAGCTTATTTTAGAAAAAACAAGTTACATTGAATACTTGAAAACTGAATATGAAGATGCGCAAGACAGAATTGATAATATCCGTGAGCTTGCTTCCAATATCATTCAATATGAAGAAGAGAATTTTGAGGATGCAAGTTTATCCGGATTTTTAGAAGAAGTGTCTTTAATGACAGATATTGATAATTATGACGATAAAGCAGATTCTGTTGTTATGATGACAATGCATTCTGCAAAAGGTTTGGAATTTCCTGTAGTATTTCTTCCCGGTTTTGAAGAAGGTATTTTCCCAGGCCTGCAATCCATTTACAATCCGGATGAAATAGAAGAAGAGCGCAGACTGGCATATGTTGCAATTACACGTGCGGAAGAAGAAGTGGCGCTGCTGAATGCAGAAAGCCGTATGCTGTTTGGTTCTACAACCAGAAACAAGGCTTCTCGCTTTTTATCGGAAATTCCGGAAGAATTGGTAGAACGCTCTCGTTCCCGTTCATGGCAAAAGCCAACACCGGGCACAAGTTTACCAACCTCTGCATATGAAGCCAGAGAGGTCACGACCAATTCTGCCAGAAATTTTGGTCCCGTCAATTTGCCAAAAGCGAAATCATCCGGTGAAAAATTGGCAGTGGGCGATAAGGTAAAACATCTTACATTTGGTCAAGGTGAAATTATATCTGCTACGCCTATGGGAAATGATACTTTACTGGAAATTATGTTTGAAACTGTCGGCAGTAAAAAGATTATGCAGAATTTTGCACGTTTGAAGAAGTTGTCTTAGTGATTATATATAAAAATCGTAGTATACCTTGGTGTATATTGCGGTTTTTTTTATTATTTTTGATTGTATTTTATACAATACTAATATTTTTTTAAAATTTGTATTGATTATTAGAATTTTCAATATTGAATTTATGTGTAAAATCATGTACAATAACATTATTAATTTGGCACTGTAAAGTTTTTTTCACCTAAAACTTTACAGTACTAAAGTGAAATTGAAATTTGGGGGAGAAAAATGATGAAATTTTCAGGCGTAAAGAAAATTTCTGCAGCCGCAATTGCAGCCATGATGCTGGTAGCCGGTATGACAGCATGCGGCAGCAGCGATTCCACCGGTACCGCTGACAGCGGTACTGCAAATGGCACAGATGTTAAGAAAATTGGTATTATTCAATTGGTAGAACATGACTCACTGGATTTGGCAAGAAAGGGTTTTGTTGACGGTTTGGCAGAAGCCGGCTATGTAGATGGTCAAAACATTAAAATTGATTACAAAAATGCGCAAGGCGATATTCCAAACTGTACAACCATCGCCGGCCAATTTGCAAACGATAATAAAGATTTGGTCTTGGCAGTTGCAACTCAAGCAGCACAAGCTATGGCAAGTAAAACAAAGGATATACCTATTTTGGTTACTGCCGTAACTGACCCTGCAGATTCCGGTTTGGTTGAAAGCAATGAAGCTCCTGGCGGTAATGTTACAGGTACATCAGATTTAACACCTGTAAAGGAACAAATGGAATTGTTAACTCAGCTTTGCCCGGATGCCAAAAAAGTTGCTTTACTATATTGTACCAGTGAAGCAAACTCAAAATATCAAATTGATTTGGCAAAAGAAGAAGCTGCTAAATATGGTATTGAAGCAATAGAAAAAACTGTTTCCGATGCAAATGATGTGCAATCCGTTGTACAATCTTTAGTCGGTCAAGTAGATGCAATTTATGTACCCACTGATAATGTAATTGCTTCTAACATGACATTGGTAGCACAAATTGCAACAGCAAATAAGATTCCTTTGTTTGTTGGCGAGAATAACAGCGTTGAAAATGGCGGTTTGGCAACATACAGCGTAGATTATTATGAGCTTGGTAAACTAACCGCAAAACAAGCTGTTAGAATTTTGGAAGATGGAGAAAGTCCGGCTAACATGCCAATTGAATATTTGAGTGAAAATAAACTATATATCAATATGGATTTGGCAAAACAACTGGGCATTGAAATTCCTGCAGATTTAGCGGAAAAAGCAATTGACGTAAAAGCTTAATCGACTTTTATGTATTCGGGAGGTAACTATGGCAACATTGTTAGCACTGGAAGGTGCTGTAGCCCAAGGATTATTATATGCAATTATGACCCTTGGCGTTTATATTACATATAAACTGCTGGACTTTGCTGACCTTACAGTAGACGGCAGCTTTGCGCTTGGCGGCTGTGTCAGTGCAATTTTAATTACAGTAGGGTTGGATCCGTTTACAAGCTTATTAATTGCAACCCTTGCAGGTATGGCATCCGGTGTAATAACAGGATTCTTTAATACAGTATTTAAAATACCGCCTATTTTGTCAGGTATTTTGACAATGCTGGCTTTATATTCGATTAACCTTCGTGTTATGTTGGGAAAAGCCAATGTGCCTCTCGGTCAGGATGAAACTATCTTTACCATTATTCAAAAGTGGATTCCGATTCAGACAGATCTTCTTGTTATTTTAATCGGCTTGGTAATTGTAATACTTGTCATCGCTTTTATGTATTGGTTCTTTGGAACAGAGGTGGGAAGCGCCATTCGTGCAACCGGTAATAATCCTGATATGATTCGCGCTTTAGGTGTAAACACCAGCTGGATGAAAATTATTGCGCTGTTATTCAGCAATGGTCTGGTTGCATTATCAGGTGCTTTAATTACACAATACCAACAAAATGCCAGTGTAACCAATGGTACCGGTATGATTGTTGTCGGTTTGGCTTCTGTTATCATTGGTGAGGTTATTTTCGGAAACCGATTTAACTTTATTTATAAATTATCATCTGTTGTAATTGGCAGCTTAATTTATCGTATTGTAGTTGCACTTGTTCTTCAAGTTGGTTTGGACACACAGGATTTAAAACTCTTTACAGCAGTATTTGTTGCTTTGGCATTGGCTGTTCCTGTATTCAAGCAACGTATCCAACGTTTATCAAACAGAACAGGTAAACCAAAGAAACAACAGGAAAGTGATGAGAGTGAGCAAGGAGGTGCGCCGAATGATTCAACTCAATAATATTTACAAAACGTTTCATAAAGGTACGGTAAATGAGAAGAAAGCATTAAACGGCCTAAACCTCCAAATGAAAAAAGGTGATTTTGTAACAGTTATCGGCGGTAACGGAGCAGGTAAATCTACTATGCTAAACGTAATTGCAGGAGTATATTATGTTGAAAGCGGCTCCGTTATATTAGACGATAAAGATATTACAAAAAAACCTGACTACAAAAGAGCCAGATACTTAGGCCGTGTGTTCCAAGACCCCATGAAAGGTACTGCAGCAGATTTGTCCATTGAAGAAAATTTGGCACTTGCATACCGCCGTGGTAAAACTAGAAGTCTTAGATGGGGAATACACAGAAGTGAGCGCGAAAATTATAAAGAACGTTTAAAGCTTCTGGATTTGGGGTTAGAGAACCGTTTAAAATCTAAGGTTGGATTGTTATCAGGTGGTCAGCGCCAAGCTTTAACTTTGCTTATGGCTACACTGCAGAAGCCAAAACTGCTGTTGTTGGATGAACATACTGCTGCATTGGACCCAAAAACTGCTGCAAAAGTATTACACATTACGGAACAAATTATTGAACAAGATCAGTTAACAGCGTTGATGATTACTCATAACATGAAAGATGCTCTTCGCATGGGTAACCGTTTGGTTATGATGCACGATGGAAAAATTATCTTTGATGTTGAGGGAGAAGAAAAGAAAAAGCTGACCGTTTCTGACTTGCTGGAGAAATTCCAAATTGCAAGTGGTGATGAATTAGCAAATGACAGAATGTTGTTAGGATAAAATAATAAAAGCCGGAGTATAACAACTCCGGCTTTTATTATTTATTTGTTAGTTAGTGTTGGTCGCATCCACAGCCGCATCCGTTGCCATTTTCAGCAACTTTTGGAGGGAAGAATTCATCCGTTGGGAAATCTATTCTGCGGAACAACTCGCATGGGTTATCAGAAGTAGTTACACATTCTTTGCCAGGAATGCAGAAGTCATATGCAGGAATTAACATTTGAACATTTCTTGTAATTTGTACAATGGTAAATAAACCAATGGTAACAAATACACTTTTATTACCGCAGCCTGTATCAAATTCACCACCGTAACGTTTGCAAATACACTCCGGAATGCGGCAGCATGTGTCGCAGCAGTTGCATTCACAAATACGTGCTGACAGTGCAATTGGTTCAGCAACTTGAACAGTTGCTTTTGGCAAGACTTTTGAACAGCCTTGACTGTCTAGGTCGTCTAAATCAAAGTCAGAGCTGAACATTTTTACATTGCCTTCGCTACCATATAGAATAACTTTTTTGTTGAAAATTGCAATTCCGTTTACTGGGATTGGACCGGTTGCAGGTGCACAGAATACATCTACGCATACATCAAAGAAGAATGTCATGTCTACAGAATAGAAGCCTTTGTTAAATGGTACTGGCTCTAAATCAATATAGACTGTAATAACATTTACATCTTTTAGTCTTACGTTTACTGCATCTTCAATTAAACACTGTTTTTCTCTTGTGAAATATACGCGCAAATCCTCCAAACAGTCTTTATCACAGCAGCTATCATATACACGCATTGCGTCTATACATACAGCTTCTCTGAAACCTTCCGGAGTTCTGCAATCATTTGTATTATATTCATGTTCTGCCATAAAATGCTCCTCCTAACAGATTTGTTTCCTTTGTTTTCTATTGTTATTCTATGGCAGTATTATAATTTTGTTACTCTTGATCGCTACTTTAAGGGAATTATACTGTATATTTTTGGGCATTATCAAAATATGTTGATGGCCGTGAAATGTGCAATCAGGCACAAAAAACAGTGGATTTTGAAAGAATTTTACAATTGAGACAAAAAAATTGTCGATTGGGAAATATTAGAAAAACGAGCAGTATAATACTGCTCGTTTTAACTTTGTGTTTTAAAAATTGCATAAATCAATTCATTGTAGGTAAAACAAATCATTTGTTTTGTTTCAGGTAGACTTTGTTTCATGTGTGAAGTCATTAAATTTAAAATACCTGAAGCTGCAAACGAAATTGCCAATTTATAGGTTTCGATATGATAGCCTAATACTTGTAAACGGTTCGTTAGACTGTTTTCAATAATATTTGATAGCCTTGCAATAAATTCAGCGCTGTCCTGTTTGCTGATTAAAAATTGAAATTCAGATAGATGTGCGTCAATATATGTTAATAGATGAAAAAAGGTCTGATTTTGAAATTCTTCCAGAGGAATATGCTGTTCTTTTTTTAACAGTTTTTCAATACGGTACAGCAATTCTTTTTCCAAGTAATCTGTTAAATCGTCAACATTATCATAATGTAAATAAAATGTGCTCCGTGATATTTGGCATGCCTGACATAATTTGCTTACAGTTATTTTTTTCATCGGCATAGTTTGAGAGAGTGAAAAAAAGGTTTCTTGTATTTTTTGTTTTGTTACTTCTGTTTTCAAGTTTTCAGGTCTCTTTCTAAAATTTTTAATAGAATATCATGTTCCTATAAAGTTTATACTAAAAAACACTTATTTTAATTCTTATATAGAATATAAATTGTTTACCTATGATAAAAAAGTATTTTATTGATAAATTTTAGCCAAATAAGGTAAACAAAACAATCTGTTTTGTTTACCTTATTATAAAAAAACATGCTATGCTTATTGGAGTAAAACGTAGTAGTATGGAGATGTAATATATTATGAAAGAAACACTTTGCATAGGCGCTTTGCAAGCAGAAAGCGGAACAAAAACAAATGGATACTATACCGTACCTAAAACATTACACAGAATTCCCGTAACCATTATAAATGGAGCAAAAGACGGGAAAATAATTTTGATTACCAGCGGCATACACGGTGGTGAATATCCCGGAATACAAACGGCAATTGAATTATCTCAAGAATTGAATCCAGCAGATGTTCAAGGTGCGATTATCATTTTGCACCCTGTAAATACACAGGCTTTTTTGCAAAGAGTTGCGGGTGTTATTCCGGAAGACGGAGAAAATTTAAATCGCGTTTTTCCGGGAACCATGGGAGGGACCATTACGCATAAAACAGCATTTTCCATTACAAAAGATTTTCAAAGCATAGCAGATTTTTATATCGATTTGCATGGTGGAGATGTCAATGAGCTGGTAATGCCATATGTATATTATCCCGGCATTGCGGAGGAAACAGTTTCCAATCAAGCAAGAGAATGTGCCTATGTTACCGGTTGTGAATATGTGGTGCGTTCCATAGCAACAGGAGGCGCTTTTAATTCAGCAGCTGCCAATGGAGTGCCAAGTTTGCTGATTGAACGCGGTGGAAGCGGCCTTTGGAGTAAAGAAGAGGTACAAGCATATAAATTTGATGTACTTAATATCCTAAAAAAATTAGAAGTGCTTCCTGGTGAACCGATGTTATCGAATCAACTACCAAAAGAAATCACAACTGCTTTTTATATCGATTCGGAAGTAGATGGATGTTGGTATCCTGCGGTAAAGGTAGGACAAACCGTATCCAAAGGAGAATATATCGGTGTGATTAAAGATTTTTTTGGCAAAACATTGAAGGAGTATTATGCCCCTGAAAACGTAGTGGTATTGTATATGACTGTTACTTTGGGGATTGAATCCGGAACATCTTTAATTGCGTTGGGGCAAATTGATTAAATTTTTTCATTTAATATACAATCTGCTCTTAATGAGAAAAGTTACTCAATAGATGTTTACAACTTTAATAAAAGTGTTTACCTGTCATAATATTTGTTATGTTATGCTTAATACGGTGTTAAGTGTTATTTTTGATAATTTTAGTAGATAAATGTTCCAGAACAAACAGCAAAAGGGGATAACGTCATGAGTCAAATAAAAGAAATTGCCGCATACTGGGGAACACGTGCACAAGGGTATTCCGAAAGATGCAAAATTGATTTAACTGAGGATACAAAATTTGATTGGCTGGATAAAATTTGCAAATATGCTCCTGCAAAGCAACAATTAAATGTGTTGGATATAGGTTGCGGAGCAGGGTTCTTTTCTATCCTTATGGCAAAGGCCGGTCACAATGTAACTTCCATTGACTACACTGAAAACATGGTAAACAGTGCAATGCAAAATGCTATGGATGCAGGTGTAGACATTGAAGTATTGCAGATGGATGCACAAAATCTTGATTTTGAAGATGATACATTTGATTTGATTGTAACCCGTAACGTGACATGGGTCATGGAACAGCCAACCAAAGCTTACAGCGAATGGATTCGTGTATTACAGCCGGGCGGCAGAATGATTAATTTTGATGAAAATCAATATTTATATTTGTTTGATGAGGATTATAAAAAAGAAAAAGAACGTCGCGGCGAACCTGAATACATGAAAAAAGTACATAATACACAAATCATGGAAGAGCTTGCATACAAACTTCCTTTAAGCAAAGAAGTGCGTCCGAGTTGGGATGTACAAACATTGCTGTCATTAGGTGTAAGTAATGTTACTGCTGATGTTTATAACAAACGTGTGATTGAAAAAGACGGAAAAAATAAAGTATTATATAATTCTTTTATTGTTTGTGCGGAAAAATAATAAAGAAAAGACTTTGGAAAGAAAGCACTGCTCAACCGGTTGGGAAATGAGCAATGTGGGGGTGTATCATTATTTGGAAGTACGTAGTGAAACGACTGCTTCAGCTGGTTTTAATTCTGTTTGGAATTACATTGCTGTCTTTTGCGTTAATGCAGACGGCATCCGGAGATACCGTTGATGCCATCCAACAGCAAATGGGAACTTCTATGTCAGAAGAAGCGAAAACAGCGTTACGACATGAAATGGGGCTGGATCAGCCATTTATCGTTCAATATTTTCAATGGATAGGAAAAATCTTTACGGGAAATATGGGGTATTCTTATATTAAGAATCAAGAAGTCTTTCCCATGTTTATGCAAGCATTGCCCAATACTCTGCTTCTAACGTTATCTTCTATTGTTACAACAATCGTTATTTCCATCCCCCTAGGTATTTGGTCGGCTGTAAAACAAAATAAAATTACAGATTACGTCATTCGTATATTTACGTTTATTGGAAACGCGATGCCTAACTTTTTTATAGCGTTGTTGTTAATATATGTATTTGCATTACAGTTACATTGGTTTCCGGTTATGGGCAACAATGGTTTTATCAGCATTATCTTACCGACGTTCACTTTAGCGATTGCTATGTCTGCAAAATATACACGTCAGGTCAGAGCAACCGTATTGGATGAACTGAATAAGGATTATGTCGTTGGAGCACGTGCCAGAGGAATTAAGGAAAAAACAATTGTCTGGGCACATGTTTTAAAAAGTTCCATGCTTACGATTATAACGCTGTTGGCTTTGTCAATTGGTTCACTTTTAGGCGGTACGGCTATTGTAGAATCTATTTTTATGTGGCCGGGTGTTGGTAAGCTGGCTGTAGATGCAATTTCAACCAGGGACTATCAGGTAATTCAAGTTTATGTTATTTGGATGGCAATTATCTATGTTGTAATTAATTTGATTACAGACCTTGTCTACCATTATTTAGACCCAAGAATCCGTATAAAAGGAAGGGAGGGCTAATGGTAATGTCAGGTGGAAATCTAAAACTAAAGAATAAAAGATTAAAGAAAGATTATAGTACCTTAAAACTGGGATTTTTTTTGGCATTGGTTGCAGGCCTTCTGTTTATTGCATGTTTTGGACAATACATTGTCCCGTATGACCCTTATGCACAAGATTTAAATAATGCACTTCAAGCGCCGAGCGGAAGCCATTTGCTGGGAACGGACCGATATGGCAGAGATTTGCTTACACGCATTATTGTTGGTGCCCAAACTACAATTTTTTCAGCTCTGGCATTGGTAGCCGGAATTACAATTATAGGTACAATTGTAGGCATTATTTGTGGTTATGTTGGCGGTTGGATTGACTCCCTTCTTATGAGGATTTCGGATATCTTTTTAGCATTTCCTGAAATGGTATTTGCAATTGCAATTGCAGGTGTTTTAAATGGAGGTATTTGGAGTGCGGCCATTGCAGTTGGATTGATTGCTTGGCCAAGATATGCAAGGGTTGCCAGAAGCCAAGTGCTGTCAATGAAAAATCATCAGTACATGAATGCAGCTAAATTAACGGGTACCCCATGGTATAAGATGATTGTGAAGCATATTATGCCTAATATTATGGGACCAATCATAGTAACCGCAGCTTTGGATATCGGCGCTATGATTATGAATTTGGCAGGATTGTCTTATCTGGGTTTGGGTGTAGTTCCTCCAACTCCTGAATGGGGCTCTATGATGAGCGAAGGACGCAGCATGCTGCAAACATCTCCGTGGATTGTATTGGCACCGGGATTGGCAATTTTTATAACGGTCGTCATTTTTAATTTGCTGGGAGATACTGTTCGAGATATCTTGGACCCCAAACAAAAAAGACGCAGTATTACGAGCAATATGAAAAAAGTAAAAAATATTGTATCAGGTGACAGCAAACGAGAGAAATCACTCGTTTAATTACTGAAAAGTGAATACTCTTAAAAAAATCTATTTAAGGTATACAGTTGTAAAAGATTCTATTAGATTTTTTAAGTAATTATAAAAATGATAGGAGAAAAGAAGATGAGTAGAAAAATGACAAAAGTTTTTGCATTGGCGGCATGCTTGGCATTGGGAATAAGCGTATTAACCGGATGCAGCGGCGGTTCTAATTCCGATACAAATAATTCAGGCACATCGGTTACCGCTACAGATATTGATAATAAAGTATTTAACTATGGTGTTACCGCATATTCAGGCGCGCAGGCAAATGGCGGTATTGATCCGCATTTAAGTTATGCGGGCTGGAGTACAGTACGCTACGGTGTTGGCGAATGCCTTGTAAAAATCAGTGAAGAAGGTACTATTGAGCCTTGGGTAGCAGATAGTTGGACCCTTGTTGATGACCTTACATGGGAAATTAATATCAAAGACAACGTTACATTTTCCAATGGTAAAAAAGTAGATGCTGCAGCTGTAAAAGCCTGCTTTGAACGTTTGATTGAAAAAAATGAACGTGCTGCATCCGGCTTGAAAATTTCCGGTATTGAAGCTGATGGCCAGAAGCTAACCATTCATACATCAGAAAAAAATCCGATTTTAATTAACTGGTTGACTGACCCTTTTGCATGTGTTATTGATGTTTCGGAAGAAGTAAACGGAAATAATCACGTGATAGGAACAGGTCCATATACATTGGAATCTGCTACAACAGACAAAGTTATTGTAAAAGCGAATAAATCTTACTGGAATGGTACACCAAAATTCGGTACTATTAATGTACAATGTTTCTTAGATGGAGATACCATGGCGATGGCATTACAAAATGGTGAATTAGATGCTTGTGCTAACTTAGGTTATGCAAACCTTCCAATCTTTGAAAACAACAGCAATTTTGAAATTAACAGTGCAGCAACTTCTCGTTCTTATATGTTCATTTTTAATACACAGAGCGATGAATTTTCAGATGTAAATGTTCGCAAAGCGGTCACAATGGCAATCAATAAAGAAGGTTTTGTAAATACACTTATGAATGGATTTGGCGAGGTTGCACAGCTGTGCTATCCTGCCTCTTATGAATTCGGTGACAGTAAAGTAAAGGGGCCGCAATATAATCAGGAAGAAGCCAAAAAGCTTTTGGCAGATGCAGGATGGTCTGATACAGATGGAGACGGCTACCTTGACAAAGACGGAAAAATTTTTGAAATTAACTGGGTAACTTACAGAAATCGTATTGAACTTCCTTTGCTTGCTGAATCTGCCCAAGCTTCTCTAAAAGAAATTGGAATTAAAGTGAACATTGATGACCGAGAAAGCAATACTGTAATTGAAGATGTATCTAAAGATTTTGATATTTACTCTTGGGCAGTTGTAACAGCTCCATATGCAGATGGTATTACTTTCTTCAATGAGCTTCTGACCAACTATAATATTCATGGATGGTCCGGAGAAGAATACGATAAATTTGTAGCACTATACAATAAAGCTTCTCAAGAAACAGATTCTGAAAAACGTGCAGCATACAGTGTTGAACTGCAACAGATGTTAGTTGACAACGGTATTTTATGTGTGGCTTCTCACAACACTATGAATATCGTTACCAAAACAGGAGTAACCGGTATTGCACCGCATCCTTCTGATTATTATGAAATTACAGCAGATTTGGATATGGCTCAATAACGAGTAAATAATTTTAAATGAGTGATGACACAGTATGGCAACCATCTTAGATGTTGAAAAACTAAATGTAACCTACAATGGCATTCCTATTCTGCAAAATATTAATATGAAAGTCGCAAAAGGGGAAATCCTTGGTATCGTAGGGGAATCCGGCAGTGGAAAAAGTACCTTGCTGAAAGCGATTATAGGGTTACTGGGAGATAATGGTCGTGTAGAATCAGGGCGCATCAGCTTAGAACAAGTAGATTTACTGAGAATTTCTCCTAAAAAACTGAGGAATATTCGCGGAGCACAGTTAGGTATGGTATTCCAGAATCCGGGAATGTCGTTTAATCCCATTCGCAAGATTGGTGCTCAGTTTTTGGAAGCGCTAAAAAATCACGGAAAGATTGATGAATCACAGGCAACCAAACAGATTCTGGATATGTTTATCAGACTCGGTTTGCGGGACGGCAAGCGTATTTTGAACAGTTATCCTTTTGAATTAAGCGGAGGGATGAATCAGCGTGTTGCCATTGCTCTGGCAATGATTATGAATCCGCAACTGCTTTTAGCGGATGAACCTACCAGTGCTTTAGACGTTACCGTGCAGGCACAATGCGTCAAAGAGATGATGGATTTACGTGAACATTTGGGTACAACAATTATCATTGTCACTCATAATATGGGCGTTGTGTCTCATATGGCAGATAAAGTAGCGGTTATGTATGCAGGCAGTATTGTAGAGTATGGTTCTAAAACAGATGTGTTGAATCATCCCAAACATCCATATACCAAAGCGTTAATTGATTCTATTCCTCAAATCGGCGGTACGATTCCCAAAGGAATTCAGGGACAGCCGCCTGCTTTTGGAGAAGTATTTACAGGCTGTAATTTTTCTCCAAGATGCAGTTTATGCGATGATATCTGTACGCATGAAAAGCCTATTATGCACAGTTGTAAAAATGGCCATGCTGTATTTTGCCATAAATGTCTAAGTGAGGTTTAAAATGAAAGTGTTAGAATTAAAAGACGTCAAAAAGACCTTTCAAAAAAATAAAAAAACCTTTACGGCAGTGGATGGCGTCAGTTTTTCCATAGAGAAAGGCGAGTGCGTGGGACTGGTGGGAGAATCCGGCTGTGGTAAAAGTACCATTGCCCGAATGGTTACACATCTTGAGCAGACCACTTCCGGCGAAATTTTTATGAACGAGAGAAATGTTACAAAATCAAAAGGAAAAGAACTGCGTAACCTATATCAAAATTTACAGATGGTATTTCAAAATCCAAGTGATTCTTTTAACCCAAGAATAAAGCTTGGAAGCAGCATTGGAGAAGTGCTCATTAATTTTGGAAAACCGCGTAGTGAGATAAAACGTACTGTAGCACAATTGCTGGAACAAGTAGGATTGAAACCGGAATTTGCATCGCGTTATCCCCATGAAGTCAGTGGCGGCCAATGTCAGCGTGCTGCCATTGCAAGAGCCATAGCCATTCAACCTGATTTACTCATATGTGATGAAGCGACCAGTGCATTGGACGTTTCGGTTCAAGCGCAAATTGTAGATTTAATTTTAAAGTTACGTCATGAAATGAACATGTCCTATTTGTTTATTTCTCACGATTTGGCTTTGGTACAAAGTATTTGTGACCGTATTCTTGTTATGCACCGTGGACGCATTGTGGAAGAAGGAAACACACAGGATGTGATTGAACATGCTGCACATCCTTATACAAAGTTATTATTGTCTTCGGTTTTTCCAATTCATCCGGATGCGCAATGGCAAATCCCTTCCGTTCCTCAAGTGACAGAAGAAGAGGGAGATGCTTGCAGGTTCTGGCAAAGGTGTCCCCATCGTAAGGAACAATGTAAAAAAGAACGGCCACAGCTTAAAAAAATCAAGGAACATCATTCTGTTGCCTGCCATTTTGTTGAATAAGCAGCATACCAAAAAAGGAACAACCTTTCAAAAGGTTGTTCCTTTTTTTATCTATTTTTGTTTCTATGTTTTGGAATATTGGCATTCTAAGAAAGAATTAAATAGAATCCATCACTTCCCTGATGGAATCAGCACAAATCTTTACGGCCTTTTTCATTTCTTCACGTGTCATGATAAGAGGAGGATTAAAGTACAAAATATCTCCCAAAGGACGCAGAAGCAATCCTTTTTTTAATGCTGTTTTGTATATTTGGTATCCGTATCTATGAGAAGAATCAAACGAAGTTTTGGATTCTTTATCTTGTACCAGTTCAATTGCGTTGATTAATCCAATGGAACGAATGTCGCCTACATAACGGTAATCTTCCAACTCTTCACGTATTAAACTTGTAAGATAAGGAGCATTCCGATTTGCATTTTGTAAAATAGGTTCCTCTTCCAAAATGTTGAGGACTTCAATGGCTGCTGAACATGCCAAAGGATTTCCGCAATAGGTATGACTGTGCATAAATGCTTTTCCTTCCTGATAATCAGAATAAAAAGCGTCATAAATATTTTGTGTGGTAACGGCCAAGGCAGTAGGCAGATAACCGCCGGTAAGTCCTTTGGAAAGACACATAATGTCAGGAGAAATGTCTGCATGATTACAAGCAAACAGTTTACCTGTTCTTCCGTAGCCTACAGCAATTTCATCGGCAATGAGATGAACCTGATATTTGTCACATGCTTTGCGAAGTTTTTGCAAGTATACGGGGGAGTAGATTTTCATGCCTGCGGCTGCCTGCACCAATGGTTCTATCATAAATGCGCATGTTTCATCACCGTATTGCTCAAAAGTTTTTTCAGCATCTTCAAAACATTCCGCCTGACAGGTTTCACAGCTTTTTCCGTACTTGCAGCGATAGCAGTCAGGAGCCTGTACACGTATGATGTCTAACATAATCGGTTTATAAATTTCTGAATATAAATCCACTCCGCTGACAGATAACGCTCCAAGTGTTTCACCATGATAAGCATCTGTCAAAGCCATAAATCGCTTCTTTTGCGGATTTCCGGTTTGATGATGATACTGGAAACTCATTTTCATAGCCGCTTCAATGGCAGAAGAACCATTGTCGGTAAAGAAAAACTTTTCCAAACCTGTCGGTAATTTTTTCTGTAATCTTTCGCAGAGTTCAATTGCAGGAGTATGAGAAAAATTGGAAAAGATAACATGTTCCAAACGGTCTATTTGTTTTTTTACAGCCAGATTAATACGTTCATTACAATGTCCCAGAAGATTACACCACCAAGAGCTGACAATATCCATATAACTGTTACCGTCAACATCATATAGATAGATTCCTTTGGCATGGTCAATGACAATCGGAGGAAGTGCTTCATAATCTTTCATTTGAGAACAAGGGTGCCAGATATATTGTAAATCTTTTTCTGCTAAGTTCATAATCGTCACAGCTTTCTTTTTGATTTTACATGTACATACACTTACAATACTTAAGAAATATCATTGCATAAATGAAGCAATGATTCTGCGCTGACAGACAGCTCGGTTTCATTTGGTTTTACACATGCCACAACGGGAATTCCGGTGAGGCGTTCTATTTGCTTTTTATTATCGCGATGCATAAGGTTGTCAGAATCGTATTGATTTAATATAATTCCGTTGACAATAATATTGTGCTGTTTGGCATATGCTGCGGTTAAAACAGTACTGTTGATGGTACCTAATCCTGCATGAGCAATAATTAAAATAGGAAGATGTAATGTTTGTATCACATCGGTCAACATAATGGGTGAGCTATCCATACGCAAAGGACAAATGATGCCGCCGCTTCCTTCTGCTACCACAACATCAAACTGTGTAGCTATATGATGAAAATCGGATTGAATTTTGTTCATGTCAATTGGACATTTTTCCAGTTCTGCCGCCAAATGGGGGGAAACTGCAGGTTCATAGATGTAAGATACCAATTGTTCAGGCGGGACAGGTAAACCTGATATGGAGGCAACATACGCAGCATCTCCCGGTATCAGTTTGCTTGCATTACGATATGCACCGCTTAATGCCGCTTTATAATACCCGGCATTGACAGACGCTTCTCTCAACTTTTTTAAAATCAATGCAGTCACATATGTTTTTCCTACGTCTGTACCGGTAGCTGTTATAAAAATTCCTTTTTTCTTGTGTATCATAAAAAATTCACCGTATACTTTAATTGTTTTAACATATTCATATCGTCTTGTATGGTAATACCTGAGGTTGTCAGCATATCACCGGATATTGCTGCATTTGCCCCTGATTGAAATGCAGATTTTCCTTTATCGCACATATTGCCGCGCCCTCCCGCTAAACGAATGGCTCCGTTTGGAATTAAAAAACGGAAAATAGACACAATACGGCATAAATCGTCTTCTGTTAGTTTTGGAAGTTCTGCAAACGGCGTACCGGGAATCGGATTCAAAACATTTACGGGAACAGAAGTAATTCCAAGCTTACGAATATCAATTACCATATCAATACGGTCTTCCATCGTTTCTCCTAACCCCATAATGCCGCCGCTGCATACTTCCAGCCCGGCTTTCAAAGCCTGTTTGATTGCCTGAATTTTATCATCATAAGTATGAGTGGTACATATATTCGGAAAATTTCTTCGTGATGTTTCCAAATTATTGTGATATCGTGTAACACCGGCTTCTTTTAATTTGACAAATTGCGGATATGTCAGCAAGCCGTGAGATGCACACAACGAGATATCGCTTTCTTCTTTTAACTTACGATATGTTTCACAAATAGTATCTACTTCTTGGTCAGACAGAGCACGTCCTGAGGTTACGACTGAAAATCTTAAAATACCGTTTTTGTAATTATGTTGTGCTTCCCGTAAAATAGTAGTGCTGTCTAAAAGCGGATACTCTTCCACAGCGGTACAGAAATGGGAAGATTGTGCGCAGTATTTGCAGTTTTCAGAACACTTGCCGCTTTTTCCGTTGATAATGGAGCATACATCAAATACATTATCACAAAAATGTTCTCTCAGTTCATTTGCTGCCTGACATAACTCATCCAGCGGTTGGTCTGCCAGTGATAAAGCTTCTTCTTTCGTGATTGATACACCTTGCAGCGCTTTTTCTTTTAATGTTTGTACTGTATTCATGCGGATAGTTTCTCCTTTTTTAGGATTGGAACCAATCGTTTTCCGATAAAGGCGCAAACAACGCAGGTAAGAATATCTCCCGGCATCGGAAGTAAAAAACAGTATAAGAACAAAGACCATACGCCTGCATAAGTATTGGTGTAAAACATGGCAATAAAGAAGTAGTAGATGGTTCCCAGTGTATAAACAATCAACAAACCAGAAAAGTTGGCAACCAATAAACGTTTGATGCTTGGGCGTGGTACTTTATGTGCAATCAATCCTGTTACCAATGTACCTATTAAAAATCCAATCAGATACCCAAATGTAGGCTGCAATACATAAGCAGGGCCGCCGCCTTGGGTGAAAATAGGTACACCGCAAAGACCGATTAGTATGTATACACCAACAGACAGTGCTCCGTATTTTGGACCAAGAACAATACCAGCAAGAGTAGTAAACAACAGCTGCAGTGTAAAAGGAACGAAAGGCACCGGAATTTTAATAAACGCGCCCACTGCGATTAATGCTGCAAACAATGCACATAAAATAAGAGAGTAGACAGTAGATTTTGATTTTTCTTTCATGAAGCGAAGTTCCCCCTAATGCTAATTTCTCCTGAGTGAAGCGATGTAATGGTTCCGTCTTGTTTTTCAATCATAAGACCGCCATTTTCATCAATATCAATTGCGGTAGCTTTTTCAGAGTTTGTACCTTGAATGACCTCAATGTCTTTTCCCAATACAATGGAGCGCGCTTTGTATTCCGCAATAAACGAACGGTCTTGCAATTGATTGCATAAAGACAGCACATGGTTAATAACGGCTGCAGCAATTTGATTGCGTGTGATACCGGCAGGCTTTTCATGGAATAAGGAATCTACTTTTTGTTGAATGTTTTCAGGAAAAGAAGAAACAGCGGTACTAAAGTTAATACCAATTCCAAGAATAATCGATTCAATTCCGCCGCTTTCAAAGTCTGTCAATGCTTCGGTCAGAATACCGCATATTTTTTTGCCGTTCATATATACGTCATTGACCCATTTGATTCCCGTACGAATATGAGTCACTTCTTCAATGGCTCGTGCTACCGCGACAGATGCCGCTGTTGTGATGAGAACCGCATCATTACTGGTTAGGTTGGGGCGTAAAATGAAACTCATATAGATTCCGCTGCCGGCAGGAGAGTGAAAAGAACGTCCCATTCTTCCGCGCCCTGCGGTTTGTTCTTCAGCCAGAACTACGGTACCGTGAGGTGCCTGCTCCAAAGCCATTTTTTTAGCAACAAGATTGGTGGAATCAACGGTTTTAAACACATGAATCATATCTTGGCTGCCGTTTATTAAATATGGACCAATACCTTCGGCTGAAATTACATCTGTTTCATCAGATAAGCAATAACCTTTATTGGTAACAGAAATAATTTGATATCCCTCTTTTTTTAATTCGCTGATTGCTTTCCAGATAGCTGAACGTGAAATTTGCAGCTGTTGTGCCAGTTCTTCTCCCGAAACATAAGTTCCGCGATTTTTCTCAAGTATTTGCAGTATGTTGCTTTTTGATGACATGATTTTATCCCTCACATAATAATTTTGTCAATTTCTTTTAGTATAAATAGGAAAGAACCAATTGTCAACCTATTTTTAAAATAAGGTTGACAATTGGTTCTTTCCATAAAAAAGCAGCATATTAAATGAAAATATGCTGCTTTATTTATTCTTTATCGTTTGGTTCATGTTGTGCGTCATAAATCGCATTTAACAATTGTGTTGTAAACATAGTAGCATACAGTTTCGCTTCAGATAGTGCAAAGGCCAATACACCGTTTGTATCAATCGTGCCGTCTTCCTTACCAAAAGCTTGCATACGCTGGAGCTTGTCTCCTTGTAATTCTGCTTCTACATTTTGTTGCACAATTGCAGAAAGTTCCGCAAGATCTTTTTTTGTGAGCTCAATTGCCATGTCTTTTTCCTCCCAAATTACTTTTTTATCATTTTATCATGATTCAAATTTAGAATCAAGGTTGTGCTGTCATAATACAAAGAAAGCAATTTGCTCTCGCGTTTTTCTAAACTTTTTTTATACATTTTATTCTTTATGTCTAAAAAACTGACAAAAAGGACCGACTGTCTAAATACAAAATCATACTTAAATGCTATTATAACTGTTACTACCATATTGAAAAGAGGAGAGCATGTTTGAAAAAACGTAACAGTACAGAACAAGTACAATTGCGAGACCCATTAAACGAACAGCACAAAGGCAGAAAAAAATTAATTAGCTGTATTGCTCTCGTTTTGGGAGTTGCCATTATACCGCTGATGTACAGTGGTATTTATCTGGCATCTGTATGGGATACTTATGGCAGATTAGATACGCTGCCTGTCGCAGTTGTAAACCATGACCAGGGCGCGCAAATCAATGGTGAGGAACGTAACCTGGGTCAAGAACTCATTGATAAAATGGAAGAGTCTAAAGATTTGGATTGGGTTATTACAAATGAAGCTGATGCAAAAGCAGGTTTAGAGACGGAAAACCGTTATTATGCTGTCATTGATATTCCTTCAGATTTTTCACAGAATGTAGCAACCGCAGAGGATATAGACAAAGTACCTGCAACCATTACGTATTCAGCAAATGAAAAGCGTAACTACATTGCTTCCACCATTATGAAAAGTGCGGCACAAAGCTTACAAAAAGAATTGCGTGCCAGTGTAACAGAACAAATTACAGGTAATTTGGTGCAACAGTTAAACAGTGTTCCGGGTCAAATGGAAACCATTTCTGAAGGATTTACAACATTGGGAAATGGCACCGGCGCTTTGAGAAGCGGTATGGATGTTCTGCTGCAAGGTTCACAAACCATTACAACCAACTTGGAAA
The DNA here is from genome assembly GCA_900541905.1 of uncultured Oscillospiraceae bacterium. Taxonomy (GTDB): domain Bacteria; phylum Bacillota; class Clostridia; order Oscillospirales; family Acutalibacteraceae; genus UMGS1071. The sequence continues at coordinate 37,335 of UQLQ01000005.1, forward strand.
CTTTGGATAATGGATTAGAGCAAGCAAAAGACGGTTCCGAACAATTGAATCAGGCACTAACACAGTTGCCTACATTAATGCAAGGCATTGAACAGTTGAATCAGGGGGCATCCGATTTATCTGCAGGATTAAATCAAGCATCACAAGGTGCTGCCGCTTTAAATGACGGCGCCGCTAATTTAACTGATTTAACAAACGGTATTCAATCATTGTCTCAAGGCAGCAGCCAAGTGTCCATTGGTGCACAGCAATATGTAAGCCTGACAAATGGTATTCAGCAAGCTTTAATGGCAAATGGCTATGACGGAGCAAAGGCTGTTCAGACTTTGGCACAACAGCTGCAATCCGCCAGTGGTTCACAGGCAGATTCGTTGAAAGCTATGATTGGTATTATTGGTGGTAACAGTACCGTTATTCAGAATTTAACGAACCAGTATAATGCAATCAAAGATAATCCTGCTTATGCACAACAAGCAGCCCAGCTGCAAGCTTTGATTGGAATGCTTCAACAGGATATGAATAAGGGAAGTGCTTCTGCAGCATCACAATATGCTGCTGCAGGCGCACAGTTGGTAAGTGGTACCAGCCAATTAAATCAGGGCGCAGAACAGTTGGCAGCCGGAACAGGAAAAATTGGTGAGCTGCAAAGCGGTATCAGCAGTTTGAATACAGCGTTATCACAACTAAATGACGGTGGTAAACAAGTAGCAGATGGTACTGCAACTCTGTCTTCCAGCAGTAGTCAGTTAACACAACTGCAGCAGGGAGTCGGCTCATTAAATAGTGCTTTGGGTCAACTTTCCAGCGGAGCTTCACAACTTTATCAGGGCTCATCTGAATTAACAAACGGTGTTTCTTCCGCTCAAGACGGAGTAGTTCAATTAGATGATGGTGTTGCATCTGCAAAAGAGGAATTGGACGGTGCAATTAGCGAAACATCAGAGAAATTAAAAGCAACAGACGGTTTGGAAACATACACTGCAAATGGAGTATCGGTTCAGGCAGATCCATATGAGGCAGTTCCTAATTACGGAACCGCATTTGCACCATACTTTATCTCAGTGTCATTATGGACCGGCGGCTTATCCATTTTAATGAGCATATACTTAGAACCAAACAGAAGAATGAAACGTTTGTCTGTGGATTCTCATTCCAGAGTAATCAGAATGTTTGCTTTCTTAGGCATCGGTGTACTTCAAGCGGTATTGCTTGGTATTGTTGGTCAGTTTGGCTTGGGACTGCCAATCAATAATGTCTTTGGTTTCTATAGTGCGGTTATCTTAGCTTCCGTCACCTTTGTTGCCATCATTCAATTCTTAATGATGTATTTAGGTGATATAGGTAAAATATTGTCTATGGCTCTTATGGTATTGCAGTTGACGTCAACGGGCGGTACCTTCCCAATTGAAACTTCGGGTACGTTCTTTGAAGTGTTGAATAAAATCATGCCAATGACCTATAGTGTAAATTTACTAAAAGAAGTAATCAGCGGTGGAGATGCCGGCATTATCTGGTATAACGTAGGAATTCTATTTGCGTTCTTTGCTGCATTTACAGCAGTTACATTGGGATTGGCTATTTACCAAAATAAAAAGGATAAAAAGAAGAAAGAAATCGAGCACGTAGATACAGATTTAACAGAAATGACAGTTTGATATAAATATATTGAGAAAGGCGCTGACGTTCAGCGCCTTTTTTATGTGAATTTTTTCTGTTTTTACGTGGTATTACAGAGGCAATTATTTATGCTTACAAAATAAGATGTCAATTTATATATGGAAGGAGTAAAAAACAATAAAAGTGTGTAAGCAATGTTAATTTAGAAAGGATACAAAATGAAAAAAAAGAAACTATAAATTCACCCACCTACTCGGAGTTAGACCCAAATCGTAAAGTAATACGAGAAATTCTATCATTACGCGGCGAGAATATAAAACAATTTTTGATGAGTGATAAAACCATTCAGGTAGCCATGTATGATGAACCTGTACATTTTGAGAAAAATGGAACATGGAATGACATTGATAATGATACATATATTGCAAGTGTAAAATTAAAGACAAAATCTTGTGCACTCATAAACAGTGTTAGATGCGATATTACTTTAGGAGTATGTTATATAGACGTAACAGCTCGTTATAGCAAATACTGCTATTTGGGGAGAATGGCAATACATCAGCAATGCAATTATATTGGCTTCCCCGGATGATAAAAATAAAATCCCCAAAGAAATTACTGTTTATCTCAACTATTTTTACAATCAAAACTAGGTAGTATTTGATAATGTCCAGCTGATTCGTGATTTTTCTCAAAGTTATCAATATGATAATGAAAGAAATTTAGTTACAACCAATGACCATGTTAATGAGCAAGGCGGCACCAAATACAATGAACATAATCAAGTGTTGAAAATGCTGACTCCCGGGATAGGTACCTATTATTATGGATATTCGGAGGGAGAAGCAAATAAGAATTTAGCGTATTTGATTACAGGAAATGAATTAACGTATAACTTATCATACAATGAATACGGTGATCAAACCAAAGTTAGACTTGAAAGCTCTAAAACACCGGTATCTAACCATACTTATGAAAAATATTATATCAAAAATGCTGCTACTCATAAATATATTGACGTAGGAGGTGCTGATTTTAGAGATTTTGCCAGTGTAAATACATATGCGCTGAATAAAACACAAGCACAAGTGAGGGTATTGGAAAAATGCGGAGATGATGTTTATTATATTCGCTCAAATGGAGACACCAACCTAACATTGGATGTTCTTAACTGGGATACAACAAATGGCAACAGTCTACAGTTATATCACTATAATGAAGGCAGTCAAAAGTTTGTTATCAAAGAGAATGAAGATGGAACCTATTGCATTATGCCGGAGCATGCGCAAAATAAATGCTTAGATGTGGATGTTCCAACAGATAAATTGCAAATATGGGATATTTCAGGAGTAGAAAATCAAAAATTTGTTTTGGAGGCAGTTGGAGATAGCGAACGTCATTTATACATGGAAGTATCTGCAGAATATGACCAAGCAGGTCGTATGACATCTTCAAAAGATATACTTGGTGTGGAGACAACCAATACATATGATGAGAAACGAGGAACATTATTAAGCTCCACAAAAGAAAATCAAACGATTCATTACACTTATGATTTAAACAATGATAGGGTGATATCCGTTACAACGCAAAATGGGGAGCACACCGTCACCAATGATTATGGATATACGTTAGGTGAATTATCATCTATTACTCATAACGGTACTGTTTTTCATTTTGAGAAAAACGATGAAGCCCATACTGCTACCGTTAAAGTAGGCAATCGTGTACTGTCAACCAAACAATTTGGTCCTGAGGAAGGAAAACTGCTATCGCTCACTTATGGAAACGGTGCAGTTATGGAAAATGTTTATGATGATGTAGGACGTACCATAGCTAAAAAGTATAATGGTACCGAAACGGTGCAATGGGAATACGATTATATGGGTATTTCCAAAGAGATTGATAAAGTCAATCATATTAGTCATAGTTTTCATTATGATTCTCTTGGAAGAGTAGTGCGCCATGACAGTACACAGGGACTGAAAAGTCATGTGGTATATGATAAAATGAACCGCATCTCTCAATATTCCTATAGTATTCCTGGAGAAAGTCTAAATACTACCTATCACTATGATAACAAGAATCAACTGTTTATGGGTCAAACAAATAGCAAATTCACCACAAAAAATGAATATGATGAGTTAAACAGATTAATAGATGAAGAATTTCATATGGATGATTTGACTGCCTCTTATTCCTTTAGATATTATCGTAGAGGGATGGGAGGAAATAAAACCAGTCATTTAACTTATATGCTGAGTTTTAGCGCAAATAATCAGGCCAGAGTAACACAATATCAATACTATGATAATGGCAACTTGGCCAGTATTACAGACCATAGTGATTATGGAGGAGCAAGGACGTATCAATATGACGGAACCAATCAAATGATTACGGAAAGGATTGGCGATAACAGCATTACATATACCTATGATGCTGGTGGTAATATTACCAGTAAAACTGAAAAAGGTATTACTACCACATGGTTATATGAAGATGAACAATGGAGTGATTTGCTTACAAGTTATGACGGACAAACGATTACGTATGATGAAATTGGAAATCCGCTTACTTATCGAGACGGTATGTCCTTTGCTTGGGAAAAAGGTCGCCAGTTAAAACAAGTGACCAAAGAAGATGAAATTACTTCTTATCAATATAATTCATCTGGTTTGCGTACACAAAAGGTTTCTTCCAAATATGGTACAACGACATTTATGTTGGAAGGCGGCCTTATCTTATCCAGTACATCTGAAAATGAAACGATATATTTTTATTATAATGAGAAAAACCAAGCGGTTGCTATGCGTATAAACGATGAAACATATGTATATGAAAGAAATTTACAAGGAGATATTGTAGGTTTACTTGACAAAACAGGTACTTGGGTGGCAAAATATTCCTATAATGCATGGGGAGAACCCATTTATATTACAGACAATAAAGGACATGACATTTCAGGTGACAGAACACATGTGGCAAATAAAAATCCATATCGCTACAGAGGTTACTATTATGATGTAGAAACAGGGTTTTATTACTTAAAGACCAGATACTATGACCCAATTACCTGCCGATTTATTAATCAGGATAATTTGCTTGGAGCAAATAAGGATGTTTATTGTTATAACTTATTTGCATATTGCTCGAACAACCCAACAAATTTAACAGACCCAAATGGTACATTTGCCGGGGCAATATTTGGATTGATATATGCTGCAGCAACAGTAGTAACAGCGGCAGTAGCATCATATGCATTTGGACAATCGAAGCCTAATACAGGAATTACGTGGGAAGATGTAGGTAATGCAATTTGGAACACTATTGTATTTATAGTAGATCCGGTAGGATCTACTGTTAGGGCGTTAAACCCTCCTGCGGTACAAAGTACACAAAAAGAACAGGTGGCAGATAGAGCGAACACTACGCCGATTGTTCATTCTGTTCCTATTCGAACAGGCTGGCCGAAACTTGATAAGCCAAGATTTCCTGTAGCTCCTGAACTGTTTCATCCCAATGGATTGTATATTAGTTTTAGAGAACATATTAATAGAGGATGGGCTGTTAAATGGAATATACCAAATACAAAAATTACTATTTTTGAATGGAATCAAGATTGTACAGATATTGTTGGACAACATTACCATTGCTTAACCCCTGAAATGAACAATAAACATGGAGGAGATCATTATCATCCAGGTGATTTAATACCAGAACCTTGGGCATCATTATATTTTAGTTAGGAGAAGAAAATGAAAATAACAATTGTAAATAAAGAAATTATAAAAAAACTGAGTGTGCATGATGGTATATTGGGACCAATTACTTATAATTATGAAGATAAAAGTTGCATTTTTGAGGTGATGAATCCTGGATGGAATAGACATCAAACGTTTCACATTAAGGGCATTTTATATATGGAAGTACAACAGTGTGAATTTGCGGGCCCAGGACCCAATATATTTTGTTGGTATCATGATGAAAAATCTACTCGCACAGAAGAATTATATCGAAAAAAAATAACAGAACATTATAATTCATTTTCTTTATTAGATGAACGTAAAACACACCATTTCGAGGTTGTTTTTTTGTTTGGATCGGAAGATGAGATACGCTTTATATGCGAAGAAATAGAGTTTCATGAATACCCATACTATAAAGATGAAGAAGATTAAATAAAAAGAAAAGCCTTGTTTTGGTCAAAAGCTAAAACAAGGCTTTTTGTATAGTACTTTAGACTGTTTAAGACAATATTAGAATTCTTCACATTCAATATACAAAAAGATACAGTTTGTTTATAATATATTGTAATGCTAAGCGAAGACAGGGTTTTATTATTTAAAGACCAGATACTATGACCCGATTACCTGCCGATTTATTAATGCAGATAGTTATCTTCAAACAGCACAAGGTTTTTACGACAAAAATGTATTTGCCTATTGTGAGAATGACCCTGTAAACAGAGTTGATACAGAAGGCGATTTTTGGATTTTTGGTATTATTGGAGCGGCAGTTGGAGCGGTTGTTGGAGCAGTCTCAAAAGTCGTAGCGAATGTTTGCACTGGAAATCATTGGTTAGAAGGTGTAGCAGGTGCGGCGGTAGGAGGCGCGGTATCAGGAGCGATTGTCGCAACAACAGGTAATACGGCTTTGGGAAGTTATGCGGGCACGGCAGCAGGTTCAGCTACAGAAGAGATTATTTCGTATACACGGGGAGAGAAGGAACTCAATTGGGATAATGTAAAGCAATCTGCTGTTACTGTTGCAAAAGATACCGCAATAGACGGAACAATTGGTATTGTGACTGACAGAGCAATTCCGAAATTGAAGACCCTGCCAGAACCAAAAACAACAAAAGAATTCATTAAAAATACAGTTTATGATTCCCCGAGAGAATTTTATGTAAATACCAGTACCAACGTAGTAACGAATGGAATAAAAAATATATCAGGGGGAAATAAGAATTCTTCCTCTGGTAATGTTGGAGCAGGTGCAGTAGCAGGTCTTCAACTTGGTGGGTTTAAACCTCCTTTGATTCCTATTTTTAAACCGCAATTAGGGTTATGGTATTTTAGAAGTTGACTGTTTATTTATAGCCTAAAGTTTTGGATTGGAGATATAGAACAATGAAAATAACCGGCAAAGTCTTGGCAATATTTTTTACTATTTTGGCTGTAATATGTGTAATATGTGGTATAGTTTTTTTATTTATTAATGAAATGTATTATATGGCAATATGGTGGTATGGTGTATTAGGATTTGCTTGTTTAATATTAGGTGGTGTTTTGTTAGTTGCGGCACTATATTTTGTAGCATGTTCTGGTGGGACAATGGAGTGGATAGGAAAAACTGTAAGGGCAGAACTTCCACCGAAAATAGTGTTGCCAACAGACACTTTAAAAATAATGTGTCCGTTTGAATGTACATGTGAAAAACATCATGGCAAAAAACATGTAGGAATAGACATTGCTCCACAGACGCCAGACATAGAAGGTGACCCGATTTATGCAGTTACAAAAGGCAAAATATATGTGGATAGAGAAAATGGGGTAGCAAGATTAGAGTGTGAAATGTTTCGTATTAACTATCGCTGTTTAAAAACGATTACAGTAGAGAACGGGGCAAAAGTGAAAGCAGGAGACATGATAGGAACAATGGGAGGAAAAGGAACAGAAGAAGGGGTACATTTACATATAGAATTTTGGAATATAAGATATTCTTTTTTTGCAGACCCATTAATATACTTTAATCCAAAACAATATTTTGATACGGGAAAAGAAAAAGATAATAATAACGAAGAGCAATAAAGAAAAGGGTATGCTTAATATTAAGCATACCCTTTTCTATGTAAAAATAAATTACGAAACATGGACAAAAAGAAACAGAGTAATTATACTGGTGGCAGGTTTTATTGAAAAACTGCTGGATTTATGTATTTTTAGTTAGGAGAAGAAAATGAAAATAACAGTAGAAAATAAAGAAATTATTAATTCAAGAGAAATCAGTACACATGATGGGGAGATGGGACCGATTACTTATAACTATGAAGATAAAAGTTGCATTTTTGAGGTGTTGAATCCAGGTTGGGATATTCGTCAAACATTTCATGTAAAAGGAATTTTGTATATGGAAATGCAATGCTGTGAATTTTGGGGACCTAGCCCACACATCAGTTCATGGTACTGCCATGAGCCAGAAAAAAGAACAGAAGAATTATTTCGCAGAAAAGTTACAGAATATAATAATTATTATTCATTGTTAGATATTAAAAAAGGAAAATATTTTGAACATGTATTTGAATTTATATCGGGCAATGAAATTCATTTTATATGTGAAGAAGTAGAGTTTCATGAATACCCATATTATAAAGATGAAGAAGATTAAATAAAAAGAAAAGCCTTGCATAACTAAAATAATCTCAAGGATTATAATATATTGAATATATCAATATACGGTAATTTTGTGGATATAATCACATATATTTTGTGGTAGTCAACGTAACTTGTCAATAAAATTTCTTTTTGAACATACAAAATCATAAAATTTGTAAATATTTTGCGAAATTTTAACACAACATCTTTTTTGAATTATAAGTTGTGGTATACTTTAATAAAGAGTATGAATTGTAATGTGATAAGTGAGGAATCAAAATGCACGAACCGGAGCTTTCTGTAATAATTCCTGTGATGAACATTGAAAATAGAATTTGCGATGTACTTAATACATTAAAAGAGGACACGAAAGATATTTCAGTGGAATTTTTAATTATTGACAGAGGCTCGAAAGACAAAACAATGCAAATGGCGTTGCGCTTTTTACGGCAGAATCAATTAAATGGTTATGTTATGCAGGAAAGCGGGGGAAATGTTAGCCAAGCATTAAATGCAGGTATCCAATATGCCAATGGAACATACATTACTTTTGTCTTTCCTCAGCGTATTTACCAGTCGTATTTGGAAGAATTTCTAAAAAAGGCAAAGGAAACAAATGCAGAGTTTTTGTTTGGATGCAAACGCCAGGAACAATTAAAGTTTGCAGATTTGCGCAGTACCAGTTCGGTTATTAAGCAATTGACAGGTGTCGATTATATAAAATGTATGATTACCCATAGTATTATCCCTGATGCCGGTGCAGTCGTGGTATCCAATCGGTTTTTGCAAAATCATAAAATTTGGTTTAACGAAAACAGTACATACCGTTATGGTGAAGATTTTGTGTACAAATGTTTCCTTGCAGCCAATCATTTGGCACAAGTAGCTGTTGTTATGCAGGTGGATGATGAAAAATCTGTTTTACAGAATCAGAACCATACATCTCAGGATATTTTTGCACCTTTTGAAGAAGTGGAATGTTTATTACGCACACTTGTATTTTTACAAAGACAATATAGCCATCATGAGAAAATGATAAAATTATTTATGCAGCAAAAAATTCCGGAAACAATTATGCAAATCATAGATGGACTGTTAAAGCAAAAGGTGAAACCTCGTGCTATACGTTCTTATATGCATAAAAAAGGATATGACCGTTTGCTTATCATAGGACCGTATACACCGCATACCTTAAAGGCAAAAATTACAACTTGGCGCTATTTTCCTAAATTTTACCGTTTTGTGTGATAAGTGTTGTAAAAACAGGCGTCTGACCGCCTGTTTTTGTTTTATTTTTCAATGATTGGATTTATAAAATATCTTGAAGAAAAACGCTAGATCTGGTATTATTATAAGATAAATATCACGATATGGGGGTGTATATGTTTGGTTTTGCAGGAGCAGAACAATAATGGGATTTTTTTACAAGACAGAGCGCATTGCATGAATGCAGTTGCGCAAATTATGGAAATGCGTGCCACAGGCGCTGTACCGCTTGCGTATGTACAAACATACGGATGCCAGCAAAATGTGGCAGACGGTGAAAAAATCAAAGGTCAATTGGCAGAAATGGGATTTGCTTTTACAGAAAACCCGGATGAAGCTGACTTTATTTTATATAATACATGTGCCGTTCGTGAAAATGCTGAATCCAAAGTATTTGGTAAAATTGGTGAATTAAAACATAAGAAGAAAAGAAAGCCTTCTTTGGTTACAGCCTTATGCGGCTGTATGGCAGAACAAGACCATGTGGTAGAGCGTATTAAAAAAAGCTATCCGTATTTGGATCTTGTGTTTGGCACTCACGTCATTCATTACTTGCCGCAGCTATTATATGCACTTTTGACCAACGGAAAACGAATCTTTGAAAATGGACACGAAAATGAAGACAAACAAATCGTAGAAGGATTGCCGGTAGAGCGTGACAGCACACAAGTGGGTGCTTGGCTTACGATTATGTATGGCTGTAATAACTTCTGTACCTACTGTATTGTTCCATATGTTCGCGGCCGAGAACGCAGCCGTGAACCGCAGGCAATTGAGCAGGAATTCCGTCAATTGGTGCAGGCAGGGTATAAAGAAATTATGCTGCTTGGACAAAATGTAAATTCTTATGGTAAGACGTTAGAAAATCCGATTACCTTTTCTGAATTATTGCGTAGACTTGACCGCATTGAAGGAGATTACCGTATACGGTTTATGAGTCCGCACCCAAAAGATGCAACTCCTGAACTGTTTGAAACTATGGCAAACAGTAAGCATATTGCACATAGTCTGCATCTTCCTTTGCAGGCGGGAAATAACAGAGTACTTAAAGCCATGAACCGCAACTATACCAGAGAGCAATTTTTGGAATTGGTGGAACAAGCACGTGCTGCTATGCCGGATATTACTTTTACAACTGATTTGATTGTAGGATTTCCGGGTGAAACATACGAAGAATTTTTAGATACCGTGGATATGCTGGAAAAGGTAAAGTTCAATTCTTTATATACTTTTATTTATTCACCTCGTGTCGGAACCAGAGCCGCCTCTATGCCGGATGAAATCTCTGCTGAGGAGAAATCGCGTTGGTTTCAGGAACTTTGGAAAAAGCAAGAAGAAGTTGTTGCCAAAACCAGCCCTGCCATGATTGGCACAACTCAGAGAGTGCTGGTACAAGGCTATAACGAAAAACAAACCATGCTTTGGGGTAAAACAGAAGGAAATATGAACTGTGAATTTGAAGGTGACGACAGTTTGATAGGAACTTTTGTTGATGTAAAAATAACAGAGTCACCAAATTTTGTGCTAAAAGGCACACTGATAACAGAATAATCATAATTAACAATATTGGAGGATTTTAAAATGGATGTTATTGAACTGGCAAGAGAATTAGGAAAAGCAATTCAACAGGATGAACGTTTTTTGGCAATGCAAATTGCACGTCAAAACAGTGACAATGATGATGAACTGCAACAATTGATTGGTGAATTTAATTTAAAAAGAATGGCAATCAATAACGAAGCTGCCAAAGATGACAGAGACGAAGCAAAATTACAGCAATTAAACAGCGAACTGCGTGAAGCCTATGCAAAAGTGATGCAAAATAAAAATATGAATGCTTATAATGAAGCAAAAGAGCTTATGGACAATATGCTAAAACGTATTAACGCAATCATCAGTATTTCTGCAGAAGGCGGAGACCCTGAAATTGCAGACTTAACAGAAGATACCTGCGGAGGTTCTTGCTCCAGTTGTGCAGGCTGTCACTAATGATATATATCGCATTCTATAAGAAAAAGATGAGGTAGAAAAATGGCTGATTTATCACCTATGATGAAGCAATATTTTCAAATAAAAGAGCAGAATCCCGACACCCTGTTGTTTTTTCGCTTGGGTGATTTCTATGAGCTGTTTTTTGACGACGCAAAATTGGTGTCGGCAGAACTGGAACTTACCCTAACCGGCCGTGATTGCGGACAAGCAGAGCGTGCGCCCATGTGTGGCGTTCCGTATCACAGTGCGGAATCTTATATTGCAAGGCTTGTTGCAAAAGGCTATAAAGTTGCAATTTGCGAACAGTTGGAGACACCGGCGCAAGCCAAAGGGCTGGTAAAACGCGATATTGTACGTGTGATTACTCCGGGTACTGTTATGGAAAGCAGTATGCTGGATGAAGCAAAAAATAACTTTATCTGCACGGTTTGTGTCGAAAAAAATGAAGCGGGGATTTGCTTTGCAGATATTTCCACAGGCGAACTGCATGCGACAACCTTAAAAGGAAATTCTTTGGCTGACTTGGAGCTGCAACTAAAAAATGAGTTGATGCGTTTTTCTCCAAGGGAGATTTTAATTAATTCACAGACCTTGGAACTGAAAAATCTTCCCAAATTTTTAAGAGAAAAGCTTTCCACATTACTGGAATGTTTGGAAGACAGCAAATTTACTTATGATACATGTGAGGCTGCTGTACGACAGCAGTTCAATGGAGATACAACACAAGCGCTGCATGTAGATGATAAACCTTTGGTCATAAAATGTATTGGCGCTTTGCTGGATTATTTAAAGCGCACCCAGCGTAACGGCATGGAACGAATGAACCGCATTATGTTATACACCAATGCGCAGTATATGCATTTGGACATGAACGCAAGACGCAATTTGGAATTGACAGAAACCATGCGTAACAAGGAGAAGAGAGGTTCTTTGCTTTGGGTTTTGGATAAAACCAAAACGCCTATGGGGAAACGTTTAATACGTACATGGCTGGAACGTCCTCTTGTCAATCCGGTTCAAATTAAAAAACGTCAATTTGCAGTGGATGAACTGATGAGAAATGTTCCTTTAAGCGACGGTATTACAGAACAGCTTTCCGGTATTCATGATTTGGAACGTTTGATGACTCGCATTGTGTATGGTTCTGCAAATGGTCGTGAACTGCGCAGTCTGCTAGCTGCCATTGAGCGTTTACCTGCATTGCAGCATTTGCTGGAAGGGGTACACTGCGATTTACTTCAAGACATTGAACAGCAAATTGATTTGCTTGAAGATGTAGCCAAGCTTATTTTTTCTGCTATTGTGGAAGATCCGCCGTTTTCCATTCGCGAAGGCGGTATCATCAAGCAGGGATACCATGCCGAGTTGGATCAGTTGAAAAGCGACATGACCAACGGAAAAGAACTGATTGCACAAATTGAAGCAAAAGAAAAAGAACGCACTCATATACCAAAATTAAAGATAGGCTACAATCGCGTATTTGGTTATTATATTGAAATTTCCAACTCTTATAAATCCCAAGCGCCGGCTGAATATATCCGTAAGCAGACATTAAGCAACTGCGAGCGTTATATTACACAGGAATTGAAAGATTTGGAAGCTCGAATTTTGGGTGCTCATGATAAATCCATTCAACTGGAAAGTGTGTTGTTTGAAGAAGTTCGTAAACAAGTGGCGGACCAATTGGTTCGTGTACAAAGTACCGCAAGTGCATTGGCACAATTGGATGTACTGAACTCTTTTGCACGTATTTCCCGTCAGCAAAATTATGTTTGTCCCGAAGTGAATTTGGGAGGAAAGATTGTACTGAAAGAGAGTCGTCATCCTGTTGTTGAAGTGTTATTGGACGGCGCTCCGTTTGTTCCCAATGATGTATTGTTAGATAAAAATGAAAACAGAGTTGCGATTATTACAGGGCCGAATATGGCAGGTAAATCTACGTATATGCGTCAAACTGCATTGATTGTACTAATGGCGCAAATTGGTTGTTTTGTACCGGCAGCATCGGCGGAAATCGGCGTTGTGGACAGTATTTTTACCCGTGTGGGCGCATCTGACGATTTGGCTTCCGGACAGTCTACCTTTATGGTAGAAATGTCTGAGGTAGCTGATATTTTAAAACATGCAACAGACCAAAGTTTATTGATTTTAGATGAAATCGGAAGAGGAACTTCCACATTTGACGGCATGAGTATTGCTCGTGCTGTGTTGGAATATGTAGCTGATACCAAAACATTGGGAGCAAAAGCGTTGTTTGCTACTCACTATCATGAATTAACAGCTTTGGAAGATTGTATGGACAGTGTAAAAAACTACAATATTGCGGTTAAGAAAAACGGTGATGATATTACATTTCTGCGAAGAATTATTCGCGGTGGTGCAGATGACAGTTTTGGTATTGAAGTAGCCAAATTGGCAGGTGTGCCAAATCAAATTGTCACCAGAGCAAAAGAGATTCTAAAAGAGTTGGAAAGTATGCCTCAGGCTGAAGTAACTGCAAAATCTGTAAAAAAAGCCAAAACAGTGCAGGAAGAAGCTCAAATTTCCTTTACACCTGCCGCCAAACACGCAGTGCTTGAAAAATTGGAACAAATTGATGTGAATACTCTTACGCCGATTGAATGTATGCAGACTTTGTTTGAACTGAGTCAATTGGCAAAACAGAATACATAATAAAAAGTTTGAACCATAGCAAAGAAAGCGAGGTGCTTTATGGGCAAAATTCAGGTGTTGGATAAACAAATCGCAGAGCTGATTGCAGCAGGGGAAGTTGTAGACAGACCGGCCTCTGTGATCAAAGAATTGGTCGAAAACGCAATTGATGCAGGAGCCACAGCGATTACGGTAGAAATCAAAAACGGCGGCGTAACCTTTATGCGTGTCACAGACAATGGCTGCGGTATTGCCCGTGAAGATGTTCCTACTGCTTTTTTGCGTCATGCTACCAGTAAAATTCGCAAACAAGATGATTTGGAAGCAATTGGAACCTTGGGTTTCCGTGGGGAGGCATTGGCCTCTGTTGCTGCGGTTGCAAACGTAGAGGTAATGACCAGAACAGCAGATGAACTGGCAGGTACTTTTTATGCAATCAGCGGCGGTGAACAGCAAGCGTGTGAAGATTATGGTTGTCCGCAAGGTACAACAATCATTGTAAAAGATATTTTTTATAATGTGCCTGCAAGAATGAAGTTTTTGAAAAAAGATACAGTGGAAGCCAATGCTGTTTCCGGTGTTATGGATAAAATTGCATTATCTCATCCGGAGATTTCACTGCGCTTTATCAGAGATGGCAGGGAAACTTTACATACACCGGGGGATGGACAGCTGAAATCTGCCATTTACGCAGTATTTGGCAAGGATTTTACCGCAGGTCTTATCCCTGTCGACTATGAATTTGAACATGTAAAGGTTTGGGGATTTATCAGCAAACCTGCAGCTGCAAGACCAAACCGCAGTATGCAGCATTTCTTTATCAACGGCAGATATGTCAAAAGTAAAACTGCTATGGTGGCATTGGAGCAGGCATTTAAAGGTTCCTTAATGGTAGGAAAATTTCCAAGCTGTGTGCTGCACATCGAATTGTCTTACCGTGCCGTTGATGTAAATGTACATCCCAATAAACTGGAAGTGCGTTTTATCAATGAAAAGCCGATTTTTGATGCTATTTATCACGGTGTACAAACGGCTTTGAATCAAGGAGATAAGCCGATTGTCATGGATGTTAAGAAGGTAATTTCTCATCATCCCTTTTATGTGCCGCCGGAAAAACCGGAGCAAATGCAACTAAAAACAACACCTTCCAAACCTGCATTTCAGGCAGATATGAAACAACAAACGCAGCAGACTGCTCCAAAACAGGAAGAAGCTGTTCCTGCATCCGGATTTGCCAAAGAGCTTTTTCAGAATAGCAGTGCAGAGAAGTTTCAAATGAATGACAGCGGAAGTATACAAAATTCTGTTTCCGATGTACAAATTCCCGCTTTCCATCATTATGAAAAAGATTCTCCCAGAATTACGTATGCGGATATTGATATTACTGTGGATGACAGAGAGGATTTTACAAAGTCAAATTCATCGTTGCCTACTACTGAGGTAATACCGCAGGAAAAAGAACAACAAACAGAGAACCCCCATCAAACAGCGATACACGAGGAAACGCCGCAAGAGGCGGAGCGCTCTTCTGATGAATCAGCTGCAAAAACTGATTTAAAGCCGCTGCGCTTAGTAGGCGAAGCATTTGGAACCTATATTATCGCAGAACGAAATTGCGAAGAACTGGTGCTGATTGATAAGCATGCGGCTCACGAACGAATGCTGTACGAAAAGCTGAAAAAACAAGCTCCAGGTTCTGATTCTCAAATGCTGTTACAGCCGATTACCGTTACTTTGAATAAAGAGGAATATACGGCAGTATTGCAAGCACTTGATATCTTTGCAAAGGCAGGTTTTGAATTGGACGATTTTGGTGCAGGCACGATCTTGGTGCGAAGCGCACCTCTTTCTATGGAGCATGATGATGTTTCGTCCGCTGTTATGGAGATGGCAGGATATTTAAGTCAGCAAAAGACAGACATTACCACAGAACACTTGGATTGGCTGTATCACAACATTGCTTGCAGGTCAGCAATCAAAGCGGGCGATAAAAGTTCTCCGCAGGAATTGTTGGCTTTGGTAGAGCAATTGGAGGAGGATGATACCATTCGGTATTGTCCACATGGTCGTCCTGTGAAAGTTGTAATCAAGAAAAAAGATTTGGAAAAACAGTTTGGCCGTATTCAGTAATGTTTTCAATTTCGTTGTTTTTTCTTCATAATGATATGATAGGATACTAGGAGATTAACATGGAAAAACAGGAATTACAGAAAAAAATCCCGTTGGTAGTCATTGTGGGACCAACTGCCTCAGGAAAAAGCAAATTGGCAGTAGAACTGGCACATTGGCTGCAAACGGAAATTGTATCAGCAGATTCCATGCAAATTTACCGCGGAATGCAAATTGGTACTGCCAAACCCACTGTGGAGGAGATGGAAGGCATTGCGCACCATCTCATAGACTTTGTGGAATTGAATGAACCGTTCAGTGTTGCCGATTATGTTGCACATGCAAAAACATGTGTAGAACGCATTGCACAGAAGGGGAAAATTCCGATTCTGGCGGGCGGTACAGGACTGTACATTAATTCATTTTTGGAGAATTTGCAATTTTCGGATGAAGAGAAGGACACAATTTTATGTGAACAGCTGGCAAAAAAAGCGAGGGAGCAAGGGGTGCAGGTGTTAGTAGAAGAGTTGCGTTCTTTTGACCCTCAGTCTGCAGAGAGAATCGATTCTCATAATGTTGGCAGAATCATTCGTGCAATTGAGATTTACAGAACCACCGGCATGACGATGACAGAACATATGGAGCAGTCCCGCCGAATACCTTCTCCGTACTCTGCATGTATCATCGGACTTGATTATACGGACAGAGCCATTCTTTATGATCGTATCAATCGGCGTGTGGACCAAATGCTGCATATGGGATTGGTAGAGGAAGCAAAACAAGTGCTCAGTGAGCAAGATGGTAAAACAGCATTGCAGGCAATTGGCTATAAAGAACTGTTGCCGTATTTTCAGGGGAATTTCACTTTAGAAGAAGCTGTGGAGCATATGAAGCGGGAAACACGACGATATGCAAAACGGCAGTTAACTTGGTTTCGCAGAAATCCCAATATTCATTGGCTAAAGGTGGACGAAATGGAAAGTCACGAACAGCTGGTAGAAGAAGCAAAATCGATTGTAACGCAATTTCAATTTTAGTGTAGAAAGTAAAGGGTTTTCAATGGGTATCTTAAATCATCCAATTTTAAAAAGAATTATCACAATTATCATAGTTGTCCTTTTATTGGTGTTCATTGGTTACCAAATTTGGCGTGCCAATCATTCGTCTGTGGTAACAGAAACGGCTACTTATGCAAGCATTTCCGATACGATACAGGCAGAAGGTGTCATTATTAGGGATGAGACTCTCGTGCAGCAAAATACTGCAGGTGTTATTACCTATCATGTTTCTGACGGAACAAAAATCGCGAAAGACGGCTTAATTGCAACAGTTTACGATACTGCGGAAGATGCTACCACACAACAAAGGCGAGAACAGCTGGAATCTCAGTTGACTACCCTGAAGGAATTAAACAGTGCCAGAACCACAACTACCTACACCAATCCGGATAACTTGGATAAAGATATTCATACAAAATTATACACTTTATTAGAATCCATTCATGAGCGCGACAGAGACCAAATTGATAGTGATAAAGATTCCGTATTAAAGTCAATTAATACACGTCAAATAGCAACCGGACAAGTCACAGATTTTAATGCAAAAATTCAGTCTCTCCAAGACCAATTAACGGCTTTGGGTTCTGTGAAAGGTACAAAGAAAGGCGAAATTACATCACCGTCTTCCGGTTATTTTGTCAGCTCTACAGATGGATATGAGTCTACCTTTAGTTATGCTGATGCTACCAATTTAACGGTGGAGGATTTAAAGACCAAAAAAGACCAAAAAGCCGAGACACAAGATAACAGTGTGATTGGAAAAATATGCGATTCTTATAACTGGTATGTTGCATGTATTGTACCAGCTGACACGGCAACCAGATTGAAAGAAGGTGCTCAGGTATCCATTCAATTACCGTTTGTTTCTTCCGGAGATATTCCTGCTATGGTTGAGGCCGTGAACCAAACTGATGGTACTTCCGAGGCTGCTGTTATTTTAAGATGTAACTATATGAGTGATACACTTTCTAAGGTACGAGACGAAACCATCCAAATTAATATTAATACCTATACAGGCATTCGTGTTAGTCAGCAGTCTGTCCGCTTCCAAACTGTTTCCAAAGATGTAACCGACGAAAACGGAAATACAACCACCGTAACCAAAGATGTAAAAGGCGTTTATATTCTATATGGCAATTCTATTAAATTTGTTGAGATTGTGCCGCTGTATAGTAGCAACAATTATGTCATATGTGACCCTGACCCGGATACAAGCGAGTTAATGACAAGCGAAACATTAACATTATACGACGAAGTTGTGGTAGGAGGTAAAGATTTGTATGACGGAAAAATGGTTAAATGATGAAGAACTTACAGCAAAAATTGCTGCATTGGAGGAAAATTATAAAATTGTAACGGAAAATGTAGCACAGGCAGCAATCAAATCCGGAAGAAAACCGGAAGAGATTACCTTGCTGGCGGCAACAAAAACAGTTCCGGTACCTGTTATTAACAGAGCAATTGAACTTGGAATTACCTGCATAGGCGAAAACAAGGTACAAGAATTGTGCGAAAAGTATGACCAATTGCATCTGGAACATTGTGACTGTCATTTTATCGGTCATTTGCAAACCAATAAGGTAAAACAACTGATTGGTAAAGTAAGCATGATTCATTCTGTAGACAGTGTGAAACTGGCAAAAGAAATCTCTAAAATTTCTCAGCAGCATCATTTGGTAACCGATATTTTAGTAGAAATCAATGTAGGAAAAGAAGAAAGCAAGGGCGGTATATATATTGAGGATACAGAGTCGTTTTTGGGAGAAATATCCACATTATCTGGTATTTCTGTAAAAGGATTGATGACAATACCGCCCGCAGACGAAAATATTACAAAAACAATACATTATTTTGAAAATATGTATAAGAAATTGGTTGACATTAGGTCTAAAAAATTAGATAATATATCTATGAATTGTTTGTCTATGGGTATGTCGGCGGATTACGCACAAGCAATTGAGGCAGGTGCCAATATTGTTCGTGTAGGTTCTGCATTGTTCGGACAAAGAGTTTATAAATAAAACTGATTATCATTGCAGTAATAAAAACAACCGGGAGGAAACGACCAATGAGTAGTGCAAAATTTGTTCAGAAATTTAAAGATATGTGGAATCCACCAGAGGATGAATTTGATGATTACGATTATGATGAGCAAGTAGAAGACGTTTATGAAGAGGAAGAGCCGGCTGAAGAATATCAAGAGCCAGCTCGTCATAGTCATGCTCGCGCTCAAGAAACAAATTCCAACAAAGTAGTAAATATCCATGCACAATCTCAAATTCAAGTGGTTTTATTCAAGCCGAATAACTTTGGTGAAGATACCAGAGCAATTGCGGATGAACTGCTAAAGGTACATACTGTTGTTTTAAATTTGGAAGATACCAACAAAGATGTTTCGCGCCGTATTCTGGACTTTTTAAGCGGCGTTGCATATGCTAACGGCGGAAAAGTAAAGAGAGTAGCTACCAGAACATTTATCATCACCCCATATAATGTAGATTTGACCGGTGATGATTTAATCGACGAATTAGAAGGCAGCGGCGTTTATTTTTAAGCGGTTATGTCGGACAAACATAGTGTAAAAAGTGCTCAGTCAATTTTTTTGGCACGTGTGCAGGACGCAGTCAATTTGTGTGACAAACGGCATAAGCCGCAGTTTATCGGTTTTCTTGATGAAAAAGAACAATTATATACTGAAAAATTAACATCACAAATGGGCTTTAAAAACTATATGTTTTGGGGTGGTCATACTTCCTCAGAGCGTGTAGTTTTTGGTGCGTTTCCGGACTATATAGAGCCAAGCGTCGATCTTTTTCCGATTCAGACCATAACAGCAACCTTTCGAACATGTGACCAATTGTCTCACAGAGACTTTTTGGGTGCATTGCTGTCGTTAGGAATCGAAAGAGAAACATTGGGCGATTTTTTAATTGAGGATGGCCGATGTGTATTTTTTGTACGTGAAGAAATCAGTCAATTTATTCTCATGCAAGTAAAAAAGATTGGACGTGTCGGCGTTACGTTAAAAGAAGGTACAGAACTTCCTTTGCCAATGGGCAAAGGATTTACTGAGTTTTCCTTTGTCGTTGCATCTCCAAGATTGGACTGTGTTACGGCAGCGCTTGTTGGTTATAGCCGAGAAAAGTCCGGTGCTGCGATTAAAGCAGGACTGGTAACACAAAATTATCAAGTTGCTGTGTCTGCCTCTCAAAAGGTAGATGCGGGCGACAAGATTTCAATCCGCGGAAAAGGTAAGTTTGTGCTGGATCGAATCGGTCCTATGACTAAGAAGGGTAGACTCAGCATATTTGGTAGAAAATACAAATAATTTAGGAGGGCTTATAGGATGCTTACCATTAACGATATCATTAATGCTAGTTTCAATAAATCAAATTTTGGCGGTTATAAAACCGAAGATGTGGACATTTTTATTGATGAGGTAAAAGAGTCCTATGAGTTATTGATTAAAAAGAATATTGAACAAAAAGAAGCGAATGAAAGCCTTGCTGAAGAAAATAGAAAATTAGCAAAAAAAATTGACCTTCTTGCAAAAAAAGTGGAGGAATATCGTGAAGAAGAAAATGAAATCAAAAATGCTCTTATCAGTGCACAAAAATTAAGCGAAGCTGCAATTCGCGAAGCACGCCATAAAGCAGAGATTATTCTAAAAGATGCTCAAATGAAAGCGGATGAAAAAGTTGCTTCCATTGCTGACGAAGTAGAAGAGAAAAAAGAAGAGCTTGAAAAAATGAGACAAATTGTGTCTGATTTCAGAAAAACTTTGTTGGATAAATATAAAGAGCATTTAACTTTGATTAATAACATTCCAAACAGAAAAAAACAGGTGAAACTGGAAGAACCAAAACAACCGGAACCAACAGAAGAAAATAAGCCAAAAGAATTGCATACACAGTCTTTGGAAGAGCATATGATTGAGAAAACACAACCAATCGATATCAAAGGTGCTATTGGAAAAGAGCCTAGCGAGGAAGAGACAGATTTTGCTTCTGCACAGCAAA
The DNA here is from genome assembly GCA_900541905.1 of uncultured Oscillospiraceae bacterium. Classification (GTDB taxonomy): domain Bacteria; phylum Bacillota; class Clostridia; order Oscillospirales; family Acutalibacteraceae; genus UMGS1071. The sequence continues at coordinate 58,422 of UQLQ01000005.1, forward strand.
GTTCTCAAGAAACAGCTTCTAAAGTAACTTCCTCCATTGAAGTGGAAGAAGTGGACGAAGCTCCTACAAAGAAATTTCATCTAAATGCAACCAGTTTTGAAAAAGCACCTGAAGAGCGCAGAGGTCGTGATTTGCGTTACGATGTACTAAAATTTGGTGAAGACTATAATATTGCAGAAGATGATGACGACGAACCTTCATCAAGCAGAATGAAACGCAATAAATAATCCATTAAGGAGAGAACATTAAGAATGTCACAAGATTATAAAAATACGCTTAACTTACCGCAGACCGATTTTTCTATGCAGGCAGGTTTACCAAAAAAAGAGCCTGTGATGCTTGAAAAATGGGAGCAAGATGGCATTTATGATAAATTGATGAAAAAGAATGAGGGAAAGCCACGTTTTGTTTTGCATGACGGCCCTCCATATGCCAATGGTGACATCCATCTGGGTACTGCACTGAACAAAACTTTAAAAGATTTTATTGTTCGTTATAAAAATATGTCCGGTTTTCAGGCGCCTTATGTTCCTGGATGGGACACACACGGTTTGCCTACGGAATTAAAAGCACGTAAAAAAGCAGGCGTTGACAATTCCAGCACTATTTCAGACGTAGAGCTTAGAGAAATGTGCCGAGAATTTACGTTGGGTTACTTGGATGACCAAAGAAAACAATTTAAGCGTATTGGCGGTCTTGGTGAGTGGAATAATCCATATATCACGTTGACACGTGATTTTGAGGCAACTCAAATTGAAATTTTCTCTAAAATGGCTACAAGTGGTTACATTTACAAAGGGTTAAAACCGGTTCATTGGTGTCCCGATTGTGTGACAGCACTTGCGGAAGCTGAAATTGAATATGCAGAAGATCCGTGCTATTCCATTTATGTGAAATTTGCTGTGTCCGATGATAAAGGAATCTTATCCAAATTAGGTGTAGACCCGGACAAAACCTATTTTGTCATTTGGACGACCACAACATGGACATTACCAGCAAACCTTGCAATTTGTGTGGGTCCGGAATTTGATTATTCCATTGTAAAATGTGATGGCGAATATTACATTATGGCAACAGCCCTGTATGAGAAGGCAATGGAAGCTGCAGCAAAAGCAGAATATGAAGTTGTAGCTTCTTTAAAAGGTGCCGAAATGGAATATATGAAGGCAAAGCATCCATTTATCGACAGAGAATCCTTGGTTATTGTGGGCGACCATGTTACACTGGAAAGCGGTACAGGTTGTGTTCATACAGCTCCCGGTCATGGTGTGGACGACTATAATGTTTGTAAAAACAATTATCCGGAATTGCCTATCATTGTTCCCGTAGATAATCATGGCAAAATGACTGCGGAAGCAGGAGAACAATTTGCAGGTCTTTCCACGGATGAAGCAAGCCGTGCAATTGGCAAACATTTGGAAGAGATTGGCGCAATGTTTGCTGCAAAGAGAATCGTTCACCAATATCCGCACTGCTGGCGTTGTAAAAATCCTGTGTTATTCCGTGCAACAGAGCAATGGTTCTGTTCTGTAGATGATATTAAGGAGCAAGCAGTCAAAGCAATTCAAGATGTTACTTGGATTCCCGGCTGGGGACAAGACCGCATCACCTCTATGGTGCAAGATAGAAACGACTGGTGTATTTCCCGTCAGCGCAGATGGGGCGTGCCGATTCCTATTTTCTATTGTAAAGAATGCGGCGAACCTTTAATTTCAGAAGAAGCTATGGCAGCTGTATCTGAAATGTTCCGCACAGAAGGCTCTGACCAGTGGTATGTAAAACCTGCGGAAGAGATTATTCCTAAAGGCATTGCTTGTAAAAAATGCGGCTGCACTCATTTTGACAAAGAAAAAGATATTATGGACGTTTGGTTTGATTCAGGCGTTACCCATGCTGCTGTTTTGGATAAAAGACCAAACTTACATTGGCCAGCTGACCTTTATTTGGAGGGCGCCGACCAATATCGCGGTTGGTTCCAATCCTCTTTATTAACAGCGGTGGCATGGCGCGGTACTGCTCCTTATAAAGCTGTAGTTACTCATGGATGGGTTGTGGACGGTGAAGGCAGAAAAATGTCCAAGTCTCTTTCCAACGGTGTAGCGCCTAACAAAATTATTGAGCAATACGGTGCAGACATTTTACGTTTGTGGGTTGCATCTTCTGATTATCATGCAGATATTAGAATTTCTCCTGAAATTTTAAAACAATTGTCAGATGCTTATCGTAAAATTCGCAATACTGCAAGATTTATCTTAGGAAACCTTGCAGATTTTAATCCGGACCAAGACAAAGTGTCCTTTGAGGAATTGCTGCCAATTGACCGCTGGGCGTTGCACAGATTTGATTTGGTAAATCAAAAAGCACGCGCAGGTTATGATGCTTTTGAATTCCATCAAGTGTATCATGCAATCCATAACTTCTGTGTTGTGGATATGTCTAACTTCTATTTAGATGTAATTAAAGATCGTCTTTATGTAGAAAAGGCAAACAGCAAAGAGAGACGCGCAGCACAGACAGCCATGTATACGATTTTGGATGGCATGACAAGATTGATTTCTCCAATTTTGGCATATACTTCTGATGAAATTTGGCAGGCAATGAAACATGACGCTTCTGCTGATGCAAAAAATGTGGTGCTAAACCAAATGCCTGAACCAACCGGAGTAAATGTGGATGAAATCTTTATTCAAACATGGGATCGTATCCACGATATTCGTGATGCAGTGAAAAAGGCACTGGAATTGGCACGTAATGAGAAATTGATTCGTGCTTCCTTAGATGCCAAAGTACAGTTATTCTGTGACGGCGAAATGTATGATTTTGTAAAATCTGTGGAAGCAGAATTGCCGGTTGTATTTATTGTGTCTCAAGTAGAACTTGTAAAAGGCGGAAAGGGCACTTTTGTAAGCGAAGATTTGCCTGAACTTTCCGTTACTGTATTGCCTGCAGAAGGAGATAAATGTTCCCGCTGCTGGACTTACAGCAATACAGTTGGAAGTAATGAAAAACATCCTGAGGTATGTGCACATTGTGCATCTGTACTGGAATAAAATAGAACGAGAAGGGTGAGCAAAGTGTTCACCCTTTTTTCGAATAATAACGGAGGTGTTCGCTTGTTATTAGGCATTTTTGCTTTAATTGGCGCTGCAGTTTTGGTTGTCATTGACCAGGTGATTAAATTTCTGGCAACTACTTATATCAAACCCATTGGAACCTTGGAAATTATTCCGGGATTCTTAGATTTTACCTATCATGGAAATGACGGTGCTGCATTTGGAATTTTATCCAGCCAAACTTGGATTTTTGTAATTATTACAGCACTTGTCTGTATTGCCTTAATTGTCGGATTATTTGTATACAAAAAACATACTACGTTGTCTCGTATGGCGTGTGCGCTGATTATTGCAGGTGGCATTGGAAACTTAATTGACCGTGTGTTTAATAATGGATACGTTATTGACTATATCCATGTGAAATTTTTTCCACCTATCTTCAATTTTGCCGATTGTTGTGTTTCTATTGGTGTAGTACTGTTGTTTATCTATGTAATTTTCTGTACAGATTCACTTCGTAAAGAATCATCTGCGAAAAAAAAGCAAAAGAAAGAAAAAGCAAAACATGAACAAGACCATGAATGAGCCAAAACAACATTATTCTTTTACATTACAACAGGAGGAATCGGGACAGCGACTGGACAAATGGTTGCAATCACAATTGCCGGATATGACGCGTTCTGCAATTCAAAAATTGATTGAGCAGGGCAATGTGACACGAAACGGAATCGCTGTAAGTAAAAATGGAAAAGGAAATGCCGGCGATGTAATAGAAGTTATGGTACCTCAGCCCAAACCGCTTGAAGTTACGGCACAGGATATTCCTCTGGATATTCTGTATGAAGACAATGATTTGTTGGTAGTGAACAAGCCCAAAGGTATGGTTGTGCATCCTGCTGCGGGAAATGACGACGGGACATTGGTAAATGCGTTGTTGCATCACTGTGGCGATTCTTTGTCAGGTATTAATGGCATTATTCGCCCGGGTATTGTACATCGTATTGACAAAGATACCAGTGGTTTATTGATTGTTGCAAAAAATGATATTGCGCATCAAGGCTTGGCGCAGCAAATAAAAGAACATAGTTTTACCAGAATATATGAAGCTGTTGTTTATGGTAATGTAAAACAAGATGAGGGAACTATTGATGCACCAATCGGACGTCATCCTACCGACCGTAAAAGGATGGCAGTTACGGATAAAAATTCCAGAAATGCAGTGACACATTATAAAGTATTAAAACGTTATGATGGCTTTACACATGTACAATTGAAGCTGGAAACAGGAAGAACACACCAAATTCGTGTACATATGGCTTATATTGGACATCCTGTTGCGGGAGATCCTGTTTACGGGGTCAAAAAGGTGATTACTTCTTTAAATGGTCAATGTTTACATGCGCGTGTGATTGGTTTTGTTCATCCGATTACAGAAGAATACATAGAAATTACCAGTGCACTGCCTGTTTACTTTACTCAATTTTTAAGTAAGTTAAGGGAACAGTAATTATCCTTGTAAAGAAGTGAAAACGCATGGAAAATGAAAAACGTCATATATGGATTTTGATCGCAATTGCTCTGGTATTTTGTACTGTGTTAATTGGGTATAATCTTTTCTTTGTAAAAGAACCGCAGGCCATTGTGATAGAAACGGATATAGCAGAATCAGATACGGAACAATCTTTAGGAGAAGGTTATATTGTACCAACGGCTAAAGTAAATATTAATACTGCAAGTGCGGAACAATTGGATGAAGAACTGGAAGGAATTGGACCTTCTTTGGCGCAAAGAATTGTGAGTTATCGGGATGCAAATGGACCGTTTACAGACATTGAACAGATTAAAAATGTATCAGGTATTGGTGACAAGAAGTTTGAAGCAATTAAAGATGATATTACGGTATCTTAGGAGGAGAACTCATGAAGCATCAAGTACTGTCTTGTATTGAGACAAGACGCAGTGTGCGCAGTTATGAAGCGAAACAAATTCCCGATGATATGCGGGACGAGATATTAAAAGCGGCTGTCTATGCGCCAAGCGGGAGTAACAATCAAAGCTGGCTGTTTACGGCGATTCAAAACCGTAAGATTTTAGAAGATTTAAACGAGCAAGTTCGTATTGGATTTGGACTGTTACCGGTTGCGGAAAATGATTATCCTGCTAAAATACGTGCAAAACAAAATGCGCAAAAGGAAGATTATAATTTCTACTATCATGCTCCGACGTTGATTGTTGCATCTAATGTTCCTAATTACGCAAACGCAATGGCTGATTGTTCCGCTGCTTTGGAGAATATGTTTTTAGCTGCTCATGCATTAGGTTTGGGAACTTGTTGGATTAACCAGTTGACATGGTTGGGCCAAATGACAAATGTACGTGATTTTTTGGCAGAGTATTGCCATATACCAAAAGAACATGTCATATGTGGTGCTTGTGCAGTAGGATATATAAACGGTGAATATCCAAAGCCTGCGCCAAGAAAAGAGAATACAATTCAAATTATTCTATAAAAATGAGTGTCACTGTGTTATCATACAGCGGCACTCATTTTTTATTTCTTTTTGTAAAATCCGTTTCACGCTTAAAAAGTCGTGTAGACATGGGAGGCAGCAAATAATTTGCCAACAAACAAAACTTTTGGCGGAGTTAGATATTTTGCTGATGATAAGCAGTAGATAAGCAACGGCAATCAAAAATATAGATTGATGTACGGTCCAGTGATAGATATTTGTGAGAAACTAAATAATACAAGACATGTTCGAGCATCACAAAATAACTTAAGAGAGAAAAAGACCCAGTGTAGGATAAACAAACATTCTGTTCTGGTATTTTGTTTGCAGAAAGCGTGAAAATAACTCTTATGTGAAAAGAGTGGCACAAAAGAATTTATGAGGAACGGAAATTTGTCCCGTTGTCCCGAACTACACAAAAATCAGAAGCAAGAGAAGAAAAAGACGGAGTGACTTGAGAGGATTTTCTGTATTACAAAAAACGGGAAAAACCACTCCTTGGCACTCCAGACAGGTCCTCAAAACTACCACAGAAATCTGAGTTTTAGCCAAAGAAAAGGGATAATCGGGTTTGCCACGGGAACGATTTGGGGGTTACTTGGAGTCACTCGTTAGGGAGATGACGAAAGGCATTCCAACATACCGCCAAAAGGGCACCTTGACATAATCTAAGAGAGACAGAAGAAAAAATAAAAAAGACTCAGTACAGAGCTTGAACAGACTCTGTACCGGGTCTTTTTTTGATTTATATCAGGTGTAAATGGCGTGTTTCCAGCGCTTTTAGGGAATGCACTTGGCTCATAATGGACTCAGAAGGAGCTGCGGGGAATTTCCATGAGATGCAGTAAGGACAAACTCGGTACGATACGGGAGTTTGCCCTTTTTGGATATATTAGGCTTCCCTCTGACAGGAGAGAGTTAAAAGAGGACAAAACATATTTCTTTTTAACAAAAAAGGTTTGTCAAACTATCCTTATATAAGGTAGAAAGAAGAGGATATCATAAAAAGAATCAGTGCAGAGTATTAGTCTCTGTGCTGATTCTTTTTGCTTGAAAATGCGCAAATAGCGTGTTCTTTTATGCACTCTTTGTAACAAAAGTATTAATCGCCAAAGCAAATACCTACATCACGTGCAGATTGAATGATATTACTATCTTTTGGAACATATTTTAATTTGCCTGCTACTTCACTAAGTGGTACGGCAACAATATTTCCATTTTGCAATGCTACCATATTCCCAAAATTACCTTCTTCAATCAAACGAACAGCTGCAGTACCAAAACGAGTTGCAAGTAAACGGTCATAAGGACAAGGACCGCCTCCGCGCTGAAAATGCCCGGGTACTGTTACTCGAACTTCGCGTCCTGTCAATTCTACAATCTCATGTGCTACGCGATAAGAAACAGAGGGGAACGACATATTTGCACGACTTGCTTTGAATTCCTTTTTGGACATTTCTGCTTCTTTTTTCGAAAGAGCGCCTTCCGCAACTGCTAAAATACAAAAACGTTTTCCTTGACCGGTTCTTAAGTATAAACTGTCTACTACTTTATTAATATCGTAAGGAATTTCAGGCAGCAAAATCACATCAGCACCGCCTGCAATACCGGCATATAGGGTAAGCCAACCAACTTTATGTCCCATAATCTCTACAATAAACACGCGACCATGAGAAGTAGCGGTAGTGTGGATACAGTCAATTACATTTGTTGCAATTTCAACAGCACTGTTAAAGCCAAAGGTCATTTCTGTGCCCCACAAATCATTGTCAATGGTTTTTGGGAGCGTAATGATATTTAGCCCCTCTTCACTGAGCAGATTTGCTGTTTTATGCGTACCGTTGCCTCCAAGAATCACAAGACAATCTAACTTCATTTTTTTATAAGTTTCTTTCATCTTGGTTACTTTGTCTATATTGTTTTCATCCAGTACGCGCATTTGCTTAAACGGTTGACGGGAAGTTCCCAAAATGGTACCGCCCAGTGTTAGGATGCCTGAGAAATCCATTTGTTTCATCGGAATATAATTTCCTTCAATCAAACCTTTATAACCGTCTTGAATGCCAAAGATTTTTACTTTATCGCCTAATAATTCACAAAATGTTTTGCCAACACCGCGAATCGCTGCGTTCAAGCCTTGGCAATCGCCTCCACTTGTCAAAATACCAATTCTTTTCATGGTCTATACCTTCTTTATTTCATTTTTTCTAAATCAGCCCTTCTGATTGGTGTATATGGTTTGCTCTCATCCAAAGCTTCCAGTTTGGCCACTGCTTCTTTGGCATACACGCTAAATTCATATTGAGAGTTAAACGGAGCTTTGCTGCGTTTATCAATTTCAATATAAGTCGTATCATTTTGCAGTAATCTTGTATTAATTGTATCGTTGAGCATGGTTTGCACAATACCAAATGCGCGCTTTTGCAGGTCAGGGTCTTCAATTGGAAATACCAATTCTACGCGGTGATCCAGATTACGCTGCATCCAGTCTGCACTGCCCATATAAATTTTGGGATTACCTGCATTTTCAAATTGAAAAATACGGCTGTGTTCCAGCAATTGACCAACTATGCTGTGTACACTGATATTTTCACTGATTCCCGGAATTCCTGGAATCAAACAGCAAATGCCGCGTACAATCAGTTGTACGTTTACTCCGTTTTGAGATGCCTTATACATCAGTTCAATCATTTCAGGGTCAACCAAAGAGTTTACTTTTACTATTATACCACTTGGGAGACCTTTTTTCGAGTTTTCTATTTCTCTTTCAATCATTTGAACAAAAAAACTGCGTAGTCCATGTGGTGCAACTGCAAATTTATTGTATTCCGGAGGACGGGAGTATCCTGTTAATACGTTAAAAAGGGAAGATGCGTCCATACCATACGGCTCTTTGCAGGTAAATAAGCTAATATCCGTATAAATTTTTGCGGTTGAATCGTTATAGTTTCCTGTACCCATGTGTACATAACGGCGAATTCCATCTTCTTCTCTGCGTACAACCAAGAGAATTTTACAGTGTGTTTTTAATCCTACCAAGCCATAAATAACATGGCACCCTGCTTCTTCTAATTTTTTTGCCCAAAGAATATTATTTTCTTCATCAAATCGTGCTTTTAATTCCACCAAAACGGTTACTTGTTTTCCGTTCTCAGCTGCTTTAATTAAGGCTGCAACAATAGGGGAGTTACCACTAACACGATATAACGTTTGTTTAATAGCTAGTACATTTTCATCCTCCGCAGCTTGGCGAACAAAATCTACAACGCATTTAAAACTTTCATAAGGGTGATGCAGCATACGGTCTTTTTCTTTGATGGCATCAAAAACATTTTTATGTTCAAAGAAATCGGCAGGAGGATAAACAGGTATAATCGGTTCAAAACAAAGTTGTTCACAACCATCCAAACCGGCAAATTTAGTAAAGAACGTAAGGTCAATAGGACCCTGAATCGAATAAATGTCTGTATCTTTTACTTTTAATGTTTCTATCAAAAAATGGCGGGTTTGCTTATCACATTTATGTGCAATTTCCAAACGAACAGGACGTCCACGTTTTCTTTTTTTAATGGATTTCTCAATTTCAAGCAATAAATCTTCCGCTTCTTCATCAATATCCAAATCAGAGTTGCGAGTGAGACGGAAAGGAGTACATGCTTCAATGCCGTGAAGCTCAAACAATTCTTCAATTTTGTAGATAATAATGTTTTCAAGCAGCACGAACGCTCTTCCTTCATCGCTGGGAAGTTCTAAAAAACGCGACAGAATAGATGGTACTTGTACCAAAGCAAAGCAGGATTCCTCATCTTCACCTTTTAAACGTACCGCAATATTTAGACTTTTATTGGCCAGCAATGGGAAAGGACGACTTTCATCTACTGCCAGCGGTGTTAAAACAGGGAACAATACTTTGTCGAAATAATCAGAAATATACTTTTGTTGCTTTTTATTCATTTCATTTGGAGTTAAAAAGACAATGTCTTGTTTCTTAAGGGCCGGTATGACAGAACGTTGGCAGCAAGAGTATTGTTTTTCCACAAATTTATGAATTTTTTCTTGCAATTGGGCAAATAAAGCTGTGGGGGTTAATCCGGAAGCATCGGCACTTTGATAGCCTGAAATAATTTGAGCTTTTACACCTGCAACACGTACCATAAAAAATTCGTCTAGATTAGAAGCGCTGATACCAAGAAAACGGACGCGCTCCATGATAGGATTTTCTTTTTCCAAAGCCTCTTCCAGAACACGGCTGTTAAAATCCATCCAGCTGAGTTCACGGTTGATATAAGGCAATTTTGTTTCGTTGCTCATGAGTATCTTGCACGACCTTTCCTTTGTTATATCAAACTTGATTTTACAGTTAAAATTGGCTGAACACCAAATACTTCTTGAAAGAAAGCGGAACATTTTTCAAATGCCCAGTGTTCCAATCTGGTATTGCTGTCACTTTTAGCGGTAATGATGAATTTATCGTCATCCAATCTTACCTTAACAGACTGCAATTTTTGTTTGTGAGATTTGTCTAGGGAATTTGCTAATCGAAAAATAGCAGCTAACTTTAGCGCAATGATTTTTTCGCTTCCCTTCAAAGATGCAAATTCTGCATCTTTGTAATTTGGTGTTTCACTTTCCGCAAAACGGGAAATATACGCTGTAATTAAAGTGGTTTTATCTGTTAATCCATAAATATCTGTATATTTCACAATATCAACATTGCTATTAAGATGATGCTTTGAATTGATAAAATAGCCGCAGTCATGTAGAATTGCAGCAATTTCTAATAGTAGTTTATAATGAGGATTCAAACCGTGTAGAGTTCTAATTTTATCAAAAATCATGCATGCTGTTTCCATGAGAAAGCTGGCATGTTCATAGTTGCATCGATAGCGATCGGCAACTGTTTTTGCACAGGCCAATGCATGTTCACGTGTCTCTACAACTTCGTTTAGAGCACGTTTCTGTACCAACATTTGTTCAATTAAAGTATCCCATAAATCTACTTTCGGAGCAATAACGTAATCAGCTTCCGTAAATTTCAAAAGTTTCGCATAAATAGCCAAAGAAGAATAGAACATTTCGGCTACCTCTTCGGTTAAGTCAAATTTTAACGCTATTTTTTCCAAAGGCATCAAACGAATGGTCTGATATAAATTGGTTAAAGTTTTTGCTTTAATCATATAATTTCCATCAATGGGTTCGGCGTTGCACAGTTTTGCAATCCGCTGCATTTCGTTTCCCGTTAATACCAAGCCGTTGACTTGTTGGTAGGGAACAGGCATTTGAATTCGATTAAAGATAGAATCTAGATATTCGTCTACCACAATTGCAAAGTCATCTGTATATTCTTGTACACCACTTAGCACATCATGCAGTTTTAGAGAACCGGTAGAGATATTTTGTGTAAAGAAAATATGTTTCCCATTATATAATGAAATACCTATAGAACCGGTACCAATATAAGATAGCAGCATATTTTCAGGTTGTTTTGTTTGTTCTTTCAGATTCGATTGAGGTGAGAATAATTCCATATGTTTTAATGCTTTTGTGATTGCAGAGTAAATAAGGGATTTTTCCTGATTATCATCATAAATTTCCACAATCATATCGTTTTGTATCAAAAGCTGATCTTGAATAAATTCCTTATTTTGCGCTTCTCGTAATGCAGTAGTGCCGACTACTTTATATTGATCCACACCATATTCTTTCATCACATTGGAGTAACCGGTCAAAATATGGGAAAGTTCGCGCAAACATTCAAAACTGATTTTGCCGTAGTTAAACACTTCATGTCCCAGTTTTAGAGGATATTCTAATGTGCTCAGCGGTATAATTTCTTTATTTCTCACCTGTGAAATCTGCATTTTCACATCGCTGGAGCCAATATCAATTACTGCAGCTACTTTACCGCCTTTGTGTTTGGGCATGATGGTTGCACCGCCTTTTTAACAATTTCTTACTGTTTATTATAACAAAGCTATTTTTCTCTATCAACATATTTCATAGAAATTTAAAGAAACAATTCGTTTTTTAACATACTTCTAACAATGATATTGAAAAGGAAAGTTATTACAGTGTATATTGGAGTTCCTTCATAATAAAAAAAGAAAAATATTAATGTTAGTGTTTGATGATGGTGTTGGAATATAAGTAGAGTATGATATCTCTGCTTTTGTTATTACAGAACAGAAGATAAAAGTTGCATTACATACCGGATAATGATAAATTCAAAAATATGATATACATTTATTAGAGTAACCTAATCGGGGGTTAATTTTCAATTATTCATACAGATAGTATGTGTATTACTTAAAAAGTGTTTCGGTTTACATACTGCTCAAGGTTGATATAATTTTGCTGGAATGAAACATGTTGGATGAGGGAATAAGATAAAACACATATAAAACTTTCAGGATGAATAACAGATATTGATATTTGATTTTAGATAGAAACATAATTCTCTGTGAAGATATTGTAATTTTTTATTGCCGTAGTGGCCAAAAAATATAGGAGTATCAAAAGTTGGCAGACATTAGAGTATAGAGGGAAGCAGAGATTGATAAGAAAATACGTACTGCTATGGATTTTAACAAAATAAAAAAGAGCAAGATTTATCTTGCTCTTTTTTATTGATATTATTTATACTTTAGAAGTTAATAATATTTCCAAAGCAGCTAACTTAGCTGCAATACAGAATACATTCATAGCTTCCTGAAGTTCCTGAACAGATGGGAAAGAAGGAGCAATACGGATATTGCAGTCTTTTGGATCTTTTCCATATGGATAAGTAGCGCCTGCATCTGTCAAAGTGACACCTGCTTCTTTGCAAAGTGCTACCACACGTTTTGCACAACCTTCCATTACATCTACACTGATAAAGTAACCACCATGAGGATTGGTCCAAGATGCAACACCGACAGGAGCCAATTGTTTTTCCATGGTTTCCAAAACAATGTTGAATTTAGGCTGTAATAATTCCTTATGTTGATTCATAATAGTCTCAACGCCATTCATGTCTTTTAAAAAACGTAAGTGACGTAATTGGTTAATCTTATCAGGTCCGATGGTTTGGAAAGAAAGACGTTTGCGAATATTGGCAAGTGTATTTTTGCTTCCTGCCATAGCTGCAACGCCGGCGCCGGGAAACGTAATTTTGGATGTAGAAGCAAATATAATAGGTAAATCTTCATTTCCTTGTTTTTTGCATTCGTCCATGAGATTTAACAATTGGTCAGGAGTATCTGTAATGTTGTGTACGCAATATGCATTGTCCCAAAAAATTTTAAAATCTTTTGCAGCCGGTTTCAGTGCTGCAAAGCGGCGTACTGTTTCGTCAGAATACGTAATACCTTGAGGATTGGAGTATTTGGGAACGCACCAAATTCCTTTAATGCTGGCATCTGCATGAACCAACTGCTCTACCATATCCATATCAGGTCCGTGTTCTGTCATTGGTACAATTATCATTTCAATGCCAAAGAATTCCGTAACACCAAAGTGACGGTCATACCCGGGGCAAGGACAAAGAAATTTTACAGTTCCTTGTTCCGCCCAAGGTTTACAGTTTCCAAATCCACTGTACATGGCCGAGTTAACGGTATCAAACATCATATTTAAACTGGAGTTTCCGCCTACAATCACATCATTTGCATCTACACCTAATAAATTGCCAAAAAATTGGCGCATTTCAGGCAATCCGTCTACAACACCGTAATTGCGGCAGTCATCGCCTGCTTCAGCGTTGTAATCAGATGTGGAATTCAAAATATCCATCATCGGCATGGAAAGATTCAATTGTTCCGGACCGGGTTTGCCTCTGGACATATTTAAATTTAATCCTTGCGCTTTGTATGCATCATATTTTGCTTGTAAATCGGCTTTTTCTTTTTCAAGCGCTTCTTTAGACATAGAATCATAATATTCAGTGTTCATTTGCGTATCTCCTCTAACCAAAATTGCATAAATGTCTTAAAACCTTACTTATTCTACACTCATTTTATAAAAAATGCAAGTTAATTTTAATAATCTTGCATTTTGCTCAAATCATGAATCTTTGTGTAAACTTTTCTGTAGGTTTCTTCCAGAGGTTCTCCTAATATGCGTGCAGCTTTGGCTGCGCTCTCATATTCTACATAATATTTCTTAATATGATGATAGGTGCATATTTTACAATCAATGGTTTGAGAACCAATTTGTATCGGCTTTACTTCTCGTGCCATAATATTACGTTTTGCAAAAGTTTTACGCAATCCAATGGCTGTTGTTTCTTGAAAAATGGTTTCTGTTATGATTTGTTCCAATTCTGGTTGGCATAATACGGTTAACTCATAAGCAGGACGATTTTTTTTCATATAAATCGGGGTAAAATATACATCGGCAGCGCCAAGTTCCAATAGACGTGTGTGGCAGTAAGCCAGTTGTTCCGGAGTGCTGTCATCAATAGCGCTTTTTAACATGCAAATTTCATCTTCATGTGTGTCTGTAATTTCAGAAATCAGCATAGCACGTACTACATTTGGATGGGCAAATGCTTTTTTACCTGCGCCAACGCCTACTTTATCAATGGTGAATTTTTGGGGAAGTGTAAATGTATTTGCCAATGCTGCGATGATGGCCGCACCGGTTGGAGTAATCATTTCACCTTTATTTTCTGTGATTCTCATTGGTATGGAAGCCGACTGTACCAAACGCAGTGTACATGGGGTAGGTACCGCTGTCAGCCCATGATGACATTTTGTAAATCCACTGCCTTCATATAAAGGGGAGCAGATGATATGGTCAATATGTAAAAAATCAAGACATACGGCGACAGTGACTACATCCAGAATAGAATCATCGCTTCCTACTTCTTGAAAATGAACTTGATTTGCAGGCATCCCGTGAACAAAACCTTCTGCCTGTGCCAGTATATGAAATATTTTTTTCGCTGTTTCTTTGGCTTTGTCTGAAATTTTAGATGCGTCAATGATATGTTCAATGTCAGCAAGACAACGACCTGAATGGTCATGATGAGAATGAGTATGTGCATGTTTGTGTTCATGAGAATGCTCACAGGTGGAATGATTGGTGTGAATATCAAACGCGACTGCAGAGATTCCTTGTTTGTCTGTTTTGCTGATGTCAATTTCAAACTGCTCCAACGGTACGGTGTGAAGCTGATTGAGCAAAAATTCTCGGTCAACGCCCAAGTCTATCAAAGCCCCGGCTGCCATGTCGCCGCTGATACCGGAATAACATTCGAAATATAATGTATTCATGGAAACTTCCTTTCTTTTTTATGAATATATTTGATAAAAAGGATGCTTTCTCAAACCGTGGTCAAAGCATCCTTTTGTATGTCATTTTGTTATATTTGATTCTGAGCCGCATTTACAATTAAACGATTGATTTGTGCAGCCATATAACCACCGCCAAACCCATTGTCTATGTTGACGGTTGCCATACCTGTGGCACAAGAATTAATCATGGTCAGCAAAGCGGAAATTCCTTGCAGATTTGCACCGTAACCGATGCTGGTAGGTACGGCAATGACAGGTTTGTCTATTTGTCCTGCCAATACAGATGCCAATGCGCCTTCCATACCGGCTACCGCAACAACTGCATTGGATTTGCGAATATCAGGCAAAGCGTCAATCAAACGGTGGATGCCGGAAACGCCGATATCATAAATACGATTTACCTGCGCCCCACATAATTCGGCAGTGACAGCAGCTTCTTCTGCTACGGGGATATCCGATGTTCCTCCCGTACAAATCGTTACCAAGCCATGTTGTTCTGGTTTGTCTTTATATGCGTATAATATGCGGGCTGTATCGTGATACTGTGCGTGGGGAATCACAGGAAGAACCGCATCGGCTTGTTCTTTTGCTACTCGCGTTGCCAAAGCAATTTGGTTGCGTTCATATAATGTTTTAAAAATATCATGGAATTGTGCAACCGTTTTTCCTTGTGCAAAAATAACTTCCGGAAATCCTGTTCTTAATTGTCTGTGATAATCCAGTTTGGCATATTCCATATTATGATAAGGCAAATCCTTTAACTGTTCCATAGCTTGTTCCACAGAAAGTTCATGATTTTGGACTGCCTGTAATAATTCTTTCGTTAACATTGGTTACCTCTTTGTTTTTGATAAGGTTCATCCATACTACCTGAACGGAATCCTTCCATATCTAACGTGATATAATCAAAGCCGATTTGTTTCAGGCGAAAAATCAAATCTGGCTGCTGATAAAATGTGAAAAATTGTTCTGTGGGAATCTCAATACGTGCAATGGTATCATGCATACGGACACGATTCACAGGAAATCCATTCTCATATAGCAGTTGTTCCGCTTTCTCAATTTTTTTCAGTTTTTCTTTGGTAATAAGGGTATGATAAGGAAGCCGTGTAGCCAGGCAAGGGGAAGAGGGAGTGTCTGATGAAGAAAGCCCAAAATCAGCTGCCATTTTTCGTATTTCCTGTTTTGTAATATGACAGTCGGCCAAAGGACTGATAATATCTAACTCCCGTAAAGCGCGGATACCGGGACGATGCTGGTGTAAATCATCCAGATTGGTTCCATCCATGCAGGTGGAGTAACCATGCTGAACTGCCCAATCCTTTAAAATGGAAAAGAGCATGTGTTTACATTGATAACAGCGGTCCAATGGATTTTTCATTATATTGGGATTGGTAAATTCATCAAGCTCAATAACATAAAAAGGAACGCCGATTTCCTGCGCTATTTTTTCTGCTGCATTTTGATTCCCTACAGGGTGCAATGTGGTTTGAAAATAAACAGCAGCTACCTTTGGTACTGTCTGTGCAGCAATCTTTAGCACAAGACTGCTGTCCACTCCTCCGGAAAAAGCGATGCAAATACCATTTTGGGCGTAGTGGGACAAATACGTTTGCAATTGTTCTAGTTTTGTTTTTGTTTGCATAAAATTCTCTCTTATTTCTATTTTGTATGGATTAAAATTCTGCATTTCCTGTTGTTCTTGGAAAGGGCAAGACATCACGAATATTAGAAATACCGGTTAAATACATTACCATACGTTCAAAACCCAGTCCGAATCCGGCATGTTTTGTTCCGCCAAAGCGGCGTAAGTCCAAATACCACCAGTAGTCTTCTTCCTTTAGACCTGCTTCCTGCATACGTGTCTGTAATAATTCTAGACGCTCTTCACGTTGACTGCCTCCAATAATTTCTCCAATTCCGGGCACCAATAAATCCATGGCGGCAACTGTTTTGCCGTCGTCATTTAAACGCATATAAAATGCTTTGATTTCTTTTGGATAGTCTGTTACAAATACAGGTTTTTTAAAAATTTGTTCTGTTAAGTACCGTTCATGTTCTGTTTGCAAATCAATGCCCCAAGCAACGGGATACTCAAATTCAACTCCACAATTTTGAAGCTGTTCAATGGCGTTGGTATATGAAATACAAGCAAAGTCTGACGTTACAATATGGTTTAAACGTTCCAATAGTCCTTTATCTACAAATTGATTGAAAAATGCAAGGTCATCTGGACAGGTTTCCATGACATAAGATATAATAAATTTGATTAAGTCTTCTGCAATCTGCATGACATCCTGCAAATCTGCAAAGGCAATTTCAGGTTCAATCATCCAAAATTCTGCGGCATGACGCTGTGTATTGGAATGCTCGGCACGGAAAGTAGGACCAAATGTATAAATATTGCCAAATGCCATTGCCATACACTCGCCTTCCAACTGACCTGATACCGTCAATGATGTTGGTTTTTGGAAAAAGTCTTGGGTATAATCGATGGCTCCTTGTTCGGTTTTGGGAGGCTGTTCCAATGCTAATGTTGTAACACGGAACATTTCGCCTGCTCCCTCACAATCGCTTCCCGTAATAATGGGGGTATGCGCGTATAGAAATCCTCGTGTTTGAAAAAATTGATGAATTGCAAAGGAGGCAGCAGAACGAACGCGGAACGCAGCGCTATAGGTATTGGTACGCGGACGCAAATGTGCAATGGTACGCAAATATTCTAAAGAATGACGCTTTTTTTGAAGCGGATATTCCGGTGAAGAAGCACCTTCCACATGAATCTGTTTTGCGTGCAGCTCAAACGGTTGTTTTGCATCGGGAGTTAAAATAAATGTGCCTGTTACGCAAAGCGCGGTACCAACGTTTTGTTTGGCAATTTCTTTATAGTTGGAAAGAGTTGTTTCTTCAAATACAATTTGAACGCCTTTAAAACAACTGCCATCATTTAAATCAATGAATCCCAGTGATTTGGAATCTCTCAAACTGCGTACCCAACCGCATACGGTTATATCAATATCCTTATAATTGTTCGGTGTTTGATAGAGTTGTGCAATGGTTGTTCGTTTCAAACAAAAGTCCTCCTTTTTCCGTTTACCAAGTATAATTTTATGGATGATATTATAACATAAAAGAAATTGTACAGCAATTTCTAACTTATTAATATAAGTTTTGTTGTTTGTTGTCAGATTGTTATGGATATGAGACAGATAGATATAAATATTTTATTATTCTCAAAAAATTTAAAAATAAACCTTGCTTTTTTATCAAACATAGTGTATACTATCAAAGGTGTTCAGCTGAGAGCACTTACAACTGCATATGGAGAGGTATTCTAATGGTAAGGAGCCACATTGGAAATGTGGTGTGCCGCAAGGCATTGTGCGTTCGAGTCGCATCCTCTCCGCCAGAGCGAGTCTGAATACAATTTGTATTCGGACTCTTTGTATTTAATCTGATAATTATGCTGAAATGAGAAATGCTCATATAATATAGCAATGAGAACAAGTTACACTTGTTTTTTATTTTATGGCAATCAGAGAGTAACTTTACGATGTCTTATATTTTATTCATGGCTATGTCAAAAGTATTTGCTTGTAATACTTTTAGGTTGACTGACAATGATTTCTGATTTTTTGAGAGAAGAAATTTTTATGAAAAACGTTGTATCATTTTTCATATTTCTTTGAAATATTCCTTATTCTTGTTTCATTTCACATTTTATGGTATACTTAACTCAATAATAGAAAAAGAAATGGGACAGAATAGGAAGTGATTGTGTGTCTGCGGATTTGCATTGTCACACAAAAATGTCAGATGGTTCCGTTACGATAGAAGAGCTGGTGATTCTCGCAAAAAATAAGGGAATCACCACAATTTCTGTAACGGACCATGATACGTTTGCGGGCTCGACACGAGCAAAAGTATTTGCGAAAAGACACGGTGTAACGGTGATTCCGGGAATAGAAATTTCTGCATTTGATTATGACCGTAATCAAAAAGTACATATCTTATGCTATCATTGCAGTTATCCCGATCGTTTGGAAGGTCTTTGCAAAAAAATTAGTGACAGCCGAAAGAAGGCTGCTAGCATTATGGTGCAGAAAGTAATGCATTTGTATCCTGTAGGAGCAGAGATTTTATTGCGTCATTCCCATGGAAGCACTAATATTTTTAAACAGCATATTATGCATGGATTAATGGATGCAGGTTATACCAACGAACTATATGGTGCGGTTTATCAGAAATTGTTTACGCCGCGAATTGGTTTGGCTTATTCAAAAATAGAATATCCGGATGTGCATCACGTGCTAAACGAAGTAAAACAGGCAGGAGGTATTGCTGTAATAGCGCATCCCGGTCAATTAAAAGATATTTCTCTGTTGGAACAGTTAGCGGACAGAAAAGAAATAGACGGTATAGAAGTATGGCACCCAAGTAATGAGGAATCTTTGATAGCACAATTCATGATATTAGCCGAAACACACCACTTGCTTATGACAGGCGGTACAGATTTTCATGGAATGTATTCGAAAGTACCCAGAACAATTGGAACTTACATAACACCTCAGGAGCAGGTACGCGCATTGGAAAAATGGAAGCAAAAACATAAGAATTAGTATTATGGAGAAAATGTATGGAGTATCGTTATAAAACAAAGGGAGTTTGTTCCTCACAGATTATTTTGGACATAGAAGGAGATACCGTAAAATCTGCTATGTTTATAGGAGGATGCAATGGTAATTTAAAAGGAATCGGCGCTTTGATTTCAGGTATGAAAATAGATGATATCATTGAAAAATGTCAAGGGATTACTTGCGGCAGCCGTTCCACTTCCTGTCCGGATCAATTAACAAAAGCACTGATAGCGGTAAAAAAAGAAATTGATGCTAAAGTATAAAAAGGTCATTGTCTGAAAAGACAATGACCTTTTCTTATTCCATTGCATTTAAAATGGTTTCATAAAGTTCGGGATAACGCTTCTTCATATTGAAAGGCTTTAACTCTTTATCTGTCCATCCGTGAAGGGTAGAGCCTGTATTTACAGGCTTTTCCACTCCCTTTTTGTATACGGTATATCCAAATTGTATGCGTGAAGGTGTTAACGCTAAAATACGTGTTTCTATTGTAATTTCGTCCTCATATAAAGTGGCTTGGTGATATTTGCAAGTAAGCTCGGACAGAGGCAGTAAAATTCCCATTTCTTCCATCTTGCTGTATGAAATTCCTACTTTTTTGATGAAATCTGTACGTGCCAGTTCGTACCAAACTGCATATACAGAATGGTGAATTACTCCCATTTGGTCTGTTTCCGCGTATCGTGCGGTGACAAAAGATTTTGTAATCATGTGGTAGCTCCTTCTATCATCGTATCATGTTTTATATCATCGTTTTTAATATCCAATCCGTCAAATTGCATGTTGTAGTACTTGGTATACAGTCCGTTTTGTTTCAGTAGTTCTTCATGAGAACCGCGCTCTCTAATTTGATGTTGGTCAATTACCAAAATTTCGTCTGCATGACGAATGGTACTTAAACGGTGTGCAATGACAATTGTGGTTCGATTTTTTGCAAGCTGTTCCAAGGACGCTTGAATAAATCGTTCACTTTCATTGTCAAGTGCGGACGTAGCTTCGTCTAAAATTAAAATTTTAGGGTCTTTTAAAAACACACGGGCAATGGCAATGCGCTGTTTTTGTCCTCCTGAAAGTCTTGTTCCGCGTTCACCTACCATTGTATCATATCCGTCGTCCAAGCTCATAATAAAATCGTGAATATTTGCAAGTTTGGCTGCTTGCATAATTTCTTCTTCACTGGCTCCCGGTTTTCCGTAAGCAATGTTATCACGAACGGTTCCCCAGAACATATAAATATCCTGCTGAACAACGCCAATTGCTTTGCGCAGCGATTTTTGCGTTACATCCCGTATGTCAACACCGTCAATGGAAATACTGCCGTCACTCACATCGTAGAAACGGGGAAGAAGCGCACATATCGTAGACTTTCCGCCTCCCGACGGACCGACCAAAGCAATGGTTTTTCCCGCCGGAATTTCAAAGTTGATGTCATTTAATACATTATGTACGCCGTCATAAGAGAAAAAGACATGTTGATATTGAATATTTCCTTTTACATCATTCAAATCAGGAGCATTTGGTTTATCTTCGATTTCAATGGGAGTTTCCATGATTTCCAGAAAACGAGAAAATCCTGCCATACCTTTTTGAAATACTTCCATAAAGTTGACCAGAATGGTGATTGGGTTGATAAAAATGTTGATATATAAAGCGTATAACGCCAAATCAGGCGCGTTCAATGTGCCTTGTGCAATAAAGATACCACCAAATACCAAAATAACGGTAAATAAAATCCCTTGGAAATATAAGTTGCCGGATTGGAATCTTCCATATGCATGGTAAGAATGCTTTTTAGAAGATAAAAACGAAACATTTGCTTTTTGAAATTTTTCTTTCTCTACAGCTTCGTTGGCAAAAGACTTTACAACCCGTATTCCTGCAAGAGAATCTTGCAGCTGCGCATTGATATTTGCAATTTTTTTGTTATTGTCTGAAAATGCTCTTTTCATACGTTTGTTTTGAAATACACTGAAAATGCACATAATAATAACAACTGCAAATAGAATCAAAGTCAAAGGTACATGTACCATCATCAGCAACACAAAGGATCCGATGAGCTTTAAAAAGGCCAGGAACAAATTTTCAGGTCCGTGATGTGCAACTTCAGAAATATCAAATAAGTCTGACACCATTTTTGTCATCATTTCGCCTGTATTATTTTTATCATAATAAGAAAATGGAAGTCGCTGCATTTTATCGAACAAATCGCTGCGCATGGCGCTTTCCATTCTGGAACCCATAATGTGTCCCCATGTTGCAATAAAATAGTCGCAGAACAGTTTGATTAAATACATGACAATCAGTCCGATTGCCACGAATCCGATGGTATGTAAAATAACGGTTGCGTCCATTGTAAATAAGCTTTTGTTTAATACATTCAATATTTGAGGAAATGATATATCTACCAGAGAGACAACGGTTGCACATATCAAGTCAAAAATCAGCATGGCTTTATGCGGCTTGTAATAGTGAAGGAATTTTTTTAATGTTGGCATGAGACACCTGCTTTCTGTTATAAATAAAAAAGTGGAATGTTATCCATTCCACTTTTCGTTTACATCGCCTTCATTAAAATGGGCTTCTTACTTTTTCCGGTTCCGGATAATCTACGCCGAATGTTTCAACGGTCACTTTTTCCATAATTTGATTTTCCAAAGGACGGTCATTGTAATCGCGCTGTGCTGCCACAATTTTATCTACCGCTTCCATGCCTTCAATTACTTGACCGAAGGAGGCATATTGTGCATTTAGATGAGGAGCGTCGTCTACCATAATGAAAAATTGAGAGCCTGCGCTGTTTGGACTTTGTGAGCGTGCCATAGAAAGAACACCACGTTTGTGAAGCAGTTCGTTATTAAAGTTATTCATAATAAATTCGCCTTTAATGGAATAACCTGGGCCGCCCATGCCTGTACCTTGAGGATCTCCGCCTTGAATCATGAAACCCGGAATGACTCTGTGAAAAATAAGTCCGTCGTAAAAACCGTGTTTTACAAGAGAAATAAAGTTGTTTACTGTGTTAGGTGCAACATCAGGAAACAGTTCTGCTTTGATGGTGCCTTGGTTGGTTTCAAATGTAACAATAGGATTGCTCATAAAATCGATTCCTCCAAATATTTTCTAAAAGATTATGGTAATTATAATACGAATACCCAATTTGTTCAAGTCACGTTTTGTCTACTTGTTCATATTGTGCAAAAATAATGATGAAAAAACTTTTGTCAAAGAGTTTGCAGCGATATGATGATAAACGTTTTTATATATCGGCAGAATCAATTTGGCTAAGAGATAAAACGTTTTATGAGGATACCAATTGATATTTGCAGTAAAATTTTCGTTATTTGTAAGAATGCGTTAGCAATTGTATATTAAAATATATAAATAGCAACCTAACAGCAATAGCAGAACAAACATTGAAAGGAAAATTTTCCATATTCGAGATGTTGATTGTTATGAGAACGTTTTAGCATTTATAGGTTAGAAATTGCTTTGCAATTTTTCTTATGCTATAATACATCCATAATTATGATTGGAGGAGATACTCACTATATGAAACTGATTTCATGGAATGTAAATGGATTACGTGCCTGTTTGACAAAGGGTTTCCCTGAATTTTTTGAGCAGGAGCAAGCAGATATATTTTGTATTCAAGAAACAAAGATGCAGGAAGGACAAGCGGAAGTTGAATTTCCGGGCTATTATCAATATTGGAACAGTGCAGAGAAAAAAGGATATTCAGGCACTGCTGTATTTACCAAGCAGCAGCCGATAACTGTCACATATGATATTGGAGACCCTGCGCATAAAGGAGAAGGCCGAGCAATTACACTGGAATATGACCGATTCTATTTGGTAAATGTTTATACACCAAATGCACAAAGAGGATTGGCGCGTCTTGATTATCGCATGGCTTGGGAAGATGCGTTCAGAGATTATTTAAAAACGTTAGATCAAAACAAACCTGTTATTTTATGTGGTGATTTAAATGTTGCACATCAGGAAATTGATTTGAAAAACCCAAAAACCAATGTAGGAAATGCGGGCTTTTCCAACGAAGAACGCAGTAAATTTACACAGTTGCTGGACTCAGGATTTATCGATTCATTCCGAACGTTATATCCGAATGAAACAGGTGCGTATACATGGTGGTCCTATATGTTTAATGCACGTGCAAACAATGCGGGATGGCGTATTGATTATTTTGTTTTATCAGAAAGGATGCGTCCGTATTTAAAAGACAGTATCATTTACGCTGATGTAATGGGCAGCGACCATTGTCCTGTTGGCCTGTTGTTGGACAGCGAGGAAAAAGACTTGGTAAAATAAATTATGTATTTGATAGATAAAGGATGTGACAAAATGGAGCTGGAAGACTATCAATTCACAAAACAGGAATTAAAATATTTAGAGCTTCTTTCAGAAAAATATCCAACTGTGCAGTCGGTCTGTACCGAGATTATTAACTTAAAAGCAATTTTGAATTTGCCAAAGGGTACAGAGCATTTTATGAGCGACGTACACGGTGAA
Organism: uncultured Oscillospiraceae bacterium; assembly: GCA_900541905.1. Classification (GTDB taxonomy): domain Bacteria; phylum Bacillota; class Clostridia; order Oscillospirales; family Acutalibacteraceae; genus UMGS1071. The sequence continues at coordinate 82,424 of UQLQ01000005.1, forward strand.
TATGAAGCGTTTTATCATATACTGAACAACTGTTCAGGCGTCATCCATGAAAAAGTAAATATTATTTTTGGTGACAGATTGAGCGTGGAAGAGCGTGCAGAGCTGTGCACATTAATTTATTATCCGGAAGAACGCTTGGAAATTGTACACGATACCATAAAAGATTTGGAAAGCTGGTACAAAATTACGTTGAACCAGTTAATCGAAATCTGCAAATTGGTTGCGTCAAAATACACTCGTTCTAAAGTAAGAAAGGCACTTCCAAAAGAATTCAGTTATATTATTGACGAGCTGCTTCACTCCGTAGAAGGGGACATCAATCAAGAAGCATATCACAGTAACATCATGGATACCATTATCAGTATTCATAACGCAGATGAATTTATTATTGCATTGGCTACCTTAATCAAACGTCTGGCAGTTGACCATTTACACATTGTTGGTGATATTTTCGACCGCGGCCCTCGTGCCGACAGCATTATGGATATGCTGATGCAGCACCATGCGGTGGATATTCAGTGGGGTAATCACGATATTTTATGGATGGGCGCTTCCACAGGACATCCGGCATGCGTGGCAACCGTGGTGAAAACAAGCGTATCCCATAAACGTTTGGATACCTTGGAAGGCGGTTATGGCATCAGTCTGCGTCCTCTTACTTTATTTGCTACACAAACTTATAAAAATTGTGAAACAACTCATGAAGCTATGCACAGAGCAATTGCAATCATTCTGTTTAAAGTAGAAGCACAAGTCATCAGGCGCCATCCCGAATATGGAATGGAAGAACGTTTGCTTTTGCATAAGATTGATTATGATAACAAATGTATTACGATTAGCGGCAACATCTACGAGCTTACTACTGTAGATTTTCCGACCATTGACCCGGAACATCCGTATGATTTGACAGAGGAAGAACAACATGTTCTGGACGGATTGGTTAATGCGTTTGTAGAAAGTGACCGTTTGCATCGTCATATGAAATTTTTATATGCCTGCGGCAGTATTTATAAATGCTTTAATCAAAATTTGTTATTCCATGCATGTGTCCCTATGACAAAAGAGGGAGAATTTGCAGAGTTTGAGTTTGAGGGAGTGCCTTATAAAGGAAAAGCGCTTTTGGATTTGGCAGACCAAATTACCCGTAAAGCGTATTTTACCAGCAAAGAAAGCGAAAAAGAGAAGTACGGAGATTTTGTATGGTACCTATGGTGCGGAAAAACTTCGCCTTTGTTTGGCAAAGCCAGAATGACAACCTTTGAACGCATGTTTATTGTGGATAAATCCAGCTGGACAGAAGAAAAAGATCCGTATTACACATTCTGTGAGTCGGAGGACACCTGCAATCGCATTCTGCGTGAATTTAACTTGGCACAAGGTTTTTCCCATATTATAAATGGACATGTTCCTGTAAAAGCTATGAAGGGTGAAAGTCCTATCAAAGCAAACGGTAAATTAATTGTCATTGACGGTGGTTTCTGTAAAGCATACCAAAAAACCACAGGTATTGCCGGCTATACGCTAATTTACAACTCCCGTGGAATGCGCATTGTATCTCATACGCCGTTCAGAGGCATTAAAGAGGCAATTGAAAAACATGTGGATATTGAATCCAGTTCCGAATTTTTTGAAACAAACGGCACACGTGTGTTGATTTTGGATACGGATATAGGGGAAGATATCAGTAATACAATTTACGACTTGTCACTCTTACTAACGGCATATAAAAAAGGTTTATTGGTACCTGATGACGAATAATAAAGAAAGACACGTCTCTGTTTTATCAGAGCGTGTCTTTTTTGCGTTCAAGGAACTGTGTTGCAAATTGGCAGTAAAATTGTGACAATACTTTTTTAGATTTCATTTTACATTTTGTCACCCGTACGTATTGTTAACAAAATTACACAAAAGATTCATGAAAACTGTTTTTTCTTCTTTTAAAAAAGATAAACATTTGGTGTTGTTACAGTTTGAAATCTGTACTAAAAGTTGTAATCAACGTTTCATGCTTTAATGACCATGTAACAAGAAACGGAAACAAAAGAAGAATCGAAAGGCATTTTTTATTATTTAGATTTTGACTGTTGCAAGGATGTTCCAAAATTATGTAATTGAAGGTTGTTTTGTAATTATCTTGATTCTGCAATCACCTTAGAACAAAACAAATATTGGTTATTGACAAGAACGTTTTAACATTGATAGGTTAGAAATTATAAAGCAATTTCTTTTAGGTTATAACAACTTAGCAACAGCAGCAAAACAAACATTGAAAGGAACGTCTTTCAATATTCAAAGTTTTGGCTGTTGGCTAGAACGTTTTAGCGTCCCAAAGTTAAAAATTGAAACGCAATTTTTTTAATGCTATAACAACCTCAAAACAGCGTCAAAAATTAAATTTCGTTTTAGCATTTATCAGCAAAAAATTGGGTTTATTGACAAGAACATTTTAACGTTTAAATGTTAGAAATTGCAAAGCAATTTCTTTTATGTTATAATATCGATTAATTATCGAAATGGACTTATTTCAGTAAAAAAGGGGAATGATTCATGGCTCTTGTAACCTTATTGGCTCACACACCTCAGCCGGAACTGCATGTTGCCGCAGCAGCGAAGTTGTGTTATTCACCTTCTTCCATTGATAAAATCAAAGAAGGATTAACTGAGGAAAAAGTGGCTTCTTTTGTTGATATGCTTTCAGAAATTGGTCATGAAAGTCCCATTGAGCATGCTACTTTTACGTTTGGAATTGAAGGCGTGTCCCGCGCTTTGCTGGCACAAATTACACGTCATCGTATTGCTTCTTTCAGTGTACAAAGTCAGCGTTATGTTGCGGAAAACGCATTTGAATATGTCTTACCGCCGGAGATTGCCGCTATACCCGAGGCAAAAGAAGAATTTATACGGGCGATGGAAGAAGACCAGCGTCATTATGAAAACTTAACAAATATTTTAGCTGAAAAACATAAAAAAGCATTGCTTGAAAAAGGAAAAGATGAAAAAACAGCAGCTCGAATGGCACAGAAACAAGCGATAGAAGATGCTCGTTTTGTGTTGCCAAATGCTTGTGATACCAAGATGATTGTTACCTTTAATGCACGCTCATTGATGAACTTTTTTACACTGCGCTGTTGCAGACGCGCACAATGGGAAATTCAGGATGTTGCAATTCAAATGCTGCGTTTGGTCAAACAAGCAGCGCCACATTTGTTTGCCAAAGCAGGTCCCAATTGTGTAAGAGGCGCTTGTTCGGAAGGAAAAATGACTTGCGGAGAAATTAAAGAAGTACGTGCGTTTTTCCGTAATCTTGAAGAGGAAACTGTATGAAGCATCCGTTTATTGTAATTGAAGGGTTAGACGGAAGCGGCAAAGCAACACAAACCAATCAGCTGTGCAAAGCTTTGGAACAAAAACAAATAAAATATCGTCACCTTACGTTTCCTGACTATGAGCAGGATTCTTCCGCTTTAATTAAATTGTATTTAAGCGGCGCTTTTGGAACAGAACCTAACAGTGTCAACGCATATGCTGCGGCATCTTTTTATGCGGTAGACCGTTATGCCAGTTTTCAAAGATTTTGGAAGCAGGATTATTTAGACGGTATCTGCTTGATAGCAGATCGCTATGCCACTTCTAATTTAATTTATCAACTGACAAAACTGCCAAAAGAAGAATGGGATCACTTTATTCATTGGGCGGAGGATTATGAATATCATAAATTGGAACTACCAAGGCCCGATGTTGTAATTTATTTGGATGTGCCGCCGGAGATTTCTCAGGCTTTGCTTAGCACACGTTACCAAGGTGATGAGACAAAAAAAGATATACATGAAAGAAATATGGATTTTTTATTGCAATGCCGTGAAGCTGCATTGTATAGTGCTGAAAAATTAGGTTGGAATGTTATTTCCTGCGCGGATAACGGAACAATGAAATCCATTGAAGCGATTCATAAAGAAATTATGGATAAACTTACAATATAAAATCATAGAAGAGGAATCTAAAAACGATGGTCTATGTATTTTTAGCGAATGGTTTTGAAGAAATGGAAGCAATTGCACCTATTGACCTGCTGAGAAGGGCAGAGTTAAAAGTGGTAACGGTTGCGGTTGGAACAGATACCACCACGGTTACAGGTGCCCATGATATACGTATTCATGCCGACATTACAGAACAGCAGGTAGACTTCACAGGCATAGAAATGGTTGTGCTGCCCGGAGGTATGCCGGGAACCTTGCATTTAGAGCAGTCTGCTGTTGTACAAACAGTCTTAAAGCACTGTAAACAACAAAATATCCCGATAGGAGCTATTTGTGCTGCGCCTTCTATTTTAGGTCATATGGGATTGCTCCATGGTATTACTGCTACCTGTTTTGAAGGATTTGAAACACAGTTGACAGGTGCAAACTATTCCCCGCAGCATGTATGCTATGACCAAAATATCATTACAGCCAGAGGTGCCGGTGTTTCTGTTGAATTTGCCTTGAAATTAGTAGAAGTGTTATGTGGTACGTCTAAAGCCAATTTGTTGAGGAAGTCGATACAATGTATGTGAAAAATCCAAAAGAAAATATCAAAGAACTGAAAAAGAATTTACGACTGAAATACCGTAATATCAGAGAGACGATGCCTCCTGCAAAAAAAGGAAAGATGGACGCTCGTATTCGCAGACATTTATTCGATTTACCGGAATATCATGAAGAAAGCACTGTTTTTGTATACATCAGTAAATCCATAGAAGTGGATACGTTTTCGATTGTAAAAAGAGCATTGGCTGATGGAAAGCAGGTCGCTTCGCCAAGATGTGTACCGGGTACGTATGAAATGGAATTCTATTATATTCGTTCTTTGGATGACTTGGAAAAGGGAACTTTTGGCGTTTTGGAACCAAAACATCAACAGTGCAAGTTAGTTACAGATTTATCGCATGGCTTTTGTATTGTACCCGGACTGTGCTTTGATGCAAAGGGATACCGCTTGGGTTACGGTAAAGGATACTATGACCGATTTTTATCGGAATTTAAGGGTGTAACAGTGGGCATTTGTTATACAAGCTGTGTGCAGTATGGATTGCCCCATGGATATTTTGACCGTCCGGTAGATATTCTTGTAACCGAAAATTACATTCGCAGAACTGAGAAAAAACAGTAAAGGAGGAATATTATGCGTGATGAACAACATCCAAATCAAGATGAAGCTAACATTCCTGACCAAAATAAACAGACCGATTCTTTGGAAGAAAGTCTAAGAGAGTATCAAGAAAGAAAACGCCAGGAGTTTCAGCTTAATATTTCAGGTTTAGATGATATTGATGATGATTCTCCTGAGATATATTCTAAAAAATCAGAATATGATGTAGAACCTCATATGGCAGAAGAGATTGAAAGTCACAGCCATAATACTCCGAAAAAGGAACCTCAAGTATCGCAGAAGAATCTAAAGGCTCAAACCATGACAAAAGAGCAGAAAAAGAAAATGAAGCAACGCGACAAAAAAAATAAACGCATTTTTTTCTGGATGTGGATTGTCATGATTTTAGTCGTCAGTTATAGTATTGCCCGCTTTGCAATGGTGAACATTAACGATATGCTTGCTGTTGGCAGAGATGATTCAGTTGTACAAATTCAAATACCGAAAAATGCGACAGGTGAGCAAGTGGGTGAACTGTTAGCGGAAAACGGTATTATTTCCAAACCAAGCTTTTTTGCTTTGTATTCCAAAGTAACAAAATCGGAAGGTCATTACCAATACGGTACGTATGAAATCAAAAAGAATATGGACTATGAAGCAATTATCAATCATATTCAGTCCAATGCCAACCGTTTGGATAATGAAACAACTCAGGTAACCATTACAGAAGGTATGAGCGTACGTCAAATTGCTCAGTTATTGGAAGAAAAAAATATTTGTACAGTGGATGAGGTTCTGGAAGCTGCAAACGATTCTGATTATTTTGATATTTATTCTGCTATTAACTCAATTACAAATGATAAAGATCGCTATTATCTGCTGGAAGGATATTTATTCCCGGATACCTATGATTTCTATACCGGTGAAAATCCAACAGATGCCTTGAGCAAGTTACTGAATAACTATAAAGATAAAATTACGCAAGAAATGAAAGATAAAGCTGCGTCTATGAACATGACAATGGATCAAGTGATTACATTGGCATCTATGATTCAGGCGGAAGCCGCAAATGTGGATGATATGTATATGATTTCTTCTATCTTCCACAATCGTTTGAGAGACGGTGCGGAAAAAGGTGTTGCTACTTTAGACTCCGACCCAACTGTTTGGTATCCATACCACTCAAGAGAAGAAGTTCCTGCGGATCAAGTGGACAGCTTTAAGAGCCGATACAACACATATGAAGTTCAGGGATTACCGCCGGGACCAATTTGTAACCCCGGTTTGGATGCCATCAATGCAGCATTAAATCCAAAAACAACAGATTATTACTATTTCTGCCATAAAGATGGTCAAGCTTATTATTCTAAAACTTTAGAAGAGCATCAGCAGAAACTACAAGAACTCGGTCTTTCATAATAAAGGAGAATCATATTGGCTTACGAGAGAAGAAAAACAAAGGTAGAATTGCTTTCTCCCGCAGGTGACATGGAGTGCCTGAACATGGCTTTAACGTATGGTGCAGATGCCATCTATTTAGCCGGACAGGAGTTTGGTATGAGGACTGCTTCGGCTAACTTTTCAAACGAACAATTGGCAAAAGCGGTACAAAAGGCTCATGAGAAAAATGTTCCTGTATTTTTAACATGCAATACATTGCCTCGGAATGATGAACTGGACAGACTGCCTGCTTTTTTGGAAGCTGCGCAGGCTGCAGGTGTAGATGCCATCATTGTTGCCGATTTGGGAGTCATGAATTTGGTAAAACAATATGCGCCTAAAGCAGAGATTCATATTTCTACGCAGGCCGGTATTGTGAACTATGCAATGGCAAATGCTTTGTACGATATGGGGGCCAAGCGCATTGTGCTGGCCAGAGAATTATCTTTGGATGATATTGCGCAGATTCGGGCAAAAATACCTGCGGATTTAGAAATAGAAACATTTGTACACGGTGCTATGTGTATGTCCTTTTCAGGTCGTTGTTTATTGTCCGCCTATCTCAATAATCGTGATGCTAACAGAGGAGATTGCTCTCAGCCTTGTCGCTGGGAATATGCGTTGGTAGAGAAAAAGCGTCCCAATGAATATATGGATATTACGGAAGATAAACACGGTTCCTATATTTTTAATTCTCGTGATATGTGTATGATTGAACACATCCCTGAATTGGTGAAAGCAGGCGTATCCAGTATTAAAATTGAAGGCAGAGCAAAATCAGCTTATTATGTTGCTGTTACGACCAATGCGTACCGTCATGCGATTGACGCATATTTGGAACATCCGAATCAGCCGCTTTCCCCTTGGATTGTGGAGGAGTTGGATAAAATCAGTCATCGTGAATACAGTACTGGTTTCTATTTTGGTCATGAACCGGGACAGGTATATCATACGGGTGGTTATGTGCGCCATTATGATGTAATTGCGATTTGTGAAAACTGGGAAAATGGGATTTTGAAACTGTCACAACGAAATCGTTTTTTTCGCGGTGATGTAGCAGATGTTTTAGAACCCGGAGAGCAGCCTTTTGATATTTGTTTAGATGAGATTTACGACGAAACAATGAATCCGATTGAATCTGCTCCTCATGCAACCATGACCGTGTTTGCAAAATGCGAACGCCCTGTAAAGCCGGGGGCGATTCTGAGAAAAGCCAGAAATCAATGAAATACTGCCAAAATTGCTGAACAGGAATGAAAAGTGATTTTGGCAGTTTTCTATATCTATTTTAGAAAAGAGGAAGAAGAGCATGAAAAAAAGAAAAATAATTGGAGGCGTATTGGCTGTTCTAATGCTGTGTGGAATACTGGTGGGGTGTTCCGCAAATAGCGCTCAAACAGCACCGTATGAAAAGGGAACCATTACAGAAACTGAGTTTACCAGTAAATGGATGGGGTTGAAGTATACTTTGCCGAACGGCATGGTGATGATGACGGAAGAATATCTGGAGTCACTGGCTGCATCCAGTAAAGTACAAATGGAAATGCAAGCGCTAATGGATGATAATTCAGGTGATAACATTGTCGTTTTGACGGAAGACTTGTCTTCATCAGCTTCGCTTGATGAAAAACGTTATATTGAACTTTCAAAGCCCCAAATAGAAACTTTAGCTGATGAAGTTGCCTTTGACGAAGTTGGACAACGTACCATTGCAGGAAAAACATTTTATGAATTGCCTTATCATTTATCTATGGAGATAGATGGTACAAATGTAACGTTGGATCAAACATTTCTATGCAAAAAATTGGGTGATAGAATGATTTGTATGACTTTAACACACTCTGGAGAGGATTCTATCAATTATTTATTGTCAGGTTTCTCAAAAATATAATCAACCTTATTCGTTAAAATCTAATTTCGGGCAGTCTTTTTTTAGACTGCCCCTTGTTTTTCTTGTGATATTTTTTCAGAAAAATATTTTGTCTTTTATCTTGAATCAAAGAAGTTACATTGACATTTTTGTGTATGCGTTATATTATTATAAACAAGATGCCTACATTACATTGTAGAGAAAATGATATATCATTGTAGCAATAAGAAAATCAAATATCTATTTTGTGAAATAAGATAGCATTTGTTATGTATGATGGTCTTATCAGACGGAATTTGTATGTAAAAATCAATTCAGTGTTAGAAATGCTGTCAAGATATTTTCATCATTCTATATGAAAATATGAATGGTTTGCGATTATGTTAGAAAAGAGGAAGAGAAATGAAAACAAGAAAAATAATTGGTGGAGTATTAGGTTGCCTCATGCTATGCGGTGTATTGGTGGGATGCTCAGGTAACAATTCTAATTCCAATTCAAACTATCAAAAAGGTACAGTTACAGAAAGTGGCTTTACCAGTGAATGGATGGGAATTCAATACACCTTGCCCAATGATATGACAATGCTTTCACAAGAAACGCTTGATTCTGGTTCCAAAGATAACATTCAGATGGAAATGCAGGCTTATAAAAAGGATGATACAACAGAAAATATTGGAATGCTGACAGAAGATATTTCCAAGGACACTTCTATGGACGAAGAAGGTTATGTTGCGGCTGCAAAAACACAAATGGAAAAAGCCATACCGGGTATCACCTTTGGTGAAGCGAGCCACAGAACCATTGCAGGACAAGAATATTACGAGTTGCCATATAGCTATACAAAGGATGTAAATGGAACTCAAACAACAATTACGCAAACCTTTTTATGCAAAAAGAAAGAAGATAGAATGATATGCATAACTTTAACCTACACCAATGCAGATGCAATTGACCATTTGTTATCAGGCTTTTCTGAATTAAATACGACCAATTCTCAGTGATAGATAAAAGAGCAGCTGTTTACAGGCTGCTCTTACTTTTTTTAAAAGAATATTTTCTGTATTTCACTGTAAAGAAGAGGAAGTTACATTGACTTTTTGGATACCTTATATTATAATAAACAAGATATTGACAGCGTATAGAAACAAAAGTCGTAGGTAATGTTACAACAGAGAGGGAGCCAAAGTTCAAATGATGAATTTTGCTGAAAGGCGACTGTAACCATCTTACTGTGACAAGCCGGTTTCTTGCCTTTTGGCAGCGCTCTGCAGTGACGAGCTGCAGCGTTTTCCGCGTTAAGGAATTGAAAGTGGCGTTTAAAAAAACGCAATTTGGGTGGTACCACGGACTTTTCCGTCCCATGTTTATGGGGGAAGTCCGTTTTTTTATGCCAAAATTTTGATAAACCATATTTTGCTCAGAAGAAGAGAGAGGTTATTTGTATGGAATGGACAGGTTTAAATGAGTTAAGGGAACGTTTTTTATCCTATTTTGAATCCAAAGGACATCTGCGTTTGCCGAGTTTTTCGTTAATCCCAAAAGATGATAACAGCTTGCTGCTGATTAACTCAGGTATGGCGCCTATGAAAAAATATTTTACAGGAGAGGTAACGCCTCCTTCCAAGCGTGTGACTACATGTCAAAAGTGCATTCGTACGCCTGATATTGAACGTGTAGGTATCACTGCACGTCACGGTACTTTTTTTGAAATGCTTGGCAACTTTTCATTTGGTGATTACTTTAAACATGAAATTACAAAATGGGCTTGGGACTTTGTAATTAACGATTTAAAATTGCCGGAAGACCGCGTATGGGTTACCATTTATCAAGATGATGACGAAACATTTGATATCTGGACCAAAGAAGTTGGCGTATCTGCAGACCATATTGTACGCCTGGGGAAAGAAGATAACTTTTGGGAACATGGCGCAGGTCCGTGCGGCCCTTGTTCCGAGTTATATTTTGACCGCGGTGAGCAATATAGCTGCGGTTCTCCAACTTGCGGTGTTGGCTGCGAATGCGACCGTTATGTAGAATTCTGGAACCTTGTATTTACACAATTTGAAAATGACGGAAATGGAAATTATACACCGCTCGAGCATCCTAATATTGATACAGGCATGGGACTGGAACGTTTGGCTTGCATTATGCAGGAAGTAGACAATCTTTTCCTTGTAGATACTGTACAGAATATTATGAAGCATGTAAGTAAAATTGCAGGTGTTCAATATGGAGACAGCGAGAAAACAGATATTTCCTTGCGTGTGATTACAGACCATATTCGCAGCACCACGTTTATGATTGGTGACGGCGTTATGCCGTCCAATGAAGGTCGCGGTTATGTACTGCGCCGTTTGCTTCGCCGTGCTGCACGTCATGGACGCTTGTTGGGGATACAGGATACCTTTCTTGCCAAAGTGGCAGAAACCGTAATTGATGAAAACAAGCAAGCTTATCCCGAGTTAGATGAAAAACGCGCTATGATTACAAAGTTGATTCGCGTAGAAGAAGAAAGCTTTGCAAAAACCATAGACCAAGGATTGCAAATTTTAGAAAAATTGATTGACCATGCAGAAAATAACTTGTTATCAGGTGAAGACGCGTTCCGTTTAAATGACACCTACGGATTCCCAATTGACTTAACCAAAGAAATATTGGCAGAGCGCGGTATGGCGGTAGCAGAAGATATTTTTTATCGTCTGATGAAAGAACAAAAAGAACGTGCCCGTGCTGCCAGAAAAAATGCAGGTGCAGATGCATGGGCAGGCGAAGAAGATATTCTTGAGGATTTGCCTGAGACAGCTTTTGTCGGTTATCAAACATTAGAAACAGCAGCAAAAGTGTTGGCAATTGTGAAAAACGGAGAACGCGTTTCTTCTGCGAAAGAAGGAGACAGTGTCATTGTCATATTGGATCAAACTCCGTTTTATGCAGAAGGCGGAGGACAGGTCGGCGACACAGGTATTTTGAAAAACAGCGGCGCTTTGGTAAATGTGACGGATACCACAAAAAATCAGTCTAAATTGTTCCTTCACCATGCATTTGTCGCAAAGGGCGAGCTGATTGTGGATGAAACTGTAACCGCAAGCGTTCATTCTATGCTGCGCCGTGATATTATGTGTAACCATACCGCCGCACATTTGCTGCAGGCTGCACTGCGCAATGTTTTGGGTGACCACGTGGAACAAGCGGGACAAATGGTCAATGATAAAGAAGTTAGATTTGACTTTACTCATTTTTCTGCATTAACACCGGAAGAAATCACGAAGGTAGAACAAGAAGTGAATCTGATTATCAGACGTGCAATTGATGTAGAATGCCGAGAGATGCCAATTGAAGAAGCGAAAAAGCTAGGAGCAATGGCATTGTTTGGCGAAAAGTACGGAGATATTGTGCGTGTGGTATCTGTTGATGATTATTCCAGAGAATTCTGCGGCGGTACACATGTGGATAATACTTCTAAAATCGGCATGTTTAAAATTGTATCAGAAAGCTCTGTAGCAGCCGGTGTACGCCGCATTGAAGCGGTAACGGGACAAGGCGTTATGAACCTGCTTAACAGTTCTCTTGCATCAATACAGCAAGCTGCAGATGTGCTAAAATTGAATAATCCACATGATTTGGTGAAAAAATCAGAGCAAATTATGGCTGAGATCAAAGATAAAGACAGAATCATTGAATCTCTGCAGTCAAAATTGGCTTCCATCCAAGTAGACGGTATGTTTGAAAATGCAAAAGAGGTCAATGGTGTGACCGTAATTACCGCTCTATTTTCCGGTACAAGCAGCACAGGACTGCGTAATATGTGCGATAAAGTAAAAGAGCACAGATCTGATATTGTAGCCGTATTTGCGGGTATTGATAACGAGAAAGCGACCATTGCGGCAGTTGTAGGTAAAGAAGCAATGGAAAAAGGAGCGCATGCAGGTAAAATTGTAAAGCAAGTTGCACAAATTGCAGGCGGTAACGGCGGAGGCAAGCCGGATAGCGCTATGGCAGGTGCAAAGGATTTAAATATGCTGGATGAAGCATTGGCTGCAGTAGAAAAAATAGTAGCTGAAATGGTAAAGGCATAAAAATTCAATTGGAGGTAATGAATATGGACTGCATTTTTTGCAAAATTGCAAACGGGGAAATTCCTTGTAAAAAAGTGTATGAAGATAAAAATGTGATAGCATTTCACGATCTTGACCCACAAGCGCCTACTCATGTTTTAATTATTCCGAAAATGCATATTGGTTCTGCAATGGAAATTAATAAGGAAAATAGTGGAATCATCGGACACATCTACGAGGTTGCGGCAAAAATATCACGTGACCTCGGGCTGGAAAACGGATTCCGTATTGTAAATAATTGCGGTGAAGATGGAGGACAAACGGTTCATCATATTCACTTTCATTTACTTGGCGGCCGCTCCATGAAATGGCCTCCGGGCTGATTGCTTGTTTTTATATGAAACATTTGGAAAGAAAAAGGAGTCAACACTATGGAAACCTATCGCATTCAAATTGGTGATTGCGTACGTCAGCTTCCAATTTGTCCGATTAATGAAAATCTGTCCATTGCAGGCTTTGTTATGCTGGGAGATGTAGAATTAACAGAGGCTTGCGCAAAAGAACTATTAAAAATTTGTCCGGAACACGACATTATTGTAACTGCTGAGACAAAAGGAATCACACTGGCACATGAAATGGCCCGTATAGGCTGTGGAGATTACATTGTTGCACGGAAAGGGATCAAAGCCTATATGCAAAATCCCGTGTCTGTAGAAGTAAAATCTATCACTACAGAAGATGTGCAGAAATTGTATTTGGCAAAAGCCGATTACGATAAATTAAAAAATAAACGTGTTCTCATTGTAGACGATGTTATCAGTACAGGAGAGTCTTTGGCAGCAATTCAGAGACTGCTTTCACAATTTTCGGTGAATATTGTAGGCAGTGCTGCTGTATTGGCAGAAGGAGACGCTGCTGACCGTGACGATATTATTTTCGTACAGAAATTACCATTGTTTTTTCGCTCATAATTGTTCCGTATAAGCACTCTAATTCATCGCTCCGTGAATCATTTGCTTTCATAGCGACAGAATTGGGGGAAATTAGAAATGTCCAGACCGTTTGCACTGATTGGTTTTGTTTACTTGGCCGTGCAAGCGGTCTCTATTTATTTTGGCAGTGGATTTGCATTTTTGGCCTCAGGCTGCTTTTTTCTTCTGTTTTTTCTATCACTGTTTGCAACAAAATTACGCACGGCCAAAGTAGTTCCAATTGCTTGTCTGGCAGCTGCTGTTGCGTTGAGTGCATATGCAGGGTATCATGTTTGGAAAATTGCACCTTTAGCGGAATTGGCGGAAAAAGATGCTTCTATTACGGGTACATTATGCGAATTGCCTTATGAAAATAACGGGAAATTTTATTATACGCTCCGCATAGATGAGATTGAAATAGAAGGTATGGAGCATCCCCACAATCCGGGAAAAATTATTATGACTACACGCAATGCACTGGATATAGAACCATATGGCTCCATCAGCGGTAAAGTACATTTGTATCAAAGTTTTGGCTCCGAAGACGGATTTTCTATTCGTCAGTATGATTATTCCAAACGCATTCATATGCGGGCGTATTTATATGAATATGAAGGATATTCTGTTTCACCGACTGCCGAAAAGCCGCCGTATTATTATGCGCTGTCCATTCGGAAAACAATGATGAACTCTTTGGACCGTTTGCTTCCAAAAGAAGAAGCCGGGATTATGAAAGCAGTTTTGCTTGGTGACAAAACCGGTTTGACCGATGAAATCAAATCAGATTTTAACGCTGCCGGTACCTATCATTTGTTGGTGGTATCCGGTTTGCATATGACCATTGTGTTCCAAGGTCTGTTGAAACTCTTAAAGTTTTGTAAAATTCCTCATAAACTCAGTTGTGTCATCACGGCGTTTGGCGTTCTCAGTTTTATGGCGATTACAGGTTTTAGCCCATCGGCACTGAGAAGCGGCATTATGAGTTTATTATTCCTAGCTGCGATGATGTTTCATCGTAAAGCCGATTCTCTGAATTCACTGGGCATTGCTGTATTTCTCTTGTGTATTATCAATCCGTACGCTGCTGCGGATTTTGGGTTCTTGCTGTCCGTCACTTCAGCACTATCGTTAATTTTACTGTCAAAACCAATACGTAAGTTTTTCTTAGACAGAACCAAAAGGGTCAAATATGGCAAAGCTTTCTTATACAGTATATTTTCTTCTGTCTCATCCTCTTTGGCAGTCACTGCAGGTACACTGCCGCTCGTAATCATTGCATTTGTTACTTTTTCTGTGATTTCATTTATTTCAAATCTTCTTATGATTTTTCCTACCACTATCATGCTTCCGCTTACCGCGCTGGCGGCTTTGTTTGAATCTGTTCCGTCGCTCAGTCTTCTGGCAAAACCATTTGCATTGGTGGGAGGGTTAATTGCAAAATATCTGATTTTCGTCGCACATTGGATTGCAAAGATTCCGTTTTCCCTTATCTCCTCAGATTATGAATTTATCATGCTTTGGCTTTCTATGACTATGCTGCTGTTTGCGTTTGCAATCTTCTTGGCGAAAAGAAAAGTTTTGATTCGCACGGTACTGACTTTATCCTCGATTTTGTTGATTGCCGGCATATTTTCTTATCAACTTTCCAATCGTTCTACAGCAAGAGTTTCCATTTTAGATGTGGATGATGGTATTTCCGTTGTCGTAACTGCGAACCATCAAACAGCAATTATCGGCTGCAACGCTTACAGCGACTATACTACCTACCAATATTTAAAAGGACATGGAATTCATAATATCGATTATTTGCAGCCTCTTTCCGATGAAACAACCGAATATCAGAATTTAGCCAAACTTAATGAAAAGTTTCAAACAAAGAATTTCATATTGCCAAATGGACAATATTTTGCGGGAGATTTGGAAAAATCACTTGAAGAAGTGGAGAAAATTTCGTATTATGAAAAGAGTGCCAAAACAATTCTCAATGATGATGTAACAATTGAACTGCATTCTGATGCAAAAGGAAATTATACGGTTTTAATGGTAAAAGAGATACGTATCTTGATTCTTTCTTCAGAATATGATTTGACCAATATTGATTTAGACTTGAACGACATTGATATATTGATTACTGATACCGTTCCACAACATGCTGAATATTTACAATCTTTTATTACAGTACTTTCTATGGAAGAGCAATCCATGGCTGATTCAGTGAAGAAAATGGATATGGGAAATGTACAGCTGTATGCAACGGCAGGGAGAGGTAATTTTCATATTGATATTGAAAATGGCAGAAACATTACACTAAGGAGGGGTTCCGGTGGCTGAGTACACAGAGCAGGAGCTGAAAAAGAGTATAGAACAAGGAAATTTCAGCAATGTGTATTTTTTTTATGGCGAAGAAAAAATGCTGATGGAATCCGCTGTAAAAAAATTGGTTCATCAGGCAACAGGGAATCAATTTTTGGATTTTAATTACCAGAATTTTGACGGCGCTTTTGCAGATGCGCAGGAAATTGTGCGTGCTGCGGAAGGGCTGCCGTTTATGGCAGATTATAAATGCGTCATCGTGAATGATTTTAATGTTGAAAAACGCGACTCGGCAGATATGGAAGAAATCAAGGAATTGATAAAAAAACCTCCCGAAAGCTGCGTATTGATTTTTTATTTATCCAATCTGGACTTTAATGTAAAACGTCCCGGCAAATGGGGCAGCTTTATCACAGCAGTGAATAAAACGGGGATTACGGTCAATTTCAAACGGAAAACCAACTCCGAACTGGAAAAACTGCTATGTTCCGCAGCACAAAAAAGAGGCTGTTCCTTGAGCAAACAAAATGCTGCTCATATTCTGTTTTTAAGCGGAAATGATTTGCAAACACTATACAATGAAATAGAAAAACTATGCGCGTATACCAAAGAAGGAGAAATTACAAAAGAGGCCATTGACCTGAATGTGGTCAGGAACTTTGAAACAACGGTTTTCCTTTTGGCAAATGCAATTGTTGCGGGTAATTACAGTAAAGCGTATGAACTGTTGGATATTTTGTTTTATCAAAATGAGGAACCCATTGCCATACTGGCAGTTCTGGCCACTTCCTATGTAGATATGTATCGTGTTCGTTCCTGTATACAAAGCGGACAAGCAGTATCGACTCTTTCACAGTATTTTGATTATAAAGGGAAAGAATTTAAATTAAAAAATGCGGAACGGGACAGTGCAAATTTATCTATGTCAGTATTGAAAGACAGTTTGCAGTTGTTATTGGATACAGATGTTGCATTAAAAAGTTCTCGTACGGATAACCGCATTATCATGGAACAATTATTGGCAAAGCTATTAATGGTATCGGGAAAAGGGGAGTAGACTTGATTGTTGTAAAAGAAGCCATTATCGTTGAGGGAAAGTATGATAAAATAAAATTATCCTCTTTTATTGACGGAATGATTATTGAAACCCGTGGCTTCCGAATTTTTAAAGATAAAGAACAAATGGCTTTTATTCGCAAAATGGCAGACGCCAGAGGATTGTTGATTTTAACAGACAGTGATTCTGCCGGATTTCTGATTCGGAATTATTTAAAAAGCTGTATTGCTCCGGATAAAATCAAACATGCTTATATACCGGATATTTTGGGAAAAGAACCGCGTAAAACCTCCTATTCCAAAGAAGGAAAACTGGGGGTAGAAGGAATAGAAAAACAACTTTTAATTCATGCTTTGGAGAAAGCCGGTGTTGTTGTAAATCAGGAGACAAAATCTGAAAACAAAGAATGCGTCAGACAAGTAACAAAACAAGATTTTTTTGAATGGGGTTTGACGGGGAGAGATGACAGCAATCAAAAAAGAAAACAGGTGCTAAAACAATTAAAATTACCCGAACATTTGACCACCAATGCGATGATAGATGCAATCAACAGTTTTATGTCATATGAGGCGTTCTTAGGTGAAATACAACGTTTCAATCAACAAGGAGAATAATATGGTAATTGCTGCAGTTGAAATCAAATTGTATCTGCCTTGGGTTCATTCTTTGAAAGAAAAACGAATGGCAGTAAAAAGTATTTTGCAAAAAACGCAGCATCACTTTCATGTTTCTGCTGCTGAAGTTGATTATCAGCAAGTACAGCAATCGGCAGCAATTGCTTTTGCCGTTGTTACTTGTACAGTAGGGCAAGCAAATCAAGTGTTGCAGAATATCATGGATTACGTCCAAGCGCATACACAGGCGGAGATCACAAATATAGAAAGAGTGATTTACTAAATTTCTCATAGCTTGACGGACGTATCAGAATCCGTTATGATGAAAAAAAGAATCACATAAAATAAAGGGGTGCACAATCATGAGTGAGCCATATGATAAAGAAAAATCAAAAAAGAATGCATCTCGCTTAAAAGAAATTATTCTTACTTTGCGTAAATATCACTTGCACCGTGGATTTACACCGCAAAAGTTATATGGAATACTGGAAGATTTAGGTCCTACTTACGTAAAAATAGGTCAGATTCTTTCCATGCGGCAGGACATGCTTCCAAAAGCTTACTGCGATGAATTGACAAAACTGCGTTCCAATGTAAAACCTTTGGATTTCCAGGAAATTTGCGCAGTATTAGATGAAGAATACGGTTGTTCTCATAAAGAAAAGTTTGCTCAAATTGATGAAAAACCACTGGGTTCTGCTTCCATTGCGCAGGTACATTCTGCTACATTAATCAATGGACAACAAGTTGTGATTAAAGTACAAAGACCCAATATTTACGAAACGATGTCCAAAGATATTACCATTTTAAAACGTGCAATCAGTATGGTGAAAATGGTAAGCAGCATTGGAAATGTAATGGATTTAAGAGCAGTCGTCGATGAAATATGGAATACTGCCAAAGAAGAGATGGACTTTTTGATGGAAGCGGAACACATGGACCGTTTTGGTGAATTAAATAGTGGTATCAGTTATATTACGTACCCGAAAGTATATCATGACCTTACGACAAAGCATGTTTTGGTGATGGAACGTATTCATGGTATCCCGGTAGATAAAGTGGACAAACTGAAAGAATTGGGATACGATATGAATGAAATCGGTCAAAAACTGGCTGAAAATTTTGTAAAACAAATTCTGGATGATGCCTTTTTCCATGCAGACCCGCATCCGGGCAATATTTGGATTATGGACGGAAAGATTGCCTGGTTGGACTTTGGAATGATGGGAAAGCTGACAGGACGCGATAAAGAATTATTTCGTTCTGCGGTAACTGCAATCGTAAACAATGATATTTATCAATTAAAAAACGTATTTTTAACCTTAGGTACTGCCAAACAACCCATTGACCATGCTTTGCTGTATACCGATGTGGATGAAATGGTTTCCCGTTATGGTAATTTGGAATTGGGAAACATGAATTTAGGTGTCGTATTTCAAGAATTTATGCATGTGGCAAACAAGCATCACATTTTGCTGCCGCAAAGTGTTACCATGTTGGGAAGAGGCGTTATGACCATTGAAGGCGTACTGCGTTTTTGCGCGCCTGATATTAATTTGCTGCAAATTCTGGCAACCCATATGTCCAATGAATTTTTTAGAAATTTAGATTGGAACAAAGAACTCAAACGTACGGGCAAAGGAATTTATACCATTTTGAATAAAGTAGCTGTCATTCCGTCACAGTTGTCAGATTTAATACAGATGACAGTAAAAGGACAGACAAAGGTAAATCTGGACATCAGCGGTTCTGAGGCGCCTTTAAAACGGATTGACAGTATGGTAAACCGTATTGTTGCGGCAGTTATTATAATGGCTTTGATTATTGGTTCCAGTTTACTGTGTTTAACGGAGATACGTCCTATGGTTGGTGATATCCCGTTGCTGGCAATGCTTGGATATATATTAGCGGGTATCATAGGGGGAATACTGGTGTTCTTTATGATACGGAAAAAGAAAAAATAAATTTATAGTAATTATGCCATAGAAAAGAAAAACATGATGATATAGAATATTACAGTTTTTTTTTGTTGTATCATACAGAAGGCATTCGTGAACACTCCAAAAAAGGCACCAAAGTATAGCCTGAGAAAGACGGAAAATAGAGAAAACGAGACTCAGTGCAGAGTTGAAAAAGACTCTGCACTGTTTTTTGTTTGCGAAAGGTGCGGGAATGGTGTGTTTTCGAGGATTCTCGGGAAAGTATAGAAACATAGAACCAAGCGCAGGTATTACATGGAATGAGTTTTTGGCACGCTAAGGGGATTTACGAAATATTACGGAATTTTGCTCTTTTCAGGATAAACTTGGCTGCCCTTTAACATCAGATGAATCAAAAACCCCCTGTGTTTCAAATAACAAACACAGGGGGTTACTTTGTATTGCAAATGGTTAGGATTCGCAATCACAGTTTTTTTGTTTTTCTTCCAGCTCAGCCAGCTTCTCTTTAATTTTTGCAAGGTCTTCTGCATTTAAATGCTCTAGTTTTTCTGTGACATCTGCTGCACAAGCAGCAGATGTCTTTTCTTCTTTCTGTTCTTGAATGTCGTGTTTTAACTCTTCATTTAAAGCTTTACCTTGTTCTACGGTAATTTCACCTTTTTTAACAAGTTCGTCAACAATGTCTTTTGACTTTTCTACTGTTGTTGCAAGAGCGCCAATACCTGCCAATAATACTTTTTTTAAATCACTTTCTAAATTTCCCAGCATAATGAATGCTCCTTTCATCAGTGATGTGTATTTCTGCTATATTGTTATTATATCATAATATAACAGGCTTTGCAATTTTCTGTCTTATTGTCTTATTTTATTTTTATTGAGCCAAAATGTTTTAATTTGATACGGAGATAATGATTCTGCAAATTCTTGTTTTAAACGAAGCAGATATTGTACATCGTTTACAATTTCGTACAATACTGCTCTTGCTTCGAATTCTTTTCTGTCTTTTGGCAATTCTCCCATGCGAAATCGTATACGCATTTTTTGCAACTTGTCCAACATTTCTTGTGCATTATCGTGCTTTTCAATGGAGTTTGCAACTTCTTTTAAATATTGAGAAACTTCCTTTGCTTGTACAGGTACATATTCCATTCTCTGTATATTTGTTGCTATGATTTGTAACACTTCATATTGTTTCAAGCGCATTTTTAAATAGTGCAGATAATAGCCGGTATCAGAAAATAAGTGATTGTTTACATGTAAATCTGTAGCTTGAATTGATTTTTGAAAAATAGTGGATAATACATCAAATTGGTGTTGTATGCTTTGCAATCGATTCGGAAATACAATGCTGTCTGAAAAACATAGCAAAAGTTCCTTAAAATGACGGTCGATGATAGTTTGATATGTTTTTATTTTTTTAATTTGGTTTGGCATATACAAATTCATCAGAATACCCATAAGAATTCCAATTGCCATTAAAGTTGCTTCATTGAGAAGGCTGCTTGTAGTAATGGAACGAGCTGTCCATATATGCAGCATTAAGACAGTACTCATAGAAAGTCCGTCTGTCAATTCAAATGCCTGACACAGAATGACAATCATAATTAAATAGATACCAAGTCCCCAAACAGAAAATTGGGAGATTGTAAATGAGATAATTGCAATGGAGGAAGCAAGCAGGAATGCAATAGAACGTTTCCATGCAACAATTAAGGTATCTTTTTTCGTGTTTAAAATACTTAGTAGAGTAATGGTAACAACAGAAGTACTGTATTCCAAATGCAATGCATTCGCAGTTATAAAAGCAAGGCAGCAGCCAAGTGTAATTTTAATTGCTTTTATCATATTTATTTTAAACATAGTTTTGCTCCTTACAATATGCTTATAGTATGTGTCATTTGGCAAAACATAGTCAAAAGCAAATAAAGATAATACGAAATTTACGCTCTGTTTCATTCATAAATTAATTTGTGAAACCATGAAATCAGTTTGTTTTGGAAAGAGTAAAACGATTACATATGGAAGATGAGAAAAACAACAGCACATGTTTTAGATAGCATGACAGGGTATATTATATTGCTGTAGGAAATCAGCGATGGTATAATCATTGATACAAGTAATTGGATTTTTAGGAGTGTTTATTTGAAAGAGAGTATCACATTGGAGCGTACAAGCTGTTTAGAAAATGGATAAAACGGTAGTATTGTTATTTGTTTCAATAAGTGTGTATGTTAAGAGATATAGGAGAGAAAAACTATGAATCACAATCACTGTTTGATTCGTCAGGAAACACCTGATGATTATCAAGAGGTAGAATATTTAACTCGCGAAGCATTCTGGAATGTTTATCGTCCGGGTTGCATAGAGCACTATATTGTACATCAGTATCGTTGCAGAGAGGATTTCGTACCGGAACTGGATTTTGTTATGGAAAAGGATGATGTTATCATTGGCCATATCATGTATGTGAATGCCGAAATTTTATCTGATAACGGACAAAAGATACCGATTATGACATTTGGTCCAATTAGTATTGCACCGGAACATCAACGAAAGGGGTATGGGAAAATATTACTTGATTTTTCTATGGATAAAGCCAGAGCGCTTGGAGTAGGTGCAATATGTATAGAGGGGAATATCGCTTTCTATGGAAAATCAGGATTTGTAATGGCAAGTTCAAAAGGAATACACTATTATGCAGAACCCAGAAGTGCTCGAGTTCCTTATTTTTTGGTAAAAGAATTACAAGAGAGATTTTTAGATGGTGTTACAGGGACTTACAAACCACCATCAGGATATTTTATAAACGAAGAGGAAGTAGAAAAATTTGATGCACAATTTCCGCCCAAAGAGAAAAGCAAACTGCCCGGTCAGCTGTTCTAAACAGAAAAATATGTTTTTCTTTCGGAATATTTTGATTTGACAAAAATAAAAAGAGTTCCAAACATACTGTTGTTCAAACTCTTCTTGAAAAATTTATTATGAGATGTCTTTATATGATTAAGTAGATTACAAATTGATTTAACAGACTTAAATAAATAGTCCAAGTATCCAATTGGATACTTGGACTATTTCAAGCACAAATCTTGAATCTGTTTTTTATTTAATGATACATTCGTTGTATCCTGGCAGACATTGTTTTTCACCGTCGCCAGCTTCTTTTTTATCTTCGCCGGATAGTGCTGCAACTTTTTCTTCTAATGCTTGAATACGAGCCAACATTTCTTCAATAACTTTATCATTGTTCATATAATTCAACCTCCTTTAAAATGGTTAAATTATAGCAAACTTTTATGGATTTGTCAAGTTAAGTCAGTGGATTGCTAAGTCTTATTTGATGAAAAAATTTATCAGATATTTAGATATGGCAACCTTCTTGATAAATGAAAAAAGCGAGAAATGATTTTTTCATTAAAATCCCATGATTACCATGAAACTCGATTTATTCCATTTGTAATTCCAGCAATGTAATATCATTTTTCATAGAAACAGATGTACCGTAACTGGTTTTACCCATTTCATATATTTCTTGAATGGCATCTCGTTCCATGTTCATACTGCAAAGGCCAGATTAACGGCAGTATTTTTTTAATATAAAAATACCGTTCAGTTATAATATAAAAACATTGCCTTACATTATCTAAAAGAGAAGCGAAAAGTATAGCAACGCAGTGCATGGAAGTAATTTATCTCTATGCATTGTCGGTAAAGTTATGTTGGATAAAGTATTTGTACAATGCAGGGAGAAGACGATATAACAAAAAAACTACGGTGAACATTGGTCCACCGTAGTTTTGGTGCGGCAAATGGGACTTGAACCCATACGTCAAAGACACACGCCCCTCAAACGTGCCTGTCTGCCAGTTCCAGCACTGCCGCATATATTATTCTTTTATCAACGCTAGCTATTATATCATCTAACCATATACATGTCAAGAAAGTAAAAGTTAGAAGAGAGGATAATATTTCGCTTTGAAAAATATTAAATATGAAAAAATATGTGGATAGCGATTATAACTACTATATCATGTATGTATTCACATTTAATACCGCAATATTTGACATTTTATCAAAAATAACTATGTAAAATTAATGTAAAATATATGAAAAATTACCCAAATTATAAACATAATTCATAAAAAAATAATTATTTTTGTTGATTCCAAAAGAATTTTCATGTATACTTTCATCATAGAAATATTGTAAATTGGGCAATTATGCGATATTGAGATACATGTTTTCCTCAGTGCAGGTGATAAATGGTTTGGGAGGTATTGATTCATGAGAATTTCGTTAAAAAGAATTCTAACTGCAATGCTGTCTGCTTTGTGCATTGCGACAATTTTCTTTTCGTCTTTATCTATTGGTTCGTCAACACAGGTAGCGGCTGCATCAACAAGCGCAGCAACTATGACAGGAGACTACGTCAATTTACGTAGCGGTGCAGGTACCAATTATTCTATTATCGGAAGTTTATCCAGCGGTGAATTGGTAACTGTTTTGGACGACAGTAATCCAGACTGGGTTAAAGTACAAACTTCAAGCGGCGCAATCGGTTATTGCAGTAAAGAGTTTGTGAAAACACTGTCTGCCGATGATGAAACAGAGGAATTGATTGGTACCTTAACCGGTGACTATGTCAATTTGCGTGCAGGTGCCGGAACGGGACATGCTGTTATAGGAATGTTGTACTTGAATGATGAAGTAACAGTATTGGACGACAGCGACGCAAATTGGGCTAAGATTAGAACCAAAGATGGCCAAGAAGGATATTGCTCCAAAGAATATTTACATATCACAAAAAAAGGTGAAACCGCACAAGGAACGGCTGTCACTACAGATGCATTAAATCTGCGCAGTGGTGCAGGAACAGATTACCATGTAAAAACAGTATTATCGAAAGGAACTACTGTTACTGTTTTAGATAACAGCGATGCAAACTGGGCTAAAGTGAGAACTGCTGATGGTACAGAAGGTTATTGCAGCAAAGCTTATTTGGATATTGCAGGTTCTTCAGCGCAGGCTCCTTCTGCACCTACACAACAGCCGGAACAGAACGAATCTGCCCCCAACACCACAGAACTGCAAGCTGTTTTAACCGGCAGTGATGTAAATTTGCGCAGCGGTGCAGGAACAGGTTATTCTGTGATTGGCTCCTTATATCTGGGACAACGTGTAACCGTTATTGATAACAGTGATGCAAATTGGGCTAAAATCAGAACTGAAAGCGGACAAGAGGGCTATTGTACCAAAGAATTTTTACAAATTTCAAATGGTTCCGATTCCAATGCAGGAGAAGAGGTCTCTATTGGAAAAGCAATTACAACAGACTATTTAAACTTGCGTTCAGGTGCAGGTTTAAATCATAATGTGTTAACGGTGCTGGCCAAAGGAGCCGTTGTAGATGTGATTGATAACAGCGATGGAACTTGGGTAAAAGTAAAAACAAATAACGGTACTGTGGGTTATTGCAGCAAAGATTATCTTCAAATGGAGGTAGCTCCTACCACTGTTACCCTCAGCGAAACTGAAAGAACAGTGACTGCGGGTGAATCTTTTGAGTTCACTGCAACTATTTCAGACGAAAGTTTGCCAACAGCTGTTTCTACCAATGCAGGAGCAGTACAAGTGACCTATCTTCGTCAAGAAGGAAATACACACATCTATCAAATTCAGGCTTTGCAGGCCGGTAACGCTGAAATTAGAATCAGTGCAAATGGCGCTTGTGCATCTTTGCAGGTAACTGTCAATGCAGCACAGCAAGAGGTTCAGGGTCAGCAAGCAACCGTCAATGCGGATTATTTGAATATCAGAAGCGGCAAAGGAACCGATACGTCCATTATTGGCGGTTTAACGCAAGGTTCTGTTGTTACTATTTTAGATAATAGCGACGCAAATTGGGTAAAAATCAGAACCACAGGCGGTATTGAAGGTTATGTGGCAAGGGAATATTTAACAGGAGCAGAAACACCATCAGAGCCGACCACGCCTGAAACACCAAGTGAAACCACCACCGCAACGGTCAATGCAGATGTCTTAAACGTACGCAGCGGAAAAGGAACAGATACCTCTATCATTGGAACGTTACAAAATGGAGAGACAGTAACGGTTTTGGATAACAGTGATGCAACTTGGGTGAAAATTAAAACCTCAAGCAGTTTAGAGGGTTATGTACATAGAGATTATTTAAATATTGGTTCTTCTGCACCTGAAACACCAAGCGAACCGACAACCGCAACGGTCAATGCGGATGTACTAAATGTACGCAGCGGCAAAGGAACCGACACTTCTATTGTTGGAACAATACGTAATGGTGAAACAGTTACTGTTTTGGATGACAGCGACGCAACTTGGATAAAAATTAAAACCTCAAGCGGCTTAGAAGGTTATGTACATAAAGACTACCTAAACTTTGGTTCTAACACAGGTGGAGGAAGCTCCACTGCAAAATATGCACAGGTTACCGCAGACGTATTAAATGTGCGTAGTGGTATGGGTACAGAATATAGTAAAATTGGTTCAGTATCTTACGGAGAGATTGTTGAAGTATTGGATGACAGCAATGCAGGTTGGGCAAAAATTAAAACTTCAAGTGGTCTGGAAGGCTATGTCTCAAAAGACTATCTTGGAGAGGTCGGGGAAAATAATGTAAGCAATTCTGTCACAATCCCTGCAGGAAAAACTTATTATGCGGCTTCATCTTCAGGATATTGGTACAGCAGCAATAACAGCGTTGCTACTGCCTCCAATGGTTATATTACAGCGGTTGCTCCAGGTACATGCACCATTACCGGTTCCAATGGCATTACTTACTCCATTACTGTTACAGAGGGTGAAGCAGTACGTACCGCTTATGCATCACCAAATATTGCTGCGGTAGGTGAGTCCGTAGAAATGGTAGCGGTTACAGATACAACGCGTGATTCTGTGCAGTTCCGCATCAGACAAAGTGATGGAACAACCAAAACGGTGAACGCATACGATTACACCACAGAATATTGTAACGGCACCACCACAAGAGTTTGGAGAGCTTCTACTACTTTCAGCAGCGCAGGTACACATCAAATTGAAGTATACTCTACGAAAAACGGTGTAATGAGCTCAACCGGTTATACTACAGACGCATACACGGTTTGGAGCACAGGTGCCAACGAATCCTCCAGTGAAACACGCCGTATCAGTGATGAAATGATTAACTTAATTGCTAGCTGGGAAGGTTACAGCTCCACAGTATATCCTGATAATTTGGCAGGAGGCATACCAACCATTGGTTATGGACAAACATTTGGTACAGGGGTACAGTTCTATAATAATATGTCTAAAACAGAGGCTTGGTCTTTGTTGGTAAAATCTATCAATGCAGGTAGTTATACTTCTGAAGTGAATCGTTTC
This sequence comes from uncultured Oscillospiraceae bacterium, assembly GCA_900541905.1. GTDB lineage: Bacteria > Bacillota > Clostridia > Oscillospirales > Acutalibacteraceae > UMGS1071. The sequence goes on from UQLQ01000005.1 coordinate 109,204, forward strand.
TTGCAAAATAATGGTATTAAAGCAACGCAGTCACAGTTTGATGCTTTGGTCAGTTTCTCTTATAACATTGGTTCCGGCTACTGGAATAACAGTGCTTCACAAATGGATTTAAGAGAGATTATGTTGAATGCAGTTGTACCGCCAACCATTGCAGCCGGTACAAGTTTACCTGCTTCTGTTACCTTCCAAGGTGCCCGTCTGTATAACAGTCCAAGTAAATCAGCCTCTGTATTAAGAGCTGTAAACAAGGGTACTGGTGTGCAAGTATTAGAAACAAGCTACGATTCTTCTACAAAATCAGGATGGTATAAAGTACAACTTTCTGACGGTACAGTAGGCTATATGTGTTCCGGATATGTTCGGTTTGCTTCCAGCGTCAGCGTAACCCATGACCTAAATTATGTAGATGCACATGCATTTGGTTCTGAGATGCTGCTGTGGCACCATGCAGGCGGTAACTGCTATGCAGGTTTGGTTTACAGACGAATGGGTGAGGCGAAAGTATTCAGCTATGGTGATTATGCAAGCGCTACTCCGGGTAATTATGAATATCAGAGAAACACTTACGGTTATGATATTCCTGATTGTATACGGGGCAATGGCTGGATAAAATAGTAGAGGATGTACAAAAACAAACAAAATTTGCAACATGAAAAACTTGATTTTTTTATACAATTTGGTATAATACTGTCATATCTTTCAAAACTAGTGTGATATATGAAAAAAGGGTTGACAGATAATGACCAAAACTGCGATAATTAGACAGACAGACAGTAGGTAAGTCTGCCCTTTCTGCATACAAATTCATAAATCATGTAAAGACATAGGAAATTCTTGTTATAAGAGTTTCTTATGTCTTTTTGCGTTTTTACGCAGTTTGAAAGATATATAAATCCTACATATTGGGAGGAAACTATATGAAAAGTAACAAAATAAAAATTGGTGCTGTAGCTGCAGCCGTAGCGTTGAGTGTGACAACAGCAGTAAGTGTAGGAGCAGCAGTAAGTGCGCAAGAAAGCACCGGGATGTCCAACACAACATTGGCTGAATCGTCGACTCCGACTGCGGATGTTGTGGAAGAAAATGGATTTCAATTTGATAAATCCACAGGAACCATTACCGACTATACAGGCAATGAAACAGGGACACTTACTATCCCAAGCAGTATTGATGGAGTTACAGTAACTAGCATAAAATCGTATGCATTGGGAAGCGCAAAGATGAAAGAAGTAATCATTCCAAATACCATTGAAACATTGGGTTTCGGTGTATTTCAAATGTGTTCTTCTCTGGAAAAAGTAACATTTGAACCCGGTTCTAAAGTGACCGAGTTGAAAGATTCCATGTTTTATCAATGTACCAAATTAAAAGAAGTTGTGTTTCCTGAAAACTTAAAATCTATTAAAGTACTTGCATTTTATAAATGTACCAGCCTAGAAACTGTTACTCTGCCGGATGGATTTACGACTTTATATAATGCAGCCTTTTTAGATTGTACTAACTTAAAAACAGTAATTGTTCCGGATAGTTTAAATCATATGGTAATGAATCCGTTTGAAGGATGTACCAGTTTGGAAACATTGTCGGTTCCTTACCGTTGCTGGCAGTTTGGGATTGTAGCAGCTGAATGGACAGAAACTTCAGTTATGCCATTAACAGATGCTGTAAATATGCAGACATTATACATAGACCAAGTAGAAGGAAAATACGATTGGCATACAAAAGAATTACCAAAGTCTGCAGCATATGGAACAATGAAAATTTACTTTAGAAAACCAACCATTCAAGTTACCGACGTAACAGTATCTGCGGATAAGCAAGGATATGATGTAACAGCCTCTTTGGGAATCAATAATACAGACGGTTTTACATTTAACGGTACAATAAATACGCCGGATGGAAAAGAAACTCCCGCTACAGGAAATACAGTTGATGTTACCTTTACTACATCTGAAACAAATTATCAGGTGATTGAGATGTATAAGGGATATGAAGATATGACATGGGATTTACAGATTGATGGTTTTAAAAATACATATGTAAATGCCGCAAATGAAAAAGCAATTGCTTACTTGAACAGCGAAACGAACTATTATCCGACATTAACAGAATTAGGTTATGAAGATGATGCGAATTTTCTTGGTTGGAGTGAAACAGAAGGGGATACAACAACTGTATACAAACCAGGTGATTTAATTGACAATACTGCAACTGTCCGAGCAAATAATTCTTCAGGAAAACGCTTGTATGCAGTCTACAGTACAGAACCAACTACCCCAACAGATCCAACAAATCCTGAAAATCCGACTGACCCGACCAATCCTGAAAATCCGACAAATCCGGAACAACCGTCCAATCCAATGACACCAACCGATACCAATACACAAACAGATAATGTTGCAATGGTGACTCCCCAAACAGGAGATGATAGTACAACTGTTGGCATATGGGCTTCTGTAATGGCAGTATGTGCCGGGGGAATTGCATTTATCACAGGTAGAAAAATTAAAAGTAAAGTCAAATAAATCTGGCTTGGCTATTTGTCTGCTGTCACAATAGTATTGATCTTTACATGCATGAACAACGAAAAAAGCACCGTATGAATATACGGTGCTTTTTTCATGGGAGTATTTTATGATTGTATCACATTTGTGTTTTTCATTCAGAAATATTTAGATATACTTTTAATAACTCTCTTGCTCGTTGCAGATGTTCATGCCTGACGAAAAAGTTAGTTCCGAAAGGAGAAGCACCGCAGACAATTTGCAAGTAGTCTCCGCTGCCACGACTTTGCTTTAAAAATGGAATGTGATTTTCCTCCAGAATACCTTCAATCAGACCTATGGTGATATTATCGGTTACGGTAGTAAGAAAAGCGGCCTCAGGAATAGGGGATACAGGTTCTTTATCACGAAACATGATGACTTCTTCCCTTCATTAGGAAACATTTAAGCTTCTTGATTTAATTCGTCAATTTTTGCGCGGAGTTTTAAGAAGTCTTCAAAAGCTGCCGGTTTATTGCTTGGATTTCGCAGCAATGCGGCAGGGTGCAGAGTGGCCATCATAAGCACTCCGTTTTTTTCAAAAAATATACCATGTTCTTTTGTAATTTTCATATCGGGTTTGATTAATTTCATGGCTGCAATGCGTCCCAGACATACAATAATTTTTGGACGCATAATCATCACTTGGTTTCTCAACCAATCAATACAAGCCTCTTGCTCTTCGGGAAGCGGGTCACGATTTTTTGGAGGACGGCATTTTACAATATTTGCAATATAAATATTTTTATTTCTGTCGAGGTCGATTGCGGCAAGCATTTTATCCAAAAGCTGTCCGCTTCTGCCCACAAAGGGGAGACCTTCCAAATCCTCATTTTCTCCGGGTCCTTCTCCGATAAATAAAATATCCGATTGAGGGTTTCCCATTCCAAATACGACGTGTGTTCGAGTTTGGCAAAGCTCACATTTTTCACATGCTTTGCACGCTGTTTCCAGTTCTGTCCAGTTTGTATACATACATGCAGCCTTTCTTTTTGTGTTTACCTACAAATTTTTTATATTATAACATAAAAGAAATTGCTGCGCAATTTCTACCAATAAATGTTAAAACGTTCTGATAATAGTCAAAATTTTAATTTTGTTGCTATTATCTGGTTGTTTTAGCATAAAGAAGATTGCATCGCAATTTTGAACCATTCATCGCTAAAATATTCTCAATAACAATCAAAACTTTGAATATGAAAAAATGTTCCTTTCCATATTGATTTTGTCTTTGTTATGAGACTGTTATAACATAAAAGAAGTTGATACGCAATTTCTAACAAATATAAAGTAGATTTTTTAGATATTTCATATAGTATGTAAGTATTGCAATCTAAAGTAGAATCGGGTAAAATAACGTTATCGAAAATAATGTATGATAATAGGGAGTGTGTTTCATTTGAAAATTCTTGTAGAAACATCAGCACGTCATGTACATATCAGTAAAGAGCATTTGGCAATTTTATTTGGTGCGGATGCAGAATTGACTGTAAAAAAAGAGTTATCTCAACCGGGTCAGTTTGCTTGCAATGAACGTGTAACAATTGTAGGACCAAAAGGTGAAATGGCAAACGTTTCTATTTTAGGACCAACACGTCCGGAAACCCAAGTGGAATTATCACGGACAGATACAAGAAAAGTTGGTATTGATGCACCAATTCGTGAATCCGGTCAATTGGAAGGTACTCCCGGATGTAAATTAATTGGTCCCAAAGGAGAAGTAGAGCTGACTAAAGGTGTAATTGTGGCAAAACGTCATGCACACATTCCACCTGATGTAGCGGAACAATGGGGCATAAAAGATCAACAAATTGTTTCCCTAAAAGTAGGGGATAACGAACGTTCTTTGATTTTTGGAGACGTAGTGGCACGTGTAAGTGCAAGCGCAGGATTGGCTGTACATATTGATACAGACGAAGCAAACGCAGCAGGACTAAACGGTGCTGTAGAGGGAGAAATTATTTTATAATTACTTGCTGAGTGGAAGTGTATGAAAAAGATTCTGATACCGTAATAAGGAACATCGGAATCTTTTTCTATGTCAATTTTGATATTGAAATGTTTGGCATGGTTTTTTCGTAGATTTCCTATTGCCTTTTTGCAATTTATACGTTATAATATAACAGTTAGCTTATTTATTTTTTAAAAGCAAGGCAGAAATGCGTGCAATAGGATATGCGGGCGAGCGGGCTCTGCGCGATAGAGCATCGTGAACCATGTCAGGCGGGGAACCGAGCAGCATTAAGCGAAGGTCTCTGTGCGATGCAGGTGGTCTGTTCGTTCGCATATCCTAGTGCATAGTTTTTCGCCTTGCTTTTATATTTTTTCAGGAGTTTTTAGAAAAGGTGGTGTTCGTTTGTACCGCGTTTTATATCGAAAATGGCGTCCTAAAACATTTGAAGATGTTACGGGACAACCTCAGGTTACCAAAACCTTAAAACAAGAATTGGTTTCAGGGAGAATTGCACATGCTTATTTGTTTACCGGTTCTCGCGGTACAGGCAAAACAACGTGTGCGAAAATATTGGCTAAGGCCATTAACTGTTTGAATCCTATAGATGGAGAACCTTGCGGTACATGCGAAATTTGTCGCGGTATTGATGAAGGTTCTGTCACAGATGTAGTGGAAATAGATGCTGCCAGCAACAACGGTGTTGATAATATTCGTATGCTGCGGGAAGAAGCGGGTTTTACACCTGCAATGGCAAAGTATCGTGTATATATTATCGACGAAGTACACATGCTTTCCATAGGCGCTTTTAATGCACTTTTGAAGACTTTGGAAGAGCCTCCTGCACATGTTGTATTTATTTTGGCAACAACAGAAGTACACAAAATGCCGGCGACAATTTTATCACGTTGTCAAAGATTTGAATTTAAACGAATTTCCCCTGCTGACAGTGCTCAGAGGCTGTGCTACATTGCAAGGGAAGAGGGAGCCGACTTGGATGACGAGGCGGCGCTCTTAATTGCACGATTAGCTGACGGGGCTTTGAGAGATGCCCTCTCCATTTTAGACCAATGTATTGGTGTAAGCAATCATGTCACAACAGAGGTTGTTTGCAGTACAGTGGGTATTGTGGGCAGAGAGCATTTATATCAGCTGGTAGACGCAGCTGCATCACAAGATTCGGCAAAGGCTTTGGAATTGATTGATCAATTGTATAATGGATCCAAAGATATGGCGCGTTTATGTGAAGAGTTGTCTACCTATTTCAGAAATATGATGTTAATCAAAACCATGAAAGATGCAAGAGCATTTATTCCGGTATCGGAAGAGGAGTTTCAGTCTTTGACAAAACAAGCTCTTTCACTGTCGCTGACCGCTATCTTGCACGGATTGGATACCATCCAGGATGCTCTGGAAAAAATATACCGTGGCGCAAACGCAAGAATTACATTTGAAATGACTATGATTCAGCTTTGTACACCTCAATTGGATACCAGTGTAGAGGCATTGCTCAGAAGAATTGACGCTCTGGAACGCAAAGCGATTGCTCCAACAGTTACTATGTCAACCTCAGTTTCTTCTATATCTGAAGAAAGCAGTAAAGTTCCAGTGCAGCACACAATAGCTCCTGCGGCAGATAATGAAGTTACAGTTCAGCATGCAGTAGCTCCTGTGGAAACAGGAAGCGGAAATTTGCAGGAACCAATGTCTAAGGCTGCTCCAACAGAGATAATTACCAACAATTTGGAAGAAGATGGTGTTTCTTCAGGTTTGGTTACAAATGCTGTAGGATTGTCTGCAAACATACAAACAACGGCGACAAAGCAAATGAACCTTTCTCAAGAACCTGCTCAGCAGGCACCGGAAGAGACGGTTGTGGCACATCCCAAAGTTGGTGATTCTGCGCATGTGTTGGAAGAATGGCCTGAAATTTTACAGATATTAGGCGGATATTCCAAAGCGATTGCTACCGCATTTACAGGTACCAATGCATTTGTGAGCGGAGATTATGTTTTGATAGATGCACCGTCCGACTCTATGGCCTTTGAATTATTACGGAAATCATCTCAAAGGGAGCAAATGAGAGAGGCAATACGGCAAGCTACAGGCAAGGTGTACAAGTTAGGGCCTTACAGAAAAAAAGAGGATACTCATACAGTAAACTCAGACCCGTTAAAGCAGCTTGCAGAACAAGCGGAGCAAGCGGGAATTGATGTTCAAATAAAAAAGAATTAATATAATTTGGAGGAATATAACATGAAAGCGAGATTACCACAAGGATTCAGTAATGGCGGAGGTACAAATTTACAACAATTGGCACGTCAGGCACAAAAATTGCAAGAAGAAATGGATGCGGCAAACTCCGAATTGGAGATGAAAGAATATTCCGCTACCGTTGGCGGCAATGCAGTAACAGCAGTGGTAACAGGTAAAATGGAAGTGAAATCTCTTGATATTAAACCTGAGGTAGTAGACCCTGAAGATATTGATATGCTATCTGAGTTGGTGATTGCAGCGGTAAATGAAGCAATTCGAGCTGCTTCAACAGAAAAAGCAGAGACTATGGAAAGATTATCCGGCGGCTTAAATATGCCGGGTATGTTCTAATCTATGGCATCTTATCATGTAGCTCCTCTGGCTCGATTGGTGGAGCAGTTTGAAAGTTTGCCGGGAATCGGTCATAAATCTGCACAGCGTTTGGCGTACTATGTTTTGGGTATGCCAAAGGAAAAGGCAGAGCAATTTGCAAATACAGTACTGGAGGCACGAAATGCCATTCACTATTGTAAAGTATGCTGTAATTTAACTGATCAAGAGCTTTGTCCTGTATGCAGGAATGAGGAAAGAGATCGTTCTATTATATGTGTGGTGGAAGATCCGAGAGATGTGTTCGCTTTGGAAAGAACCAATGAGTTTCATGCCACATACCATGTGCTGCATGGTGCCATTTCTCCTTTGGCAGGAATTGGACCTGACCAGCTGTGTATCAAAGAACTGTTGGACAGAGTGAAAAATCCTGAAGTAAAAGAAGTAATTATGGCAACAAACCCGACTGTGGAAGGCGAGGCAACTGCCATGTATATTTCCCGATTATTAAAGCCATTGGGAATCAAAGTAACACGTTTGGCATATGGAATTCCCGTAGGCGGAGATTTGGAATATGCAGACGAAGTTACCTTATCACGTGCTTTAGAGGGTAGAAGCGAGTTATGAAAAAACACCAACTGAAAGTCAGTTGGTGTTTTTTATTATTTATTATGCTTTTTTTCTTTTAATTGCTCAAACTCATGCTTCATCTTGGCACGTCTTTCTTCTGCTTTCATTTTGCGCTCTTGAGATTTTTTCTCACGTAACTCTTTTTTTGCTGTTTTAGCAAATTCTTTTTCCAACACACGTGCTGTTTCAATTTCTTGCTCCAAAATAGCAGCGTCCCATCTGGTAATGGATACATCTTGGAATGTATTTAGCACATTATCAAAATACATTGTATTATCTTCTTGCACAAATGCAATCAAAGCAGTGTCTCCGTCCGATAATATACAAGATACTCTTTCTATCATAGAATTATTTGTGTCAATATCACCTAAGTCTATGGAGCTGCCAATTAAAGTACCGATACCTCCGCCCAGTAGAATACCCAAAGGACCACCTATAATACCGATTAAAGCACCAATCAGTCCCCCAGCTATGGTGTCATCGCTGGTCTCTCTGCCAGTATCAAATGCATCTTCCAGCTGTACATTATTACCCATTTTTTTGACAATTGCCATTTGGGAAACCAAATAACCGGACAATTCTGTAGTTCCGTCCTTAATTTTTGAAAAAGCTTGATAAGCTTCACTTTCTACCGGAAAAACAGCTACTACAATATTTTCCATACTTGTAACCTCCCTGATACATATCCTATGGTGTTTTTTATTTTAGTATACTCTCATGGGTGTTAAAGTCAAGATATATAATGTTACCATTTTATGAAATATAAAAGGAGAGAACATATTTTACAAAAATGAAAGCTTTTGCTTCACGTAAATTGCTTTTTATCTATCAAGAGGTGGCTATCCAATGAAAATTTGTACCCAATAGCTTACGCCTTGATATTGTACAACACCTACGGCTATTCCGGTGAATTGCTTACTCAATATATTGGCGCGATGTCCCGGTGAATTCATCCAAGCATTCATAACTTCCGCAGCGCTTTTTTGCCCACTAGCAATATTTTCTCCGATTGCGTAGTAATTCACGTTTACGGAAGTAAAGCAGCTGGAGCCATCCGGTCTTGTATGGGAGAAGGTGGAGATGATTTCGTTGGCTCGAATATTTGCCGCATCCTGTATATCATTACGATAAGTAAGTTCCGTAAGACCATTTTCTTTTCTTCTCTGATTCACCAATTGAAATACTTGATTTCCTTCATTGGTACAGGTTGTGGGTGGTGTTTCTTCTACGGGTTCGTTGTACTGTGGGGGTGCGATACTTTGTGCGTTGGATGGGGGCAGTGTATTATTTTCAGGTATAGATTCTTTGGCAGCAGATTCCGAAGATTCTATGATTTGCTGGTGGTTTTCGGGGAGATTGCTCCTTGAGCTTGCTTCAGGCTGATTATTTTCCTCCGATGATATTTCAGATTCCTCACTTTCCGAAGAGGTAATCTCTGATGAACTCTGGTAAAATATTTCATTGGAAGATATATTATCTTCTTGAGAACAGCCTGTGACCAAAATTGAAATCAGACACAAAGAAAATAGGATCAACATGTTCTGTTTCATAAGATACTCCTTTATCGTTATACTTCAAGAAATCAGTGATGATCAAATGGAAACATATAATTAAAAAAATCAACATTCCATGGTTACCGATATAGCTTTCCCATAAAAATAAATAAAATTAAATTTATAAAAATGTACGAAATCATTGTGGTTGGCTGCGTTTCTACACAATGATCAAGTAGATGACTTAATAACAGTTTAATCCGATGTTATGTGATGACACAACATAAACTATATGTGCAGTATAATAGTGAGAACATATTGATATATGAAATAAGAGCATAGAGTATACTCTATGCTCTTAAGATGATATTATGAAATTTAATATATTATTACTTATAAATCCCAGTTAATTGCATATCAACAGATTGATACACTTGATTATTCCCGATTCCAAAATCGTATTTAGGATTGTTTTTCTTGTATTCCAAACAAAATAATTTAAAAACATCTGCCTTAATCTCTTCGAATGATGCATCAGGTACAACTAAGATTCTCTTTGCCAGAACTCTTCCGTCACCTAAAAGACAATTTCCTCCATAATGCACCTGTAATATTTTATTGTTTATTTTGATATTCTCTTGTTTTTCTTTTGCCCATAAAGTAGGGGTGGAGTCATTTAATGTTAATTTTTCTAATCGTTTTGCATGCTCTCCCTCGGCTTGTGTGATAAAGCCTTTATCATAAATTTTTTGTATGTCACTTTTTTTCATGATGATGGTATCGCCTGCTTTTTTAATGGTTGAAATACTGTAATTTTCTGCTTTTTCTTTTGCAGTTGTTTCATTTGCTGTTGTATATTGTTCTTCAGACAGTACGATTAATCCGTTTGCTTGCGAAAATATTTTATTATAATTTAAAACAATTGCCGCCGTAGCAACACCACCGCATATTATTACAATTATAATTCCTATGATTACTCCTTTTAGAGTCTTATTCGTTTGCATAGTAAACCTCCTTGGTTTTATTTAGATTTCAATTTCTTTTCTGCTCTTATCATAGTATAAATGGTAATGATATAACATCGATTAATCTTACAATGAACTTACAAATTTGACAGATTGTGCTTACTATAAAGTAAAAATAGAAAATAGGTTTCTAAAATCAATTACAATATCCCTGTAATTTTCAGATAATTTCAATTTTAACAATGTATCATCATTTTATAAAATTTTTTATTAAAGTAACAGGATAGAACATAGTTCTTTTATTAGTTTATAAAAAATGAATACAACAGAATTGTCACAAGAGGATATACTGGAAAATCCACCCTAATATTTTTCAAATACTATAGACAGTCATATTTCAATACAAAATAATAAATCCGAACCTATGACCAATCAACATAGGGTTCGGATTTATTATGAGTTTACGATACAAAAAGATACCCGTTATAAACGCGAATGAAAAGGAAAAATAAAAAACGGGCCGGGAACGAGTATTACGTCCGGGCTCAGTTTGGTGGGTTTACGTTACAAAAAAGATACCAACATTTGTTAATCTCGTACCGGCCTTATACCGAATCTTTGCTCACAGATTGCTCTTAATAAGAAGACCAGGACTTCAAGAAAATCAATATTATATACTTTCATTTCACTGTTGTTTTGGGGTTCGTAAAAATAACGGAACTCTTCAAAAGATCTTTCTATGGTCTTAAAATTAGAAATAAATTGCTCTGAATTAATTATGGTGTTCTTTTTCTTTTTAAAGCATTCAATGGCAACTGTTTCTATCTCTTATGCAGTAGACAAATCCGGTTTGCAAAACAAGTCATTATAAAGCTTATGCCCTCTAAGAGGAATTTCCAATAAAGCTTTAAGAAATAGTTCACATGCAAATGTGCCATTTACCATTGCTGGAATCAGCAATGTGAATTTTTCATAGTTTCCGGTTGTCCGCACCAACATATGTTCAGTAAGTAAAATCTTAAAAGAATTAGAGAACATTAGTGCCGAATCGTATGCTGAAAATCCCTTAGCCATTACACCACCCTAAACGAGCATAGCACAAATCGGAAAATAAAGAAACCGACTTTGTTTTACACAAAATCGGTTTCCTCGACATATGGTGGAGGCGAGGGGAATCGAACCCCTGTCCGAAAATCACTTGCCAAAGCTTTCTACGAGTGTATCCAATTATTTAATATTCCCGCATCTTACCGCTAATTGGAAAGCTGAAAGAATTGGTAGCCTTTGAGTCATGACCAAGTGAAAGGCGTCACTTGGTTCACGTGCACCACTCATCGACATCTCAATTCAGGCCGTGGTACTCCTAAATGAGACGGCAGCCTTAATTAGGCTGCGTACGCAACTTGTTTGTTGTCGTTTAATTTTAAAAATACGGCGTTTTTAGTGGGTCCGCACCACTACTCGCTTACTAAGGTTCACAATCCCCGTCGAAACCTTTACGCCCCCATATAGAGATCAATAGGAGGTATCCTATCGATTTTTTTCTTTCATTGCACGTTCAATATCACGTTTGGCAGCCTTAGCGGCTAAATCTTGACGTTTGTCATAAAGCTTTTTACCTCTGCATAAGCCTACTTGAACTTTTACTTTTGAATTTTTAAAGTAAAGGGATATGGGAATCAAAGAATATCCTTCTTGCTTTACGTGACCGTATAAACGCATGATTTCTCGTTTATGAGCCAATAACCGTCTTACGCGCATAGGGTCTTTGTTAAATATGTTTCCCTGTTCATAAGGGCTGATATGCATGCCATTTATAAACAATTCACCTTTGACAATCGAACACCAGGAATCCTTTAAATTTACTCTTCCTTGACGCAAGGATTTTACTTCTGTTCCAAACAGTTCAATGCCTGTTTCTAGGCTTTCTTCTACAAAATAGTCATGGTAGGCTTTTTTATTTTGTGCAATTGTTTTTGTTGATGCTTTTTCTGCCATAAAAACGCCTCCTTGCTGTATGTTGTAGCATATCATACTTGGGGCAACCTTGTCAATGTAAGCGCATAAAACACCGTTCATTTGACAACTTATTTCAAATTTTGCTCCTTAAAATAAAAGGATAATACAAATAGTATATTTTATATTTATTTTTACAGATGATTATGGTATCATTTTATTTGTAAATAACATGCAAAGGGGGAGACGAACTTGGAACGTGAAGTGATTGCGGCAAGAACCATGAACAGCTTATATATTTGGTTAGATATTGCTTATCTTATGATATTACTGGGCGTGTTGCTATGGACCAAGCGCAGACAAGCTGTGATTGCGGGACTCATCGGAGGAGCTTTGTATTTTGCGGTAGATTACGGTATGTTCTATTTGCTTCTGGGAACACGGCAAGTGGTTGGAGCAGATCCGTTTTGGTTTTTGCTATGGCTTTCCATCAGTTACGGATTTACAAATTTCGTATGGATATGGCTGTGGCTGGATCGCGATGGACATACCTTAGAGTGGTCAATCTTAATTGTTGCAGGTTGGTTGGCTACTGCACTGCTGTCACAAAATTTTGGAAATCAATTTTCGCAAATTTCTATTATGCGGGGTACCAATGATTATTATGGAATTATGGCTTTGATTTTGGCCATTGGATATGGCATTGTATGTATTTATAACATTCGATTAAAAGATAAAACAAAAAAGATTCCTGTCTTATGGATCCTTGCCATTGGTATTTTGGTTCAATTTGGCTGGGAATTTGTTTTAAATATTACAGGAATACGCAATCAGAGTCTGCAAACATTGATTGTCAATTCTCTGCTTGAAACCAATTTGGGATTGCCGTACCTTTATTTTATACATCGTGCCGTTCACAAGAGAAGAGATGAGGCGCTACATAAACGATTACCTGATAACGAAACCGTTTTTACATCGTAAATACTGCATCAGACCGGCGACAATAGTTGTCGGTTTTTTATATCCATAAAAATTGGAGGAGTGAAATAGGGTGTTTCAGCATAAGTATGAATGAATTCTTACGAAAGGAGTTTTTTATGAGACGTATTCCTTTAGAAGAGGCTGCTTTCAAAGTATGCGAGCAAAGCTCAGCGCCGCCTCTTATTTTTCAATTACCTCCCGCAAAAGGCAGAAAACAATTGGAAGACCAGCAAAATGCCCCTGTAAATATGTATCCTGCCAATATTCAGTGTGAGCAAGTTCAAATCAATGGAAGGGAAGAAATCATCACTTATTTTGTCACTCCAAAAGAAAACACTTCCGTAAAAAGTATTATTTTTTATATTCATGGTGCGGGGTGGGTGTTCGGCAGTTTTCATACTCATGAAAAATTAGTTCGAGAATTGTCTGCACGTACCAATTCTTTGGTTGTATTTCCGGAATATACGCGCTCGCCCGAAGTTAGATTTCCAACCGCAATTCATCAATGTTATTATCTATTATGCCGCCTTCCTCAGTTGATAGGAAAAAAATACACCAATATTGATTTCCGTACGCTCACAGTCGCGGGAGACAGCGTTGGAGGCAATATGGCAATTGCTATGACGCTTTTGGCCAAAGAAAAGTGCGGCCCCAAGATTCATAAGCAATTGCTGTATTATCCTGTAACGAATGCTTGTTTTCAAACAGAGTCCTACCATAGATTTGCAAGAGGATATTATCTGTATCGCGCAGGAATGGAATGGTTTTGGAATCAATATTTGCCCATGTTCAAACAGCGCAGTCATATTTTAGCTTCACCGCTGAGAGCCTCTGTACATCAATTGAAAGGTCTTCCGGATGCCATGATTATCAATGGAGAAGCTGATGTGCTGAAAGATGATGGGGAAGCATATGCAAAAAAATTAATGCGTGCAGATGTCAATGTAACCGCAGTACAAATTCAAGGAACCATCCATGATTTTGTCATGCTGAATGTGTTGGATCAGACAAATGCTTGCAGAACGGCAATGAATTTGTCCACAGACTGGATTTGCCAGAAAAATGCTGTGTTACTAGATAATAGATAACAGTGGTTATGTTGACTGTAACAGTAGATTTTTTAAGATAAATATGATACGATTAGAAAAAATATTGTTTGCAGTAGGGGACAGTATGAAACTAAATTATCAAAAAAAATTAGAGGAAACATTACAAAAATTACAGGCGGAAGGAAAGCGACCTGTATTGGTATTGCATTGCTGTTGTGCACCGTGCAGTACTTATGTTTTAAAGTATTTAGCCCAATATTTTATCATCAAAATTTTATTTTATAATCCTAATATTTCTCCGAAAGAAGAATATTACCGCCGATTGGATGAGCTGCATTCTTTGCTCAAGCAAATGCAGTTGGAGCAAGAGATTGAAGTCATAGAGACAGAATACCATCCGGAACAGTTTTACCATTGCGCCGGTGGCTTGGAGCATGAACCGGAAGGCGGGGAGCGTTGCAAGAAATGCTTTGAATTAAGGCTGTCAGAAGCGGCGCAGAAAGCATCTGAATTAGATGCAGATTACTTTACCACTACTTTGACCATCAGTCCGCATAAAAACGCAAATCTATTAAATGAGATAGGGCAGTTAATGGGTGAAAAATATCATATACCATATTTGTGCTCCGATTTTAAGAAGAAAGAAGGATTTAAACAATCCCTTATGTTATCCCAACAGTATGGGTTATATCGACAAGACTATTGCGGATGTATTTTTTCCAAAAAGGAAAGAGAGCAGCAAAGAAAAGAAGCACAGTCATCTTTGATGGAATGAGATAAAAAAGGAACGATTTTGAACATCGTTCCTTTTTTTTATGGTCTGTGAAAATGCGGTTTTTCGCTTAGTTGTTGATTGATAAATGAATGGAACTGAGCAACTACTTGCTTTTCTTTCTCCGACAATGCTTCACTTGCAGAGGAGGTATTCAGCTGTTCATATAATTCAGTTGCTATTTTGATTGGAACAGCTGTTAATACATGTAGATTTTCAGCGCTGGATACTTTGCAAGCTTTCAGTACACATTTAGGAGCCATAACCAATGCAGCTAATTTTTGTGCCTGTTCGCGGTCGGAATCCATATTTTCGCTTTGTAAAATGAACTGGCATATATCCGTACAATTTTCAAATTTTTCATGTTCAAAATTGTTCAGATAGTCAACACGATTTACCTTTGCCAAATGTGTAATTTTAATAGGTAGTGTGTCAAATTCACCTTCTATTAAAATATTTAGGGCTAATTCTTCAAGTGTTTGATTTAGCATATTGTTTCCTCCTAATTCTTTTCTTTTATTTAGTATATAATTTGATTATAATCCATAATTATGTCTAAATTATGTTTTTTTCTAATTTTTTTATTTGTAACCAATTTTTGTTAGATGCAATATGGTAAACCATAGGTATAAATCAATAACAGTTGGAGGTCATTTTGTCTATGGAAGGATTATTTATTGGTATTTTTTGTTTCGTTATGATGAGTGTGTTTTATCCTTTTGTGAAAAAACAAAACAGTTGTTTTATGGAAAGAGTTTGGCCGATATTTTTCATTGTAGGAATTGGCAGTATGATTGGTGCGGTGTTTGTGCAAGAATTTGTATGGTCAGCTATGCTTGCGATAACGGGAGTTATGTTTTTATGGAGTATGAGCGAAATCCAGGAGAAAAAAAGCTATCAACTGTATGAAACGCTACATATTAACGATGCGGAATTCTTATGCAGTCCCAGAGAAAAAAATCAGAATTCAGAGTTTTAAAAATCGGCTGCCATTGGCAGCCGATTTTTTCATTGTAAAATTTATAAATCGTTTAGAATTTTTTTATTGTATTGTTAGCAAGATATGGTATAGTAAATATGACAATCAATCCGTATGTGTTGATACATACCAAATAACAGAAAAGGTGATATGATGGAAGAAAAGCAGAGACTGCATCCGGATGCAAAAACCGGCTTAACATCTCAGCAAGTTGCCAGTCAAAAAGAAAAGGGACTAAAAAATGAGGCAACGGAAAAAATATCAAAATCCACAGGACAAATTATTAAAGATAACGTTTGTACTTTATTTAATTTATTCAATTTGATTATTGCAATTGCTTTGGCCTGTGTTGGCGCTTTCAGCAATTTATTGTTTATCGTTATCATCATTGCCAATATCTTAATTGCGATTATTCAGGAATTACGAGCAAAAAAATTGGTGGATAGTCTTTCTTTGCTGTCTGTCCCGCATGCCAAAGTAATACGTGATGGAAAAGAGCGGGAAGTTCCGGTGGAAGATTTGGTTTTGGATGATGTAATTTGTCTGTATGCAGGTCAACAAATTTGTTCAGACGCCATTATTTTAGAGGGCGAAGCGGAAGTAAACGAATCTTTGTTAACAGGTGAATCCGACCCAATCAATAAAGTTCCGGGTGACCAGGTATTATCCGGTAGCTTTGTAATCAGCGGTAAGTGCTATGCAAAAGTGGAGCATGTAGGTAATGACAACTATGCCACACACATTGCACATGAAGCGAAAAAAATGAAACAAGTACATTCCGAATTGGTTACCTCTATGAGAAAAGTAACCCGTTTTACAGGATTTTTAATTATTCCTTTGGGTATTGTATTGTTTTTGGAAGCATTTTTCTTGCGTGGCGGAGATCCTACCACTTCTGTCGTTTCCACAGCAGCAGGTTTGCTTGGTATGCTGCCCAAGGGCTTGGTTCTGTTGATTAGCATTAGCTTAGCCGTTGGTGTAGGTCGTTTGGCAAAGCGTAAAGTATTGGTACAAGAACTGTATTCTCTTGAAACACTTGCCCATGTAGATGTGCTTTGTTTGGATAAAACAGGTACCATTACAGAAGGCAACATGAAAGTAGAGACGGTTTATCCTTTAAGAAGAGAAGATGATATTGCTTGGTTCGATGATGTCATGGGGTCTTTTTTACATTATACCGATGATAACAATGCAACATTCCAGGCAATTAAGGGATATTATCAAGAGTGTAAACGCTATGCACCCGTACAAAAAATTCCGTTTTCATCCCAAAGAAAATGGAGTGCAATGACATTTGAGCAGTTTGGTACGCTTGTTCTGGGAGCGCCTGAAAGATTAACCAAATCACAGCTTCCCGAAGAAATTCAGCAGGAAATTCAGAACGGAAACCGTGTCATTTTAGTAGGGATGACAAAGGATAACATTACCGCAGACGGACCTCTGACAGGAGTAGTACCGTTAAAAGCAATTGTGATTACCGACCCTATTCGTGAAAATGCAAAAGCAACATTTGACTATTTTAAACGTGAAGGTGTTGCAATTAAAGTAATTTCAGGTGACAACCCTGCAACGGTTGCTGCCATTGCCAAAAAAGCCGGTTTGGAAGGTGCTGAAAATTACATTGATATGAGTACCATCCAGACCAAAGAAGAATTGGTAAAAGCCGCAAATCGTTATTCTGTTTTTGGTCGTGTATCACCTCAACAAAAGAAAATGTTGGTGGAAGCCTTGCAGAAACACGGTCACAAAGTGGCAATGACCGGAGATGGTGTCAACGATATTTTAGCACTGCGTGAAGCAGACTGCAGTATTGCGATTGCAGAAGGCAGCGATGCAGCCAGACAAGTGTCGCAATTGGTATTATTGGATTCGGATTTTTCCTCTTTACCAAAAGTGTTGGCTGAGGGAAGGCGTGTTGTAAATAATATTACACGCGTTGCAGGTGTTTTCTTTGTAAAAACAATTTATTCCGTTCTGTTATCCATTATTTGTATTTGTACAAATCAACCGTTTCCATTTTTGCCAATTCAAATCACATTGATTGACTTGGCCATTGAGGGATATCCGGCATTCTTTATGTCCTTTGAGCCGGATGGCAGAAAAGTAACCGGCCGATTCTTACCGTCAGTGTTTAGGCGAGCAATTCCAAATGCGGTTGCAACTACCATTGGTGTGGTAGCATTATTTATCATAGCGCCGTTATTTGGTGTCTCTCCTGAACAGACAAATACCATTATGTATCTTTTGGTTGGCTTTGTTGGTATTACAGCTGTATTTAAGGCTTGTTGTCCGTTTAATCCATTGCGTGGATTTTTATTCTTGTCTATGACATTTGGATACTTTGCCGCAGCATATATTTTCAAAGGGTTATTGGAGTTGACGATGCCTTCCGGAACTGCATTCATTATTTTAGGTATTGCAGCTGTTGCAAGTATTGTTGTAGAACGTATTGTTGCTTTGATTACCAATGCAGTTTTTAAAAATTCTATGCCCAATAAAAAAGCAAAACGATATGCAAATCAAAAATGATGAAAAAAAGCGCCGCTTAGCGGCGCTTTTTTCTTTATATTTGTTACCCAAAGCAGTGCTTTGTGCAAAGGGGTGTATGGCTTGTTTTATGTTATAACAACCTTGTAACAGCAACAAAACTAAAGTTTTGGCTGTTAGC
>UQLQ01000006.1 GCA_900541905.1 uncultured Oscillospiraceae bacterium
TGGCGGTCTATCTCTTGTTTTCGGTTGCTTGCTTCCTTACCGTACATGAGCATTTCACCACGGAATAAAAAGGTTTCCAGCATTTGCGCTGCGCTTAATCTACCATTGATTGTTTCAATCCATTCCGCACCGTCTCTGATGTAGTCAATCACTCGCTGACGTTCATCCATGTTCCTACATTCCTGTGCGTAATATCCTATTTTAACCGTATCCCCTATCTCAACTGTGCCGGCATCGGGAGATAAATTGCCGCTTAACAATTGCAGCAATGTAGATTTTCCGCACCCATTTTCTCCTACAATCCCAATTCTTCCGTTACGTGGAAGAATGTAGGAAAAATCTCGAATCAATACCTTATCTCCATAAGATTTGGAAATATGATTTACTTCTATGGTCTTTTTTCCAAGACGCGTGCCCACTGAACTAATCTCTAATTGTTGAGACAGCTCCGGTGCCTCTTTGTCTCTCAGTGCTTCAAAACGTTCTACACGGGAACGGCTCTTTGTTCCTCGCGCTTTCACTCCTCTTTGAATCCATTGTAATTCTTTTCTCAGCAAGCTTTGGCGTTTTCTTTCAGAACTGAGCACCATCTCCTCACGCTGTGCTTTGCTCTCCAAATAACCGGAATAATTGCTTTCATATTGGTAAATTTGACCGTTGTTTACCTCTAGGATTTTATTGGAAACCCGATCAAGAAAATAACGGTCGTGGGTAATCATAAGCAATGCGCCTCTAAATTTCTGTAAGGTTTGCTCTAACCACGCAACCATATGATGGTCCAAATGGTTGGTAGGTTCATCTAAAATCAATAAATCACACGGAGTAGCCAAAGCGCTTGCAATTGCTACCCGTTTTTTCTGTCCGCCTGACAATGTGGAAACATCCTGCTGAAAGTCAGAAATACCTAACTTTGTTAAAATAGACTTTGCTTCATATTCTTTCATCTGACGCAATTCTTCCGAAGCTCCTAAAAATACCTGCTGTAATACCGTATTTCCGGCTTGCATCATTGGCTGCTGAGGTAAATAATGAATGACCAGATGAGGTGTTTTTGTAATACTGCCGCTATCACATTGCTCTACGCCCGCAATCAGTTTCAGTAATGTAGATTTTCCCATTCCATTGCAACCTACTACACCAATTTTATCTCCCTGTTCCAAATAAAGGGAGACTCCTTTTAACAAAGGTTTGATTCCATAACTTTTTTCTATTTTTTCCGCAGAAAGCAATAGCATACGCTATCCTCCTTTTTCAAACGCTATGATATCACGTTTCTATGTATTTTGATTATAGCATAAGAGAAAAACAAGGGCAATTTTATACAAAAACATATTATAAAATACTGTAAATCCATATTTGCATTTTCAGAAAAAACACATTGTTTATTGTCGTCAAAAGATGATGAAAAAGCCAGCAAATACGCCTTGCATTCAATATAGAAACATAGTAAAATACTGTTGAACATGTAATAAAAAATGCTAAGAAAATTTATGCAAAAAATGAATGTACGAGCGGTTTTGGTCCGCACGGAGGTATATCATGAAACAGCTATTATTAGGCAATGAGGCTGTAGCACGCGGGTTATACGAAGCCGGCGTGCGCGTAGTTTCCAGTTATCCCGGTACGCCCAGTACCGAAATTACGGAAGCAGCCGCAAAATTTGAAGAAATATATTGTGAATGGGCTCCCAATGAAAAAGTCGCAGCCGAAGTTGCTGCCGGCGCATCCATTGCAGGCGCTCGTTCTTTTTGCGCTATGAAACATGTTGGTTTGAACGTAGCGGCCGACCTTTTGTACACCATATCTTACACAGGGGTAAACGGAGGCATGGTGATTGCTGTTGCAGATGACCCCGGCATGCACTCTTCTCAAAATGAGCAGGATTCCCGTCATCATGCCATCGCCTCCAAGGTTCCTATGCTGGAACCTTCCGATTCTGCGGAATGCTGTTCTTTTACAAAACTTGCGTATTCTCTTTCAGAGGAATACGATACTCCTGTTATCATCCGCCTTTCCACCAGAATTTCTCACTCTTGCAGTATTGTAGATACACAGGACAGAGAAGAGATAGATTTAAAACCATATGAAAAACAGCCAAGCAAATATGTTGTTCTTCCTGCTTTTGCAAGAGCCAAACACCCTCTTGTAGAAGAAAGAACTAAAAAATTATCTCAATGGGCAGAAAACTGTGACATCAATCGTGTGGAAGACAACCACGCAAAAATTGGTGTGATTGTTTCAGGTGCAGCATACCAATACGCAAAAGAAGCGCTTGGTGATACCGTTTCTTATCTAAAACTGGGTATGGTACATCCCTTGCCGGTGGATTTGATACGTAATTTTGCAAAAATGGTCGAAACTGTATATGTTATTGAAGAACTTGACCCAATCATTGAGACCCACTGTAACCGAACTGGGGTTCCCGTTATAGGAAAAGAACTGTTTCCAATCTGCGGAGAACTTTCTCAAAAACTCATCAAAAAACTTATGCTTCACCAGGAAGACGAAGTATTGTCATTAGATGAGCCAACTCCTGTACGTCCTCCTGTGATGTGCTGCGGTTGCCCGCACAGAGGAGTCTTTTATGAGTTAAAGAAAGCAAACGTATTTGTAAGCGGAGATATTGGTTGTTACACCTTGGGCGCTTCTGCCCCATTAAATGCGATGGATACCTGTTTGTGTATGGGCGGTTCTGTATCCGGTCTGCACGGATTCAACAAAGCGCGTGGTGCAGAGGGAGAGAAAAAATCAGTTGCTGTCATTGGAGATTCCACCTTTATGCATTCCGGTATCACAGGTCTGATTGACATTACCTATAACAAGAGTAATTCCGTTGTTATTATCCTAGACAACTCTACTACCGGCATGACGGGTCATCAGCAAAACCCGACTACCGGAAAAAATATTTATAACGAACCGGCTGCTGCTGTAGACTTGGAAGCACTATGCACAGCTGTGGGCGTACAGCGTGTTACCGTTGTAGACCCTTTTAATTTAAAACAAGTACGCACTGTTTTAAAAGAAGAACTGGCTGCAGAAGAACCATCCGTAATTATAGCGCGCCGTCCTTGTGCACTGCTGAAAACCGTCAAGCATAACCCTCCTCTTTTCATCAATCCCGAAAAATGCGTGGGATGCCGTGCATGTCTGGGTATTGGCTGCCCTGCTATCAGCATGAAAAACAGAAAAGCTGTCATTGATGCTACTCAATGCGTAGGCTGCGGTGTATGCGTTGGACTATGTGGAGTCAAAGCCATTGGCAAGCAGGAGGTAGTATCATGAAACAAAGTGTAAAAAGCGTCGTGATTGTGGGGGTTGGCGGTCAAGGCACGCTGCTGGCCAGCCGAGTACTTGGTGCAGCTATGCTGAATCAAAGATACGATGTAAAAATGTCAGAAGTACACGGAATGAGTCAACGCGGCGGCTCTGTTGTTACGTATGTACGTTATGGAGACAAGGTATATTCTCCTGTAATTGAACACGGAGAAGCCGATGTGATTTTGGCTTTTGAACTGCTGGAAGCCGGAAGATATTTGCCCTGGCTGAAAAAAGGCGGTGTAATTATTGCCAATACACAACAAATTGACCCAATGCCTGTAATTACAGGAGCAGCTTCTTATCCTGAACATTTAGAAAAGCAAATTGCAGATAAAGGAGCGCATTTACTTGCATTTGATGCTTTGGAATTAGCACAGCAAGCAGGTTCAGTCAAAGCAGTAAATGTGGTTCTGTTGGGTGCTATGGCAAAACAGCTGGATATTGACAAACAAGTTTGGCTAGACACCATCAAGGCAACTGTACCTGCTAAATTTATTGAAATGAATGAAAAAGCATTTGTATTAGGTTATAACTCCTAGTATCATAGTAACAATAATAAGTAAATCAAAGGGGAACTTGGAATGTCTGTACCAAAACAATATTTAGATCCTGAAATAGAATGTGCATCTACTGACGAAATGCGTCAACTTCAGACCGAACGTTTAAAACACATGGTCAAACATGCATATGAAAACGTACCTCTGTACCAAGAGCGAATGGATGCTATGGGGGTATCTCCCGATGATATTCACTCTATTGACGACCTGCATAAACTGCCATTTACAGTAAAAGATGATTTGAGAAATACATATCCTTTTGGCATGTTTGCTGTTCCAAAAGAAAAATTGGTGCGAATTCATGCATCTTCCGGTACTACAGGAAAACAAACTGTTGTAGGTTATACCAAAAATGACATTGATGTATGGTCTCGTTCTGTTGCACGCGCGCTTACCAGCATTGGTACTACAAAATCCGATTATGTCCATGTTTCTTATGGTTATGGCCTGTTTACAGGAGGGTTGGGGCTGCACTATGGAGCGGAATATATGGGTGCAACCGCAATTCCTGTTTCTTCAGGAAATACAAAACGCCAAGTACAAATTTTACAGGATTACGGTTCTAATATTTTATGCTGTACACCTTCTTACGCTATGTATATTGGGGAAACCGCAAGAGATATGGGGATTGATACAAAGCAGCTTCCTGTACGCGCTGGCTTTTTTGGCGCTGAACCTTGGACAGAACACATGCGTCAGGAGCTGGAAGCAATTTTAAATATCAAGGCATATGATATTTACGGTTTGTCTGAAATTGCAGGTCCCGGCGTAGCATTTGAATGCCCGGCACAACAAGGTATGCATATTAACGAAGATTTTTTCTATCCTGAAATTATTGATCCTGATACGGAAGAAGTTCTTCCTGACGGAGAATTTGGAGAGCTGGTATTTACCTGCATCGGCAAGGAAGCGTTACCCTTAATTCGCTACCGTACTCGCGATATTTGTAAATTGGAACGCGGTACGTGCTCTTGTGGCAGAACATTGGTAAAGATGTGCAAACCAAAAGGCAGAACAGACGATATGTTAATTATTCGTGGTATCAATGTATTTCCATCTCAAATTGAAGCCGTTCTTTTATCCCTTAATATGGACCCCAACTATCAAATTGTGGTAGACCGTGCCAATAATACGGATAGCTTAGAGGTACAAGTAGAAATGACAGCCGACATGTTCCAAGATACATTGAAAAGCTTAACGGAAATTGAAAGAAAAATTGCCTGTGCATTGCAATCCATACTAAATATTTCTGCAAAAGTGCGCTTGTTGGAACCAAAATCAATACCGCGTTCAGAGGGAAAAGCGAAACGCGTGATTGATAATCGCCATTTGACATAAATTTTTAGTTACAAATACATATATTCGCTTTTGCGATAAGTATATCCCTTCTATTGATAAGCAAAGAAAAGAGGAATTTTCATATGCAATTAAAACAAATTTCTGTATTTCTGGAGAATAAATCCGGCCGTTTGTCACGAGTCACCCAAATTTTAAAAGAAGCTGATATCGATATTTTGGCTCTTTGTGTAGCAGATTCCAATGAATATGGTATTTTACGTATGATAGTGGATAAACCAGCAAAGGCTATGGAAGAACTGGAAAAGGCCAAATTTACAGTTTCGTTGACAAAAGTAATTGGAGTTGCAATACCGGACAATGCAGGCGGATTATCCACTGTGATTGAATTGCTGGCAAAACAACATATTAGTATGGAATATATTTACGCATTTACAAGCCGTAAAATTGGTGAGGCAATTATCATATTACGCGTGGAAGACACATCCGCTGCGATTGACGTTTTAACAAATCATGATTTCAAACTATTAACCCATAAAGAAGTTTTAAAAGAATAAAAAGAGGAGGTTTTCCAATTGGAAAACCTCCTCTTTTTGTATTTCACCTTTCATCGTCTATTTCTGCTACTTCTCCCAAAAATATTTGTATTTGGTAGTTCCACTGCAAAATTCCGGTAATGACAACCATCTGTACAATAAATTCAGGATTTTTTCCGTACTTTTGTTTTATAATATCCAGCAGTTTCTTTAAAATATCCTCTCTGTCTTCTTCACTGCAATTAGCACAAATATAGGTACCTGATGGCAGAACTACCAAATCCTTTTTACTTGGATATTGTATACACACTGCAAACAAAGACGATTTACCGTCTTTTGTATAAATTCCTGCCAAATCTTCAAACGAATATTTTTGCTTTTGCAAATCATTTGTCTGCTCGTAAAAGTGGCTGTGATAATTCCATAAATTGCTTAATGTAGGCTGTTGCATAGAATTCGACAATAAAATAACACGTTCATCTATTTGTTGATAGAAAATTTCCTGCCGCATCTGTTTACCATTCTGCTTTTTCTCATAATCTTCCCTTGCCAATTGTATTTTTGATTTCGCATATTTTAATTGTTCTATTTTTTGATTTGCTTTTTCCTCTGCCCGCTTTAAAAATTCAATAATTTCTTCCAGATTATCATACTCCAGCACTTTTTTAATTTCTTTTAAAGATAAATCCATACAGCGCAATGCTTGTATTGTATTTAATCGAACAATTTCTTGCTCAGAATAATATCTATAACCTGACCATGGATTTTTTTCGCACGGTTTTACCAAATCAATTCTGTCATAATGGCGCAGTGTTTCACTGGTAAAACCAACAATTTTGGCCGCCTCACTGATAGAAAAGCAGTTGATCATTTTACACCTCTTGACTCTTGTGTTACACAAAGGTTTATATTTATATTATAATCAAACTTTTTAGAAAATCAATGAAATCATACTATCAGGAGGAAACATGAAAAAAATTATTACTATGATTGGATTATTTTGTATCAGCATGGTCGTCTTGTCGGGCTGTTCTACCAAACAAACTGACTTTACAGAAAAAAATTATACTGTTGACAGCTCACAAATTCAGTCTATTAACATTGATGCCATTGACAGAAAGATTGATGTGGAACTATCTGATGACGATCAAATTTATATTGATTATTATGAAAGTGAAAAAGAATTTTTTAACATTGAAGTTTCTGATGACCATACCCTTACCATGTCATACGATACTGAAAAGCAATGGACAGGTTATATTGGCTTTAGCGCTCCCTTGCAGAATCGTACCATCCGCTTACGAATTCCTCAAAATCTACTATCTTCATTGACTGTTAAAACAACAAATGAGGATATTACACTGCCGTCACTTACTGTCACTGATTCTGTTTCAATGTATGTAAACCATGGAAATATTCAATTTAACACATTAGATGCGCGCAATACCATTTCATTGGAAACGAAGAATGGCAATATAAATGGAACCATATTAGGCAGTTACGATGACTTTACTATAGAAAGCTTTGCTAAAAAAGGAGAAAATAACCTGCCTGAATCTAAAGCAGGAGGTAACAAAATATTAAAAGTGTTTACCAATAACGGTGATATTCAAATAGATATAAAAAATAAGTCTTTTAACAAAGGCAATAAAAAAAGAGTCTTTCCAAGTGAAAGACTCTCTTTTTTATTATTTTATCTCTTGTTCTATTCCTAAAAACAACGGACTGTCGAAAAAGTCGGTCACTGTAATTTCCAAACCATCACAAATTTTTTGAATGGTTGATATGGTGGTACTGTTATTTCTGCCACTCATAATGTTGTTTAAAGTCGATTGAGTAATTCCGCTGATATTAGCCAGTTTATTAATAGTGATATGTTTTTCTTCACACAGCTCTGCAATTCTTTCTCTTACTGCTTGACCAACGTTCATATGCAACCTCTCTAATTTATTTCCGCTTATTTAAGATTAACTTATTTTTTCCATTTTGCTAACCCCAAATGAGTTTACAAAATCAAAATATGTGGTAAAATAATAAATATGTAAAAAGGAAGATGCACATGAATGAACAAACATGCTGTTTTAGCGGGCATAGACGCTTACCTAAAAAAGAAATATTACATATACATAATTCATTGGTAAAACATATTTTAAAACTAATTCATATTGGTGTAGATACTTTTATTTGCGGAGGAGCGTTGGGTTTTGATACACTTGCGGCATTGGCTGTGTTAAAGATACGTTCTATTTATCCTCATATACAGCTGAATCTGGCATTGCCGTCTCCACAGCAAACAAACGGATGGGATACAAACGATATTGAAGTATATCAAACCATTTTAAAACAAGCCAATCAAATTATTTATATGTCTCAGGAACATCACAGCGGATGCATGCATATGCGTAATCATTATATGATAGATAACAGCTTGTACTGCATTTGTTACCTAGTAAATCAAACCGGCGGGACAGCCTACACTGTACAATATGCAAAAAAGAAAAACAGATACATTTTTAATATTGCCAATGAATCATAATTTATTTAAAATAGCACTACCAGAATCATAAAAGGCAGCCATTAAATGGCTGCCTTTTATGATAAACAGTTGTAAAAATAAACCAGTTTACTAACTATGTATATTCTTTTCACAATCTTTTTAAGAAGTAATATGCTCTCTTAAGCAAAATTAAATCCTTGTCATAGTATTTTCATAAATATATTGCTTACACCCGATTAACTCCTGTAATAAAACAGAAATAGACATTGTTTTATATTTTCCCAAATAAATAACATCATTCTTTTTCAAAATATCATTGCATATGGTAACTCACCAAAACTGCACTGCCATCTTGAAAATTCATTTACGTCTCCTACTTAATCCCTATTTGTAAACTATTAACCTCTATCCACACTGCATTACTCCAACGTTTCAAATAAAATAACGTCTAAATTGTATTTACAAAACTGTTTTATGATTTCATAATCAGCACTACGATAAGAGAACTTGTAAATTGAACCACGAGACCTACTGTATTATGCTTTTTATCTGAAATAGTAGTATAAGTTATATATCCATATAAAAAAATGGCAAAACAAATTGTTTTGCCATTTTTGCTATTCTTTATCTTGATTTTCCTTTAAAATATCTTGCACAATATGCGTGGGTACCTCTTCATACTTTACAAAAGAAAACAGATAGTTGCCTCTGCCATGGGTATTCTGGCGGATATAAGTAGAAAAGTCATGCATTTCGGCAACAGGAACTTCTGCATTAATTGTTTGATATCCTGCATTGGCAGGATGCATTCCTAAAACTCTACCGCGGCGTTTATTAATTTCTCCCATTACATCGCCCATATTTTCATCGGGAACGGTTGCCATTAAATTACCTACCGGCTCTAACAATACCGGAGAAGCATTTGGCATACCAGCTTTATAAGCAGCGGCAGCAGCCATTTTAAAGGCCATCTCAGAGGAATCTACAGGATGATATGACCCGTCATACAAAGTCGCCTTTAATCCTACCACAGGATATCCTGCAAGAACACCTTTTTGCATGCTCTCACGCAAACCTTTTTCTACTGCAGGGAAAAATCCTTTTGGAACAGCACCGCCTACCACTCGTTCTTCAAATTCCAATCCTTCACTGTCACTTGGTTCAAACTCAATCCAAACATCGCCAAATTGACCATGTCCGCCGGTCTGTTTTTTATGCTTTCCTTGTGCCTGCACTTTTTTCCGTATCGTCTCACGGTAAGCAACTTTCGGTTTTTCCAGTGTTACATCCAAACCAAATTTGCCTTTTAATTTTGAAACTACAACATCTAAATGCTGTTCACCTAATCCGGAAAGAATCATTTGATGTGTTTCTGCGTTATTGACAAACTTTAACGTAGGATCTTCCTCAAGTAAACGCAAGACGCCTTGCGCTACTTTATCTTCTTCTCCCTTTTGCTTTGGCAAAATTGCCATAGACAATACCGGCTCCGGATACGTCACTCCTTCCAAAACAACTTTTCTGGTTGGAGAACACAACGTGTCGCCTGTATTGGTGTGCTGTAATTTAGGAATTGCCCCAATATCTCCCGCACAAATGCATTTTGTCTCTTCCTGTTTTTTACCGCACATATAATACATTTTAATCATGCGTTCCTGCTCGCCTGTACGCATATTCATAACAGGAGAATCTGCGGTTAACTTACCCGCAACAACTTTTACAAATGTTAATTTTCCTATAAAGGGATCCACTACTGTTTTAAATACAATCGCTGCTGTGGCAGCATCCTCATTCACTGCAATTTCTACGGGATTGCCTTCTATATCTACTCCTATTTCGGAACCATAATCGGCAACGGTAGGTGCCAGCCAAATAAGACCGTTGAGCATCTGGTCAACACCGTCGGTTAATTGAGCGTCACCGCAAAAAACAGGATAGATTTTACCCTCTTTTACACCTTTGCTGATACCTAAAATAACTTCTTCCGGCGTGAATTTTTCACCTGAAAAATACTTTTCAAACATTTCATCGCTTGTTTCTGCAACGGCCTCATAGATAGCCGTACGTAAACCATCCAATCGTGTTCCCATATCAGGCATAGGTACATCCTTCATAGCGCCGTTTTCATAACGATGCGCCTTATATTCCAGTAAATTTATGTAACAATCTACTTTTCCGTCTACTATAAAAGGAACGACCAACGGACAAACAGCAGGTCCAAAATATGTTTTTAAATCTTGAAATACTTTATAAAAGTCAGCACTTTCATCACAAAGACCATTGACGAAAAAGACTTTTGCTAAGTCATTTTGATTCGCTGCAGCAACTGCCTTTTCCGTACCAACACTAACACCGCTTTTCGCTGATACCGCAATTAACATCGTATCTGCAGCGCGTACTGCTTCGCATACGCTTCCCTCAAAGTCAAACAATCCCGGAGTGTCAATTAAATTAATTTTGTAATTTTTCCATTCCACAGGTGCAACTGCGGTGGTGACGGATGTTTTTCTCTTGATTTCCTCCGGGTCAAAATCCAAGGTGGCAGTACCTTCAGAAACTCTTCCCAAACGTTCCAATCCACCAGACAAGAATAGCATTGCTTCTGCGAC
Organism: uncultured Oscillospiraceae bacterium; assembly: GCA_900541905.1. GTDB lineage: Bacteria > Bacillota > Clostridia > Oscillospirales > Acutalibacteraceae > UMGS1071. The sequence continues at coordinate 10,814 of UQLQ01000006.1, forward strand.
TGTAGTTTTACCGGAGCTGCTGTGACCTGCCAACGCAATATTTAAAATTTGCTTTGCATGATATTGTTTCAACAATAAGACTCCCTTTCTTTAGGTAAACATTACAATTTATTTCAATAATACATTATAATTATATACCTATTGTACATATAATACAACAATTTGATTGAAGTTCTACACTATTCATAAAAAGTAAATAAAATTTATGTATATAAATTTGCTAAAAAGAATCTCTGCTGAACATAGAAACATCATACAATAGAATCAAGCATACTTTTTGTCGAATTTTATCATAGAAAAAAGCTGTGATATAAATAAACATCACAGCTTTTTTATTACTATAAAATTAAGATCGCCTTATTTTCGGAAGGATTAACAGTACAACCAACCAAAATACCTCATAAATCACCATTGCAAGCGTACTGATTTGCTTTAAGCCTGAGAAGCACACTAAAAATGCTACCAAGACAAACCCTAAAATAATAGAAACACTTTGCAACAAACGAACAATAGAAATATTACTTTTTTCGCGGACACATGCAGTAATCACGCGCATCATGCAAGTTGCTTTTCCTTTTGTGGCAAACATTGCATTGCTTGTTTCTTCTACTTTATTTGTTAGCTCGTTATAGGTATGTACCAACGGTCCTGAAAGTACCGTAATGGCATGACTATCAATACCAAATTGTTGCGAAATAAATTCAGCAGTAACAGAAGGATCTGTTGTTTTTACAATAATACCGATTCCATTTTTGGCCATACGCTGCATCTCTTGCTTCTTCTCACTGCTTACGTGATAAGCAAGCACAAATGCGCCTACCACTTCATTACCTGCTGCCAAATATACCAATTGATGTCCGTGCTCTCTATCAATTTGTACAGCAGGAACATCCACGCTGTAATGATTCATTAAGTCACGGTTCCCCACCAGAATGCGGCGACCGGACACCCAACCGACGACCCCGCATTCGTCTTCATACGCTACATTTTCTACATGGGGTAAAATATCTTCATGATTTTTGACCACTTCTAAGAACACTTCGCTTAAAGGTCCACCAACTTGAGCCATTAATGAAGCGGCATCTAATAATACTTTATCAATTCTTTGTTCTCCAAATGTTTTTATACCCTTAAGCTCAACAGTGCCTTTTGGGAACAAGTCATCCGCTTCAATCATAATGGCATTGGTATCTGCAAATTTATCTACTGCTTCATAGCCGACCAGCATACCGCCATTTTTTCTGGCTAGTTTACATAGACGTGAAACAGGTAAATGAACACATAGCATATTTGCCATAGGAACACAGATACACATAGAAGCTGCAAATGCAGTAAATCCTGTGCCTACATTTTTGCTGATAATCATACTTACAATGAACAGTACCAAAGATGAAATAAATCCTAACGGTGCAATGATTTGAGAAGTCAGCTCACTGCAATCTTGTGCATAAGAATTCCTCAGGAAATTGCTGAAGAATTTAGATTTCTTCTGATATGCAACAACAGGGATACCGGCAACACAATCTTTGGCCATCTGTGCTGCTATTTCAGCGTTTTCAATTAATTCAACCGTATTTTTTTCTGCGCTTGAAACAACAAAGTTGAAGTTTTGTTTGATACGGCGTACCATGGTAAGCTTACCCAGTGTATTCAGCAGTAATCCGCCTGTGATTAACGCAGAATAAATGTGTACTTCTCCAGCAGCCAAGGCATCTTGCATGAACAACAGTACAACAGATTGAATCGCAATTACTACTGTTGCTATTGCAATGGCAGAATCAGCATTCGCACGAAGCTTGACCAATGACTTTAGCCCGTTAAAAATCGTGGTTGCACATGCGCCGATTGCAATAGCCAAAAATACCAAACTGGTAGCTGCATATGCAACAGGACTGATATCAGCACCAAAAATATGGTATTCCGCAAAGAAACCAAAGATAAGCAAGACTGCTGTGCAAATACCCGTTACCACCGAACGCAGAAATAAGGTGCGAATATTTTTACGCAATTCACCTGCAATGGAACGTGCATCTTCTTTCGATGTAAAATCCTCCAATTCCGGCTGTTCTGCTTGTGCTTCTTCCGGAATGATTTCCTCTTCATCTTCAATATCAGTGAAAAGATTGATTTTTTCTCTTCTGAATATGTTCTTTTTCTTTTTTGGAACATATTCCGGTACTTGCTCCATATGATTTAAGTCAATCGGAGGTTGTTGTTTTTTCGCTTTGATATCCTGTAAATTGACAATTTTCGTCTTTTGGTCAGCAGATGATGTTTTGTTATCTTCCACCTCAGGGGTTGCAGATTTCTGTTCAACAGCATCTGTTTCCATATTTGAATCTGACGGTGCAGGAGTATTTGGTTCCTGTGGCTCAATGTGCTCTATATTGGAAACCTCATCAGGCTGTCCCGCATTGGTCTTATCGATAATTTGGAAACGAGAGGTACGAATGATTCTGGGACCGGAGGGTTTACGAGCAGACTCTTTATGAGAATCCTCTTTTTTCTGTGGTTTGACACTCTCGTTTTTAACAGGCCCCTGCGGATGCGTTACCTTCGGTTTATCCTCTTTCACTTGCACCGCTTCTGGTTCTACAGGAACTGCTGCTTGCTCTTGTTGTGTCATGGTCTCAGGATGAAGTAATTGGGTAAATTGCTTTGCTTCCTGTGCCAAAACGTCTCCAATACCATGAATGGAAAATGTGCGAACGGGTCTTTTATTAAATACATATTGTACCGGCTTAGTTACTAAGTCTATGTCTTTTTCTTCCATCACTTCAGCAGCCGCTACCGTTTGCTGTTCCTCTGGGGATGATTCTGCCTGTTCAACATCTTGAGAATCCGCCTCTGTTGTGGAGTCTCTCTCCAATGATTCTGCATCCTGTCCTTCTGCTTTAGGCTCTTGGGGGAGCTCTGTTTGGGACGCCTCTTCCGGTTGTTCTGATGGTACATCACCGGACAGCTGCTCTTCTTGAGATGTCTCATTCTGAACAGTATCCGTTGCTTCCTCGACCACCTCAGACATTTCTATCGGTTGTTTCATTTCTTGCGTTGTTTCTGTCTGTTCTTCAGACAACGGCTCAGATCCTTCTGATTGTATCTCAGCAGATAGATGCTCTTGAGACGGTTCTTCCTGTATCGGTTCAGCAGCAACTTCCGTGGATTGCTCCTCAGAAATCACAGGAGATTCTTCGACAATTTCTGCAGTTTGGGTATTCTGATGCGCATGTTCTTTCTCTGGAGTCTCATGAACAGGTGTTGTTTTGGAAGAAGGATAAGATACAAAATCAGGAACATCCAGTTCGTCCTCTGGCCCAACCTGAGCAACAGATTCAATTGATTCGGCACTCTGTTCCTGTATTTCTTCCTGTTCTATCTCAACAGGCTGGGAAACCTCTTTTTGTTTCTCTTCTCCAGCGATTTCTGCATTGACGGTGTCCTGCGTACGTTCTTTGGCAACCAAACCAAATATAGATTCCGTATGTAATGGAGGATCTACCTCCACAACTGTCTCTTTTGCCAAAACATCATCAATCAATTGTCGTAGCTCTGCATTCTGCTTTTCTGCCTGCAAATCATCTTCATACAGTTGATGTTCAATTACATCATCATTTCTCTTTGCTGATATGGTGGGTTGCTCCTGTTTTCGGAACGTATCGCTGACCAACTCTTCCACAATTTTTTCGGGAGACTCCGGTTCCGGAATTTTTAAGTCAGAATAGACCGGTTCTGCTTCTTTTGATTCTTCATAAAGAGAAAATACGTCTTCTACTTCTTCTCCTGCTTCCTGTGCAGCTCTTTTTACACGCTCCTGCCTTTGACGGTGCAGCTGACGGAATTTTTCTTCAAATTCAGGACTGGTATCGGGTCCGTTATCTTCAAATAAATGTGCGAATGTTGAAGTCGGGGACGATACTTGTAAAGGACCTCCCGAATAGCCTTCTTTATTTAACTCTTCGCGACGCTGTGCCTTTACTTCCTCAACGGTTTTTAATTTTAAACCAAAATAAATATCATCTTCGCCGGCAGTTACTTCCTGGCGATTTTTTTTACCAAACCGTTTCTTTTTCTTCTTGGTACCGGCATCTTCTTGATCTATGACGTTGCTGCCAGGCTGTGGGGCAGGTTGCTGGGGCATTTCCGGTGAGATTGCAGGCGGATTCATCTCAGGGGTGGGGGGATTTACCACCGGTTTTGGCTTTGGAACAGGTTCTGCAGGTTTTTTTGTCTGTTTATACATATTGCCAACAGGTCTTGCCTGTGCCAGTGGAATATCTTGATCATCCAGTTCTTCTGTTACATTGCCACGCATCTTGCGTGCCTCTGCTAAAATTTCATCTACAAATTCACTGTCTGAACCCTGAGGAGCATTATATTTATCTTTACTCATTTATTTCATCGCTCCTAATCAGTTTCTTAATATCTTCTAACTTATTATTACAAAAAAATACGTTAATATTATACCATAAGAACAATTTCGCCGCAATTTTTCAAAGCGATTTCTTACAGCTTTCTTGCATTTACCAAAACTTACACCTATTTCCTAGGAATGAGCTTGTTATAACATCAAAGAAATTGCTATGCAATTTCTAACATATCAACGTTAAAACGTTCTTGTCAACAACCAAAATCTATGATTTTGTAGTTGTTGCAAGGATGTTATAACATAAATGTGTGACGAAAATATGACAGGCAAGATACTTTTAATTGGCTTTGATTCCCTGTCTTTGGCGCGCAATTTCATAACAAAGCACACCACAGGCTACAGACGCATTCAACGAATTAATATGTCCAACCATAGGCAATGTTACAGTAAAATCTGCTTTTTCTTTTACCAAACGGCTAACACCACTGCCCTCAGAACCAATTACAAGTCCAACAGGTCCTTTATAATCCACAGTGCACCATGTTTCACCCTTCATGTCTGTTGTATAAATCCAAAGACCTTTCTCCTTCAATAAGTCTACGGTTGCAGCCATATTGGTTACACGCACAACCGGCACATACTCTACAGCACCTGCAGAAGATTTTCCAACCGCATAAGTCAATCCAACTGCACGGCGTTTTGGTATAATTACGCCATGTGCTCCCGTACATTCGGCAGTTCTCAAAATAGCACCTAAATTATGAGGGTCTTCCAATTCATCTGCCAATATGATAAACGGAGCCTCGCCTCTCGACTGTGCCAATTGGAAAATATCATCCAAACTGGCATATTCCTTGATTGCCGCTACTGCCACAACACCCTGATGATTGGCATTTCCACACATAAAATCTAATTTTTTTACATCCACTTCTTTAATGGTAATGTCTTTCTGTTTGGCTTTTGCAATCAGCGCTGTTAAGGAACCTATTTTTTGTCCACGGGCAACATATAAACTGTCAATGGTTCTTCCCGAACGCAACGCCTCATTTACGGCATTTCTGCCTGCAATAATATTCTCACCTTTTGCCCCTGTATTTTTTTCAGATTCGTTTTTTGTTTTATCTATCATAATCCACAATACTCCTTATTTGCATTGTGTTTTATTATAGCATTAAAGAAATTGCTATGCAATTTCTAACTGATTGATGCTAAAACGTTCTTGCCAATAGCCAAAATTTTTAATTTTGCTGCTATTGTAAGGTTGTTATAACATTAAAAAAATTGCTACGCAATTTCTAACTGATAAATGTAATATCATGATAAACAAGACACATCTATTTTCAACAATCAAATATAAAATTTACGTTTCACAAGAAAAATGTGTGAGATTCCCTTAATTACAAAATTGTAATAATAGTAAAGAACTTGTATCTACATAGCTCATAAAAAACAGAATTTTTTCTATTAACAGCATAAAAAACGCGAAACGTTTTATCAACAATGCAATAATTGATTCATTGTATCAGGTTGCCGTTAAAATAAGAAAAAACAGCCTGCCATAATTCCTGCACCTACCAGCGCTGCAGCAAAAAAATACAGAGCAGTTATCCATTTTTTATTCTTTCGTTTGATACTTGAAGGGGCATCCATTGCACGCAAAACACGCTTGGCCTCTTTCTCCAACAACGTGCGCTGTGCATCTGAAAATTCCGGTTTTACCACTAGATATGCCTTTTCATAATAAATATTCCCTGTATCTGGTACTTCTATAATTTGTCTGCTTACTCCTCTTACCATACTGTTACTCCCTTTTTCTCTTTAATATTGAATCTGCTATTCCTATTTTTGGCATCTTATTTTTATTTATACCATCATTTGCTATTTCATCTTTTTTTGACAAATTTATCTAACATTTTATTGGTTATTGTAAAATTGCAATTTAGTAATTCGTAAAATTTTATACCTTATTTTTATCTTATTTTTAGATAACTTTTTTTATTTTTTACTTGACTACTATTTTGTTATACTTTTTGTAATCAATTTGTAACATTTTATAGTTTACATAATATTTGTTGACAACTTTGTTAGTTCTGTTGAAAACTCTGTGGAAAATGTTAATAACTGCGAAAACAGCTATTCTAAATATTTAAACAATTCTATTCGGTTAAATATTATGTAAACCGAAAATGGTAGTATTTTGTAAAATAAAAAAACATTTAGTATAACCTCACGGGAAAACAAATTTTTCTGCAAAATTCTCAATAAAAAAATAATACTTGACGTTTTCACAAAAGTATGCATCTATTATTTTCCTCTTTGCTGTATGGCTAAAAATATGGTAGTATTACAGTACCATATCAGATATTTCGACATTTTTATAAGACAATCAGAAAAGGAGGCTTTATGGAATATACAAAAACACCGGCCGGCATTATGATACCGAAAAGCAACGAATTTAACCTGATGCAAACACTGGATTGTGGACAATCCTTCCGTTGGGAACCATGTAATGAAAAATCCAATCGAATTGGCGGCATTGCATTTGGACGATATTTAGAACTGGAAGAATTGGACAAACATATTCTGTTCTGCGATACGGAAGAAGACGAATTTTTACATATATGGGTTCCATATTTTGACTTGGAGTTGGATTATAAATCTATTAAGAACGACTTGTCTGAACTGGATCCCATTTTATGCAAAGCAGCCCAATATGCGCCAGGGATTCGTATTCTACAGCAGGACCCTTGGGAAGCGCTATGCTGTTTTATTATTTCACAAAATAACAACATTCCTCGTATCAAAGGAATTGTATCACGCTTATGCGAACATTTTGGAGAAAAGATACCGGGCGGTTTTGCATTTCCCACACCGGAAGTTCTTGCAAATTGCACAGTGGAAGATTTGGCGCCGCTTCGTAGTGGATTTCGGGCAAAGTATATATTAAACGCTGCACAAAAAGTGGCTCAGGGAGTTATTATATTGGACGCAATGAAAACAATGCCGCTGGAAGAGGTACGCCAACAATTAATGACAATACAAGGGGTAGGTCCAAAAGTAGCAGAATGTGCAGCTTTATATGGATTACATCGCTTGGAAGCGTTTCCTATGGACGTGTGGATGAAACGAGCAATGGCAATTTTGTTCCCCAATAAAACAGCGGCAGACTTCGGCCAATATGCCGGCATTGCCCAGCAATATATCTTTCACTATGCGCGCACTTGCAAAACAGCAATTCCTTCCTAAATAACGTAATGTTTAACAAAGTATTTTGGTGTGTTATAATCAATCTGTAAGAAAATACTTTGCTGACCAAAAAATTGATTTGGAATTTGTGAAAACCCACGATTTTTTTCAGCCATGGTAATATTCTACAAATGGTATGCCATTATGCAGAAATCTATGGTATACTATAGATATAAACATAAATTGACTAGGAGTGTGATTCCAGTGGCACTTGTAAATACCACAGAAATGTTTAAAAAAGCATACGCAAACGGATATGCAATCGGAGCATTTAATGTAAATAATATGGAAATTGTACAAGGAATTACGGAGGCTTGCAGTGAGCTAAACGCACCTGTTATCCTTCAAGTTTCTGCAGGCGCACGCAAGTACGCCAATCATACCTATCTGCTTAAATTGGTAGAAGCAGCAGTAAAGGAAAACCCACATATTCCAATGGCGCTTCATCTTGACCACGGCGACACCTTTGAACTATGCAAAGATTGTGTTGACGGTGGATTTACCTCTGTTATGATTGACGGTTCTCACCACGACTACGAAGACAATGTAGCGCTTACCCGCAAAGTAGTTGAGTATGCACATGCACATGGCGTAACGGTTGAAGGTGAGCTTGGCCGTTTAGCAGGTATTGAAGATGATGTTAACGTAAGCGATGAAGATGCATCTTATACCAACCCTGCACAAGTACAAGATTTTGTAGAGCGTACAGGTGTTGATTCTTTGGCCATTGCCATCGGAACCAGTCACGGTGCATATAAATTTAAACCGGGACAAAAACCACAGTTGCGTTTTGATATTTTGCAGGAAGTATCAGAGCGTTTGCCAGGTTTTCCAATTGTATTGCACGGCGCTTCTTCCGTTATCCCTGAATTTGTAGAGATGATTAACGCAAACGGTGGAAACATGCCCGGAGCAATCGGTATTCCGGAAGACATGTTGCGTGAAGCTGCTAAAATGGCAGTTTGCAAAATTAACATTGATTCCGACTTACGTTTGGCAATGACAGGTACCATTCGTAAATACTTTAACGAACATCCGGAACACTTTGACCCACGTCAATACCTTGGTCCTGCACGTACTGCAATTAAAGAAATGGTTGCACATAAAATTAAAAATGTGTTGGGCTGCGACGGTCAGGCATAAATGAAATAATAAAAAGCAGGGTATCTAAATAGATACCCTGCTTTTTTGTTATGCTTCCTCCGCTGCCTTTGCCGCGACTTGAAATCCGCTCATAAAACCATCTCTATGACAGCTTTTTGCATATCTGCGAATAGCCTCTACGTAAGCAACCACTGCCTGCTTTGTTTTTTCGTCTCCATGACGGAAAATTTCGTCCCGAAGTTCCTCACATTCTGCTTTACGCTTTAAAGTCATTTCACTTAATTCCAATGAGCCGCTTTCCATCAAATTGTCGTACAACACCTCTGTCAAATTCATAAATGATCCTGTCCTTTCCCCAATCAATCTTCTACTTTTATTTTACAACAAAAACGTATAAAACGCCATGAATTTTTTACAGTTATTTACTTTTAAAATCTGGACACACATTTCATTCCATAGTAAAATAAATGAAAATCACCAAACAGGAGGTTATGGGATGCAATTTCATACAGTATTATTTGACTTTGACTATACACTTGCAGATACCAGTGTAGGTATTGTTAACAGTTTTCACTATGCGTTTGACCGTTTAAATATTGAACGAAAAGAAGAAGCATCAATTAAGAAAACAATCGGCATGCCTTTAAAAGCTGCATTTACTGCATTAACAGGATTGCAAGATCCCCGTTTGCAAGAGCAATTTCGCCGATACTTTGTAACCAGTTCCAATGCAATTATGACCAAGAATACGATTCTATTTGATGACACCATTGCTGTACTGAAAAAATTAAAACAGGCAGGCTGTCAAATTGCCATAGTATCGAATAAGTATCGTTTTCGCATCAACGAAAGTATTGAAAAATTTCAATTGCATAGCTATATTGACACTGTAATCGGAGGCGAAGATGTATCCATAGCCAAACCTTCTCCTGAAGGATGTTTGAAAGCAATGGAACAACTTCAAACACAACCTGAGAACACGGTATATATTGGAGACAGTGTGATTGATGCAAAAACAGCGCAAAGCGCGGGAATTGCATTGATTGCGGTTACAACAGGGACAGATACCGCTGAGGATTTGAAAGCATATCCCCATTTAAAAATTTGCAGCTGTTTGGCAGAAGCTGCAGATACCATATGCGACTAAAAAGAGGTACTACTATGATATCATATTATGTCATTGACGCTTTTTCCACGCAACTGTTTCACGGAAATCCTGCAGGCGTATGTATATTGGAAACACCACTTTCAGAACAAATCATGCAGCAAATTGCATTCGAGAATAATTTAGCTGAAACCGCATTTGTTTTTCAGGAAGGAAAATTCTTACGACTGCGTTGGTTTACACCAAAATCTGAAATTGATTTGTGCGGACACGCCACATTGGCAGCAGCTTTTGTTTGGATGAATGAGGTAAATCCTAATTGCAACGCTGTATCCTTTGAAACAATGAGCGGAACATTAACTGTAAACAAAAAGAACGATATTTATACAATGGATTTTCCCAGCCGTATGCCGAAACCGATTACGATGCCCGTGGGTTTGGAAACCGCTTTGGGCTGTTCCGTTTTGGAAACGCATCTATCCCGAGATTTGATTGTTGTGGTAGAAAGCGAAGATACGGTACAAAAGATACAGCCTGACATCGGCAAACTGAGTGCCATAAAAGATGTTGTTGGCATTGCAGTCACTGCCAAAGGAATCTCTTGTGATTTTGTATCACGCTTTTTTGCGCCAAACGTTGGTGTGCCAGAAGATCCCGTAACCGGTTCCTCTCATAGTTCTCTCATTCCCTTCTGGTCTGAAAGGCTGCAAAAAAGGCAAATGGTTGCAAAACAGCTTTCTCCCAGAGGTGGCACTTTATATTGCGAAAACTTGGGAAATCGTGTAACCATTGGTGGTTCTGCTGTATGTTATTCCAAGGCAACTCTTTATATCTAAATCAGCTAAAATAAAAAAGCTGCTCATTTATTATGAGCAGCTTTTTTATTTTAATTATTTGATTGACTCATATACTGCAACTGCGCAAGCAACGGTTGCACCAACCATTGGATTATTACCCATGCCCATAAGTCCCATCATTTCAACGTGAGCAGGAACAGAAGAAGAACCTGCAAACTGAGCGTCTCCATGCATACGACCCATAGAATCGGTCAAACCGTAAGATGCAGGACCCGCAGCCATATTGTCAGGATGCAGAGTACGTCCAGTACCACCGCCGGAAGCAACAGAGAAATAACGTTTGTTATTTTCAATTGCCCACTTCTTATAAGTGCCGGCAACCAAATGTTGGAAGCGAGTTGGGTTGGTAGAGTTACCTGTGATAGAAACATCTACCCCTTCATGTTTCATAATTGCTACGCCTTCCAATACATCATCTGCACCGTAGCATTTTACAAGTGCACGTTCTCCATCTGAAAAAGCACGTTCACTTACCACGTTTAATTCTCCTGTTTTAAAGTTATACTCTGTCTCCACACAAGTAAAACCGTTAATTCTGGAGATAATATATGCAGCGTCTTTTCCTAAGCCGTTTAGAATCACACGCAAAGGTTTTTTTCTTGCTTTATTTGCAGTTCTTGCAATACCGATTGCACCCTCAGCAGCCGCAAAAGATTCATGGCCTGCCAAAAATGCAAAACATTCTGTATCTTCTCTCAGCAACATAGCGCCCAGATTACCGTGACCCAAGCCTACATTTCTTTGTTCCGCAACGGAACCCGGAACACAAAACGCTTCCAGTCCGATACCGATTGCTTCCGCCGCTTCGGAAGCGGAAGTGACACCTTTCTTCAGCGCAATTGCACTGCCCAAGGTATATGCCCAGCTTGCATTTTCAAATGCAATCGGCTGAACATCTTTTACAATTTTATATGGGTCGAACCCTTTGTCCTGACAAAGAGCGCGCGCCTCTTCGAGACTGGCAAGGCCATACTCGGCAAGACACTGTTCTATTTTGGCAATTCTTCTTTCTTTGCCTTCAAACATGACATCGTTAGCCATAGATTTTGTCCTCCTTATGATGGTCCTTTTTTATTCTTCACGCGGGTCAATATATTTTGCCGCACCGTCGTAACGACCGTATTGCCCCATATTTTTCTCATATGCTTCATTTGGTGTTACGCCATGACGAATATCTTCCAGCATTTTTCCAAGTTTCACAAAGCGATAGCCAATCACCTCGTCATTTTCATCCAATGCCAAAGAGGTAACATAACCTTCCGCCATTTCCATGTAACGCACGCCTTTTGCTTTGGTACTGTACATCGTACCCACCTGACTGCGCAATCCTTTACCAAGATCTTCAAGGCCTGCGCCTACGGGCAAACCATCTTCTGAAAAAGCAGTTTGGCTTCTGCCGTATACAAGCTGTTGGAACAATTCACGCATAGCAACGTTGATTGCATCACAAACAAGGTCTGTATTTAAGCATTCCAATAAAGTTTTACCAGGAAGAATCTCTGCGGCCATTGCAGCAGAATGTGTCATACCGGAACAACCTATGGTTTCTACTAAAGCTTCTTCTACAATTCCGTCTTTTACATTCAGTGTCAGCTTACATGCACCTTGCTGTGGTGCACACCAACCAACACCATGAGAAAGACCGGAAATATCTTTAATGTCATAGGCTTTTACCCATCTTCCTTCTTCCGGAATAGGAGCAGGTCCATGGTTTGGGCCTTTTTGAACAGTACACATACTTTCCACTTCATGGGAATAATTCATAATGGTACTCCTTTCACTTTTCATTTTTCCTAAGTCAAACGCCTTGTACCTTTCATTATAAGCAATTTTCCATAGTTTCGCAATAGACGATACGATAAATTTTAATCAAAATACATATCAAGTTCTATTGGAAAAAACTTTATTTTCGGCATGATGTATGTTATAATACCCAATATATGTCTTTGTATCAAATTTTACTTATGATATCGATATACTATAATTAAGAAATTCTTGAGGTGAAATAAATGGGCGTCATGAAAATGCTGTTTGGTAATTACAGCAAACGCGAACTAAAGCGCATACAACCTATTTGCGATCAAGTGCTCGCATTGGAAGATAAATATAAGGCAATGTCTGATTCAGAATTGCAAGCGCAAACTCCCGCATTAAAAGAACGTTTGGCAAAAGGTGAAACATTGGATGATATTTTGCCTGATGCCTTTGCCGCTTGCAGAGAAGCTTCTGCTCGTGTATTGGGCATGCGTCACTTCCCTGTACAAATTATTGGTGGTATTGCACTGCACCAAGGCCGTATCAGTGAGATGAGAACCGGTGAAGGTAAAACTTTGGTTGCAACCTTACCTTCTTATTTGAATGCATTAACAGGAAAAGGCGTTCACGTTGTTACTGTCAATGATTATTTGGCAAAACGTGACTCTGAATGGATGGGTAAAATTCATCGCTTTATGGGACTCACCGTTGGTTTGATTACCCATGAACAACCAAAAGAAGCACGTAAAAAAGCATATCTTGCAGATATCACATACGGAACAAATAACGAACTGGGTTTTGACTATCTGCGCGATAACATGGTAATTTATAAAAATGATAAAGTACAACGCGGTCACAACTTTGCTATCGTCGACGAAGTTGACTCCATTTTAATTGACGAGGCTCGTACACCACTTATCATTTCCGGTCCCGGCGAAAAGTCAACCGACCTCTATGTAAAAGCAGACCGTTTTGCAAAAACACTGAATATGGTAAAGGTTGCGGAATTAAACCGAAAAGAAGACAACGACGAATTGTATTCCGAAGCAGACTTTTTGGTGGATGAAAAAGCAAAAACTGCTACACTAACCCCAAGCGGTGTAAAAAAAGCAGAAGAATATTTTAAAGTTGAAAACCTGCTGGATTCAGAAAATATTACATTGCAACACCATATTAACCAGGCTATCAAAGCGCACGGTGTTATGCAAAAAGATATCGACTATGTAGTAAAAGGCGGAGAAGTTCTCATCGTTGACGAATTTACCGGCCGTATTATGCACGGACGTCGCTATAATGAAGGTTTGCACCAAGCAATTGAAGCAAAAGAAGGCGTTACCGTTGCTCGCGAGAGTAAAACATTGGCAACTATTACCTTCCAAAACTTTTTCCGCTTGTATAACAAACTGTCCGGTATGACAGGTACTGCTATGACGGAAGAAGAAGAATTCCGTGAAATTTACAATTTGGACGTTGTAGAGATTCCTACAAACCGTCCTCCAAAACGTATTGACCACTCCGACTTGGTTTACAAAACCGAAAAAGGTAAATACAATGCTGTGATTGAGGATATCATTGAGCACAATAAAAAAGGACAGCCTGTTCTGGTTGGTACCATTTCTATTGAAAAGTCCGAACTGTTAAGCCGTAAACTTTATGAGCATGGCATCAAACATAATGTTTTGAACGCAAAACACCATGAACAGGAAGCTGAAATCGTTGCACAAGCAGGTCACAAAGGTGCTGTTACCATTGCAACCAACATGGCCGGCCGTGGTACTGATATTATGCTTGGTGGTAACGGTGAATTTAAAGCAAAACAACAACTTCGTTTTAAAGGTTATCCGGAAGAAGTCATCAATGAAGCAGTTGGTTACGCTCAAACAGAAGATACTCAAGTATTGAAAGCCAGAGAAGAATATCGCAAACTGGTAGAACACTTTACAGAACAAAGCAAAGAGGAAGCAGAAGAAGTACGTCAGGCAGGAGGTCTGTATATTATTGGTACAGAGCGTCACGAATCCCGCCGTATTGACAATCAGCTCCGCGGACGTGCAGGTCGTCAAGGTGACCCCGGTGAAAGCCGTTTCTATATTTCTTTGGAAGATGATTTGATGCGCTTATTCGGCGGTGAACGTATTGCTGCAGTTATGGGACGTTTGAATATTGATGAAAACACACCGATTGAAAACAATATGCTCACTAACACCATTGAGAACGCACAGCGTAAAGTAGAAGCACGTAACTTTGCAACCAGAAAGAACGTGCTGCAGTATGACGATGTTATGAACCGTCAGCGTGAATTGATTTATAAACAACGTGACCAAGTTCTGGACGGAGACAATGTAAAAGATGAAATTACAAAGATGATGCATCAATCCGTAGAAGATACTGTCGATGCTTTCTTACCTGACAGTGAAACTCGCGATGAATGGAACATTGTTGGTTTGCGTGACAATTATATGGGCTGGCTTCTGACCGAAGAAGACTTACAGTATAGTGAAGACGAACTGAAAACCATCAGTAAAGATGATATCAAAGCAGAATTGATTCAAAAAGTAGATGATTTGAGTGCATCTCGTGAGGAATTATTCGGTGAACAAGTAACACGCGAACTGGAACGTGTTGTCATGTTAAAATGCGTAGACGTTCAATGGATGGATCACATTGATGCAATGGAGCAACTAAAACGCGGAATTCATTTGCGTGGTTATGCCCAACGTGATCCTGTTGTTGAATATCGTAACGAAGGTTATGATATGTTTGACCAAATGATTGCCAACATTCGCGATGATACTACTCGTTTGTTCCTATCTGCTAAAATTCAAGTAATCGACGAACAAGAAGCACCAAAAGAGATGGTAGAATCCGGTGCAGGTGCCGCTGTAAAAATCAGCAATCCTGACGAAGAAGAAGAAAATGCATCTGCAAAACCATCCGGTGCAAAAGTGGGTAGAAATGATCCATGTCCATGCGGAAGTGGTAAAAAATATAAAAAATGCTGTGGCGCTGACGAATAATGAAAAATACCAAAAAGAACATGCTGCTAAAGCAGCATGTTCTTTTTTTATTACAGTATCCACCAGAAAATTCATTGAAAACAAGTTATAATTGCATTATAATTACATTCATAGAAAAATTCAAAGTTGGAGGAGACATATGAACAAAAAAATCGTCCAGATTCTTGTTATGATTCTGATTGCAATTATGTTTATTGCGACCATTGTAATCACAGTGATATGGAAACCTACATCAGATATTGGCACTGTTTCTTCCACTAATCCTAATTCAAGAACATCTCAAATTATCAATATTCCATTATCAGCTTTATTATATTCATTTACAACCAATATGAAACAGTTCTAGTTGTTCAATAAAAATCATAAAAAGACAAGGCAATATTTCATGCCTTGTCTTTTTTTAATAAGCCGACATCATAACCTGATTAAAATTCTTTTCCTTGGTTCTTCCCGAAATTAAAAACCAATCTATAATTGTGAAAATACCAAACACGCCGAAAGTTAACAGCTTTAAGACTCCCAAACCAATATCTCCAATCATAAATCTATCAATACCCAAACCACCTAAAAAAATAGAAATGATTAAAATTACCACGGGATCTTTTAGCTCTACTGTTGAAAGCATAGAAAACCTTTGTTCATCCATAGCATATAATCTTTCTTTTAAAAATAATATTTTGTCCCCCGGAAAATATTTTTGGTTTAAAATAATATAATTATCTACTGTTTGTACATTCATCATATATCAACTTCTTTCTTAAATTCAATGATTATGTAAACTATATAGAAAAATACAGTGTTTGTAAAGCATTTTCTCAAGTTTCAATTTATTTTTCTAATTATAAATACAATTTATACATGTTTTACAAAATAATAGTTCACCATTTATATCTTAATATAGTAAAAGTTTATCTATAAAAAGAAAAGAGATACAGACAATATCTGCATCTCTTTTTATATTTGTATTCAGGCTTATATTATGAAATTTCTAATCAAATTTGTCTTTAATCTTATCAAAAAAACTTTTCCGTTTTGCATAATTTTTTTCATTGGCTGTTGACTCAAAGCTTTGTAAGATTTCTTTTTGTTCTTTTGAAAGATTTTTTGGAACCTCAATGGTTACCTTTACAAATTGGTCGCCTCTTCCCCTGCCGCCAAGTTTTTCAATTCCCTTGCCTTTTAATTTAAAGACATCTCCGGGTTGAGTACCCTCATGTACAGAGTAGCTGACATCACCGTCTAAAGTAGGAACAGTAATTTCAGCTCCCAGTGCAGCCTGAGTAAATGTCAGCGGAATTTCACACCAAACGTCATTTCCTTTTCGTGTGAAAATAGGATGAGGACGAACATTTACAACCAGTAACAGGTCACCGGCAGGACCGCCCTTGGTACCTGCATTACCTTGACCGGAAACTTTCAGCATTTGTTCATTGGCAATACCGGCAGGAATGTTAATTTCCAACGTTTTCTTTTTGCGTACATGTCCTGTCCCGTTGCATTCTTTACAAGGCTGTTCAATAATCTTGCCTTTACCATGACATTTGTCGCAGGTACGTGCTGTTTGCACAACACCAAATGGTGTACGCTGGTTCACACGTACCTGTCCACTGCCACCGCAGTTGGAACAAGTGGTTGCACTGGTTCCTTTTTTCGCACCGGAACCGGAACACTCCTCACAATTTTCTACATGCTGAAATGTAATTGTTTGTTTACAGCCTTTTGCAGCTTCTTCAAAAGAAATATAAATACTGGTTTCCGTATCAGTGCCTCTTCTTGGTGCATTTGGATTTGCTTGTCGACCACCAAATCCTCCAAAGCCACCAAATACACTGTTAAAGATATCACCAAAATCAAAATCACCTTGGAACGGGCTGCCCCCTGCTGCACCGCCACCAAAATTAGGGTCAACCCCTGCATGACCGAATTGGTCATAACGGGCACGTTTTTCTTTGTCTGAAAGCACTTCATATGCTTCATTTACTTCTTTAAAACGTGTTTCTGCCACTTTGTCATTTGGATTTAAGTCAGGATGATACTGTTTGGCCAATTTACGGTAGGCCTTTTTAATTTCATCCTCAGAGGCGTTTTTCGGCACACCCATAACCTCATAATAATCCCTTTTATCAGCCAAACTCATCACTCCTGAAAATACGATTTAGGAATCAATCCATCTACTCGACCTAATATATGTTTATGTGCGCAAACATGCGCATCATACGTGCAATATATGATTCAAAAGCTGTATGTCGAATGTTGTCGTTTGATATACAACCTATTTATCATAGTCGAAAAATCGTATAAAGTCAATGTTTTGTCGCATAATTACGTCTTTATTATCAAAGGCGATTCTATGTGATTATTTGTTTTCACCGTCTTTTTTATCGCTGTCTACATCTTTAAAATCAGCGTCATATACCTGACCATCAGCACCGTTTGCATCGCCTGCCGGAGGAGTGGTATTATCTGCCGGATTTGCCTGACCAGCTTGGTTTTTATACAATTTTTCGGATACAGCATAAACTGCTTTTTGCAAATCTTCTGTGCCCAACTTAATTGCGTCTGTATTACCGCCGGAAATGGTTTCTCTTAATGTTGCAATTTTTTGATTAATATCGTTTTTATCTGCTTCGTCGATTTTATCGCCGGCATCTTTGATTACTTTTTCTGCAGAGAAGCATAGGTTTTCCGCTTCATTTTTGGCGTCAACCTCTTCACGTTTCTTTTTATCTTCAGCAGCATATTTCTCTGCATCCTGAACTGCTTTCTCTACTTCTTCCTTACTCATGTTTGTGCTGGAAGAAATTGTGATTTTTTGTTCTTTGCCTGTAGCCATATCTTTTGCGGATACATTTACAATACCGTTTGCGTCAATATCGAAAGTAACTTCAATTTGGGGGATTCCGCGAGGAGCAGGAGCAATGCCGTCCAGTTTAAAGATACCCAATTGTTTGTTATCGCGTGCAAATTCACGTTCACCTTGCAAAACGTTAACTTCTACGGAAGTTTGACCGTCAGCTGCAGTGGAGAAAATTTGGCTTTTCTTGGTTGGAATGGTTGTGTTACGCTCAATTACTTTTGTCATAACACCACCCATAGTTTCAACACCCAAAGAAAGAGGAGCAACGTCTAACAATAATAGTCCTTGAACCTCACCGCCAAGAACACCTGCTTGTAAAGCAGCACCCATAGCAACACATTCATCAGGGTTAATGCCTTTAAATGGATCTTTGCCTGTTAATTTCTTTACAGCTTCCTGAACAGCAGGAATTCTGGTAGAACCACCAACCAACAACACTTTGCTCAAATCGCCGATTTGAAGACCGGAGTCTTTTAGGGCCTGGCGAACAGGTTCCATAGTAGCCTCAACCAAATCAGCTGTCAATTCATTGAATTTTGCTCTGGAAAGAGATAAATCCAAGTGTTTTGGCCCTGTAGCATCTGCTGTAATAAATGGCAGATTAATTGCTGCATTGGTCATGCCGGAAAGCTCAATTTTTGCCTTTTCAGCAGCTTCTCTCAATCTTTGCATTGCCATTTTGTCAGCGCTTAAATCAACGCCCTCTGCTTTTTTGAATTCTTCAATCATCCAATCGCAGATACGTTTATCAAAGTCGTCACCGCCAAGTTTGTTGTTACCTGCGGTAGCCAAAACTTCTTGAACACCGTCGCCCATTTCAATAATTGAAACGTCAAATGTACCACCGCCAAGGTCATAAACCATAACTTTTTGGTCTTCACCTTTATCAATGCCGTAAGAAAGAGCAGCAGCAGTTGGCTCGTTGATAATACGTTTTACGTCCAAACCTGCAATTTTACCTGCATCTTTTGTTGCTTGACGCTGTGCGTCTGTAAAGTATGCAGGAACTGTGATAACCGCTGCGGAAACAGTATCACCCAAATAAGCTTCTGCATCTGCTTTTAATTTTTGCAGAATCATTGCAGAAATTTCTTGTGGTGTATAAGCTTTTCCATCAATATTTACTTTATGATTTGTACCCATCTCTCTTTTAATGGATACTACTGTACGCTCAGGGTTTGTGATTGCCTGACGTTTTGCAACTTGGCCAACCATTCTTTCGCCTGTTTTAGAAAATGCAACTACGGAAGGAGTTGTTCTTCCGCCTTCTGCGTTTGGAATTACAACAGGCTCGCCGCCTTCAATTACTGCTACGCAAGAGTTTGTAGTACCTAAGTCAATACCAATTGTTTTTGCCATAATATCAATCCTCCAAAATATATCTTACAAAGTAAAATTCAATAAAGTAATGTTTGTTTTAGTTTGCAACAATTACCGTTGCATGGCGAACAATTTTGTCTCCAATACGGTAACCTTTTCTGTAAACAGTTGCAATTACATTTTCACCCAAAGATTCATCTTCAATATGAGAAACCGCTTGGTGATATTCCGGGTTAAACGGTTCACCAACTGTACCCATAACAGCAACACCCAATTTAGATAAGATGTCGTTGAGATTTTTTTGAATCATTTGTACGCCTTTTCTCAAATCTTCGGCAGAACAATCTGCTTGTGCCAAAGCCAATTCCATATTGTCTACCACAGGCAAAAACTGTGCTACCGTATCCGCTGTGGCAGAATCATAGGTAGCTGCTTTTTCCCTGTCTGTACGTTTGCGGTAATTATCATATTCCGCAAGTACACGCATATATTGGTCTTTTTCTTCCTCTTTGGCTTTTTTTACTTGTTCCAGCTCTGTTTGTAAAGCTTCCAGTGATTCCTGCAATTGTTTGAATTGGTCTTGACTGACCGTTTCAACTTCCGGAGTTTGCTCTGTTTCTTTTTTGACTTCTTTCTCTTTTTTCGCCAAAACGATTCCTCCTTACTCTGATGAAATCAGATATCTATATTTTATATGATAAAAAGTAATAAACATGTGTAAACGATTATTGTTCCTTCATCAAAGATGTCAGCATTTTACCAACGGAATCAGAGACATACTCTAAATGAGCAATCCATTTTCCGTAATGCATTCTGGTAGGACCAATAATACCAATGGTGCCTGCATGTTCACCGCCTATGGAATAATGCGCAATGATTAAACTGGAATCACTTAATTCAGGGCGATTGGTTTCGCTTCCAATGAAAACCTGCGCTTTTGAAATTCTGGGAGCAGAAGGTTCTTTCTGTTCCAATCCCTTTGTTAAAAAGCGTGAAACTTCTTGTTCACTCTCCAGAAAATCCATGATGCGGCGTACATTTCCAAGCTGAAATTCAGGATAAAATAATAAGTTGGTTTCACCTTTTAAATTAATTTCAGCATGCATACAATCTCTTGCAACTTCGAGAACAGCCAGCAATGCAGATGACATTAACACAGCCATTTCTCCCAAAGATACACCTACAGATTGAATAAATGCCGGTGTAACTGCACTGACAGGCAAACCCGCAAACTTTTCATTAAAAATGCGGAAAAAGATACGCAGCATTTCTGCTGTAATATCAAAATCACAACGAAACACACGAGTTTTCATTACGCCTGTGGAGGTAATTAAAATTACCATAGCAGTACGGCGGCTGGTTTGCACAAATTGTACACCTTTAATCACCGCTCCGCTACCGGAAGGCATAGTGGAAACTGCGGCAAATTTAGAAGTATTCGCCAGCAACTGTGACACACAGCTTAACAATTTATCCGGGTCATAGGCATTGACCATTAACATGCCGTCCAGATATTTTTGTTCTTCTTCCGTAATTTCGGCTGCCGGCATCAGTCGGTCTATATAAATACGGTATCCCTTTTGAGAAGGAATACGCCCGGCGGAAGTATGTGGTTGCTGTAAGTATCCCATTTCTACCAAATTTGCCATTTCATTGCGTATGGTAGCAGAGGAAACTCCCAGTTCAAGCGCAAGCAATTTAGAACCTACCGGCTCTCCTGTTTCCACATATGTGTTTACAATTGCCGCCAGAATCTTTAATTTTCTTTCGCTGAGCTCCAACCCTCTCACCTCTTTATGTCAGACCTCATTTAGCACTCTTGTTCATTGAGTGCTAAATCTTTACTTATAATGTATCATTTCAATCTCATAAAGTCAATATTTAAAATGTAAATTAATTATGAATCCCATGAATCTACAACTTTTTCAGGTCAAATTTTGTAATATCATAAAGAAAATAACAGATGATAAAACAATCGAATAACGACATCCTCTCCTGCACAACAAAAAGGTACACGTTATCCATAATCAATCCATATGAAAAATAGATTGATAGGATAAAATATAGATAATAAGAAGCCGCCGATGTTATAACATCGGCGGCTTTCTATTGTTGTAATACCCTTATACGATGTATCCCAATATCATTTTTTCAATATAGAGCCAACAAAATTTCAATAAGTTTCCTTATTGAGGCGAATAAATCACCTTTTTTCTCTGTATAGTGAAGAATTTTATCCTTGACTATACATAAGGAGTGATTTTTTGACAAGCGAAACATTTCGTAATCAGGGCTTGTTTCTTAGGAATCAATTCAAAGGAGAAGGCATATTTGAGATTCCTATTGTGAAAAAACAACATGTAAATGTTGAAACGGTAACACTTATCGGTTATGATCATGTTAAGACGGAAGAAAAAGAATTTACCCACGCAATGGTTCATTTCTTTTTGGATGATTATAAGTTCGAAGTGTTATGGAATAATCCTGAGCCCAGAATAAAAAAGTTGGCGCAATATCGGGCAGTGCTAACACCCCAGTACAGTTTGTACACTGAAATGCCTATGACTCTGCAGCTATACAATACGTTCAGAAACAGATGGATAGGCGCTTATTTGCAATCTCGGGGCATTACAGTCATACCAACTGTCTGCTAGGGAACACCGCAAAGTTATTGGTTCTGTTTTGACGGTTTGGAAACAGGTTCTATCGTTGCTGTATCCACATTGGGTGTACGTACTGAAAAGGAGCTGTTCATGCACGGATATCAGGAAATGATAAAACGCGTGAACCCGGAAGCAGTCATTTGTTACGGTAATCCTTTTGACGAAATGGAAGGGAATATCATTGCCGTAGATTATGCTAAAACAAACAATTTATCCAAATGGACAGACTACATTTGCGGTGAAAAAGAGATACCTTTTAACAGCAACTTGATTGTAAAACGGTATGGTTATGTGCTGAACGAAAAAGGAATGGGCAGAGCTTCCGGACAATGGAAACCTAAAAAAGAAGATGATAAACGCTTTCTCGGAAAACCGGGAGAAACCAAAACAACTATCAAAAAGAATGGTGATACTTATATTACCCGTATTGGAAAGAATGGACGAGCAACCAGTGAACGCCATAACTCAACACATGGAAATCCAAAAGAGCATGTTAACCCACATGAACATGATGTGATTTGGCAGGAAAATGGGACTCCAACCTTAGGTCCCGGCCGACCGGTCAGTGAAAAAAATAAGTATATTAATTTCGGAGGTGTAATAAAAATGAGTAATCAGTATGAACCAAAATTTGAAGACTTGGACGATTTTCTGGATTCTTTGCTGCGTGGCAGAGAAATCGTAATTGAATATCACGGAAAACAATACGGTATCTTTTATCTTGAAAAAGGGTTTTATGTGGCACAATCTTACCATGATGAAACAGGGAAATTATATCAAACGCCGGATGAAGCACTGGAATATACCATTGACGGTACCAAACTAAGAGACATAATTACAGTTACAGATGTTGTGCAAAGAAACTTTTAATTTCCTAGCAAACCCGGAATAAAAGATTTTAGAACTAAAAGGAGCAACAAAAATGAACTATATTAAATGTTCAAAATTTGAGGACTTAGACGACTTCCGTGATTCCTTGTTGCGCGGCAGGGAGATTGTATTTGAATATAACGGAAAAGAATACGGTATCTTTCTTTTTGACGACGGCATTCATGTTGCACAATCTTACCATGATGAGACCAAAAAAGTATATCAAACACCGGACGAAGCACTGGAATACACCATTGACGGCGTCAAAATCAAAGATATCATCACTACTGTAGAAATTGTTCATAGAAGTATTTAAGAATGCGATTCAAAAAGAGAAAATCAAGTCTTACTATAAAATCTTTGTAAATCAGAAGTCATCTATGAAATTCTATACACCAATTTATCATGCTTATATTCTATACGAACAAATAAAAAGAGAAGCTGTAGGTGCTATACTACAGCTTCTCTTTTTATGTTATATATGATTCTAACAATAAATTTAACCTCTTTTATAGAGATGCCAGCTCCAATTCTTCTACTGCTTGGTCCAGAAATATTTTTCCGTCTAAATGATCCAGCTCATGGCATAAACATTTAGCCATTTCACCTTCTCCTGTAATGGTAATCTCTTCCCCATACTCGTTCAGTGCCTGCACTGTTACTGTTTGAGGTCGAACGGTCTTTGCCACTCTATTTGGAAAACTGAGACAACCTTCCATACATTCTTGTTCACCTTCAGATTTGATAATCTTTGGATTTACTAGTTTTAAATACTGGTCACAATAATCAATGACAACCAACCTTCTTAAAATACCAATTTGATTTGAAGCCAGCGCTGCACCACTTTCCGTATGATGCAGAGTGTCCATCATATCATCAAGCAATTGCCGTACTCTGACATTCACTTCTTCTACTTCCCTGCAAGATTTTCTTAACACGGGGTCATCGTTATATCTTAATTCCCGAATTGCCATACTTCTCTCCTTTTCTGAATCATATATCATTCTTAGGCACTCTATCAAATTAGAATACAATCATTCCACATATGTATTATCCAATTCAGCAATTAGCCGGAGAAAGTTTTGTATCTTATTTGATGATGAATCCCAGCTTACCTATATTTATTTGCGTTTTATACTTTTTCATATACTATATACACAATTCTGGTGGAAAGTCAACCATACACAACTGGTTATCACAATATTTTTACAAATAGAAATAAAGAAAACAGCTGCCTGATAAAGCAGCTGTTTTTCTATCATTTGGTTAATTGATAAACATTGGAATCTTCCGTAAAGTTTTGTACATTATAAAGTAACAATACATCTGTAATACCATTTTGCTCCATATAATCCATGGTACTTTGTCTGTATGCACGCAAATCAATCATATGCACTTCTTCATAATCATTTACGGCAAACGGAGCAAAACTGTTTGCATAGGAATCTTTAACAATTAACAACTTCTTGCCATTCTTATTGCTTGTGGTAATCTTTGTAATGGCTTGATTTCCGTTTAAGAAAGCGGAATATTTATCTTTTTCATTTAAATATTTCTCTTCAATTAAAGAATTGGAGGTCTCCGTTACTTTATCTCCTGCACGGTACTCCACTTCCAAGGGATATTCATTGGGATTTTTATAATACATAATGGTTTCAGGCTGTACAGTATAAAGATTTGCCTTCGAGTAAGTGGTGCCTAAAAACTGGTCGCTCAATACCTCAGACTGATACCAAGATAATGGTTTTGATTCAATTCCCATCTCTTTACAAAATTCTTGATAAGCATAGTATACGCCCAATGAGGTCCAATGATGGTCTGTCTTATAAAAAATATCTTCATCTTTATGAGCACTGAGCGCATCTGTTACGTCTATAAATCCCGGCAGAGCTTCCTTCATCTGTGCTATTAGCTCTTGCTGATCCACTTCGGGCGCAAACAACGGCAGATTATCTTTCAAAATATCATTGGCTGTGGGAACAATCATAGCCTTTACTTCGATTCCGAATCTATCCTGCACCTTTTGTGAAAATTCTTTGGCTGCCGTCAGATTGCCTTGGAATCTGCCATTATCATAAGACCAGAATTGTTCTATTAAATATCCGTCTTTTGCAAAATAGACTCCCCCGGAATCTTTTTTCTGTGCTCCCAACTCTACCAGTGATTTTAGTCCTACCCACTGGTCACGAAACATGAAATGGTCGGATATGTAGGTTTCAAAATCCGTTGTCCAAATTTGCTTTGTTTCACGCCCTGTTTCATCTACCGTGGGAGTGCCAACAAACAAGCTTTCCCATGTTAGCTCAGGAAATTCTGCCAACACACGATTCTCATTTTCAGAAAAATCCTTTTTCGGCATTGCCGCGTTTACTATGGCGATTGTAGCTACAATAAGTACAAATACAATGGTCATAACTCTTGCACGTATTTTCATACAATCACCTCCTAGAATCTAAAATATAAGAACGGGTTGTATGTACTGTTCACCAAAAATGCAACCGAAACCACAAATATTGCGATGATAAAAACATTCTCGATAATCATAGCAGCCCATGTTTTGGTTTGTACCAAAGACATAATTTTTCTTCCTAATTTTGCAGGCAAAGGTGTACTTGCAACAATCAAAATTAAAATTAATACAAGATTGGATAACAACAAATATAATGACATATTGTCAACCAATTGCAAACCGCCAAATCCAAACATTCCTTTTAAATACTCCCAACCTTTTGTCATGTCATCAAAGCCAAAAATAACCCAACCGATTACAACAAAAAACAGAGTATAAACATGAGAGAAAAATGCCGGAATTTTCTTCAAAACCTTTAGTAAGAACAGCTTTTCAATGATAAGCAGAACGCCGTAATACCCGCCCCAAATTAAAAAGTTCCAGCTGGCTCCGTGCCAGAATCCCGTACAAAACCACACGATAAGCAAATTAAAAATTTGGCGTACCAAACCTTTTCTGTTACCGCCAAGCGGAATATACACGTATTCTCTGAACCAGGTGCCTAGTGAGATATGCCATCTGCGCCAAAATTCCGTAATGCTTTTTGAGATATAAGGGTAATCAAAGTTTTCAAGAAACTTAAAACCAAGCATTTGACCAAGACCAATGGCCATGTCGGAATAAGCAGAAAAATCAAAATAAATTTGGAATGTAAATGCCAAAGCTCCAATCCAGGCTCCAACTACACTCATGCTGGAAACTTCCATGGCCGAAAGCTGCGTCCAAACCTGACCAATGGTGTTGGCCAACAAAACCTTTTTAGCCAAGCCCGTAACAAATCGCTTAATTCCATAGGCAAACATGTCCGTATTTTCGCGGCGGTTATCCAATTGATCCGCAATAGTAGTATAACGTACAATTGGACCTGCCACCAATTGAGGGAATAATGCAACATAAGCGCCAAACGACACAAAGTTTTTTTGTGCAGCCGCATCACCACGGTAAACATCAATGACATAAGACATCATTTGGAAAGTATAAAATGAAATGCCAATGGGAAGTGTTAAATTGAGCAACGGGATGGACGCCCCAAACCAAGCATTGATATTGCCAATAAAAAAGTCGGTATATTTAAAAAATCCAAGTATACCTAAGTTTAAAACAACCGAACTGGCTAAAATCCATTTTGCGGATGTTTTACCTTTGTACTTTTGTACCAAGGCACCGTACACAAAATTCAAAATTGTAGAAAACAACATCAACACTACATAGAATGGTTCTCCCCACGCGTAAAATACCAAGCTCGCAATAAACAAAATAAAATTCCTTATTTTTCTGGGCGAGATAAAGTAAATACCAAAAACAATAGGGAGAAATACAAACATGAAGTTTAAACTGCTAAAAACCATGTTATTTTTCTCCGTTTCACCTATTATCATTTCTATGATCTAATTTTCATATGTTTTTTATTATACAACAGTTTATAGAAATTTCACAATGAAATTCTGCAAATACTATGATAAAATTTTCACAATTATTTTATGCAAAAATAATCGAAATTTTATATGTTGTACAAACAAAATGTTGTGTATCAACTACTGGTATTACAGTCCTTTTTTAGTACTACATTTAGATGTCAATCTGTGTTCGACGTTAAAAATGAGATATGGGATTCTATGGAGACAAAAGAAACACCATACCTCATTTTCACTTCACGGTCGGATACTGTGCCACACCCGGCAATGATGAACATGACACATAACACAAAAAACAACAGAAGCCATTTGATTCTCATATTGTTTCCTCCACAAAACAGTATGAGTCAATATAGTAACTTTTACACAAAAAAGGAGAATGAAATATCCACTCTCCTCACTATGCACCTATAATAGATAAGATAAGCTGATTGGACACCAAAAAACCCTTCGGCGTCAGCGCAAAGCCGTTCTTTTTCATACGAACCAAACCTGCAGATTCATACAGCTGTGCCCGTTTGATATAAGATTGCGGAAGTGGCTCCTGAAATTTCTTGTACCAAATTTCGTCGGTTAAACCATCTGTTAACCGCAGCGCCAACATGATAAATTCTTCTTTATCTCCGCCCTGTCCGTCCATAATTGGTGGGTTTCCTTTCAGAAATGAGTAAAGACTCCTATCATAATAAAATCTTTCTCCTTTGAGAAAAGAGTGAGCGGACGGTCCTATTCCTAAGTATTCCTTTCCCTTCCAATATTTTGTATTATGTTTGCTGATTTGCAACACTCCGTTTGCATCCTTTTGAGCAAAATTAGAAATTTCATATTGGTGGTATCCTCTGCGCTCCAATTCATCTACCATACATAGATAAAAATCTCCCATTTGGTCATCATCCGGCAAGATGAGCGCATTTTGTTGCTGACCGTATGGCGTGTTCGGCTCTACTTTCAGCAAATAAGCAGAAATATGACTTGCTCCTGCATTATGACAAACCGCAATAGACTCTTTTAAACTCTGTTCCGTCTGTTTTTGAATTCCTACCATTAAATCCATAGATACATTTGCAATTCCAGCTCTATGCGCAGCCATAACCGCCATCTCAGCCTGCTTTGCTGTGTGTGTTCTGCCCAATAAATCCAGCTCTTCTGCATGTGCGGACTGCATTCCAATTGATATGCGATTGACACCTTTTTGTGCAAGTGCATCGAGCAGCGCTTCCAACTGTCCCGAAGGATTCACCTCTACTGTAATTTCTGCTCGCTCCAGCCCAAAACAATTCTTTGCCTCATCTATGATACTACATAAACGGTTTGCGCCCAAAGTACTGGGGGTTCCACCTCCAAAATAAAGCGTATCTGCATCTCTGTCAACCGCTTTTCTATATGTATATAATTTATTTATAATACAATTAGTATAACCATTCATTTGTTTTGTATCGGTTAATGAATAGAAATCGCAATACGGACACTTTTGCGTACAAAACGGCACGTGTATATAAAGGCCAATCGGTTCCATGTTGCTCCTCCTAAGACAATTTTATTTATCATATCACATTTTATCATACTTTTACATATTGTAATGTGTAAGCCATAATTTGCTAAAAATGCAGCACCACAAGTACATATCTGTAAGAATTTTTTCTTACAATGATGTAACGCAAAAACTCTCCGTACTTTTATAAAGTCGGAGAGTTTTTGTGATTTCAAAATAGTTCTGTCAGCAACTGTTTATGATTTTCGTTTTTTCGATGTAATAGCATCAATAATAACTTTAATGATTTGAATTACAACTGTCGGTGCAAAAGCCAAGCCTGCAATCGCACCAATTTGCATACCGTTTAAAGGAGATACATCGAATACGCCTTGAACTCCCGGGATAAACAGCGCACAGCTTAATAAACCAACACCAATTACAAATGCACCTATTGTATATAAATTGGTATGAATCCCTAATTTAAAAATAGAACTTTTTGCCCTGCAGTTAAATCCATGGAACAGACGTCCTAAACATAATGTAGCAAATGCCATCGTACTTGCTGTCATAGCATCCGTTTGCAGGCCGATAAAAAAGGCCCCTACTGTTGCAATGGCAAGCAAAACACCTTGATATCCTGTATCTATCAAAAAGTCTTTTGTTAAAATAGATTCTTTACTGCTGCGGGGTTTTTCATTTAATAAATCCTTTGAGGATTTTTCCATACTGATTGCCAAAGCAGGCAAACTGTCCGTAAGCAAGTTGATAAACAACAAATGTACTGCTGTAAACGGAACCGGTAATCCAAAAATAGAGGTAAACAATACAACCAAAATACCCGCAGTATTACCGGACAACAAAAATTGAATGGAGTTTTTAATATTATTATAAATATTTCTGCCGTTTGTTACCGCTTTGACAATAGTTGCAAAGTTATCATCCGTCAGAATCATAGACGAGGCATCTTTTGATACCGCTGTACCTGTAATACCCATGGCAATACCAATATCCGCCTTTTTCAAAGCAGGCGCATCGTTTACACCATCGCCTGTCATCGCTACAATTTGGCCCTTCTTCTGCCACAAGTCCACAATACGGATTTTATGTTCCGGTGATACACGAGCATATACAGAAATTTTGGGCAGCAGTTCGGACAATTCTTCGTCTGAAATTTTATCCAATTCTGTACCAATCATGACCAAATCGCCTTCTTTAAAAATGCCGATTTGTTTTGCAATGGCAGAAGCCGTTACTTTATGGTCACCTGTAATCATAATCGGTTTAATTCCCGCACGAATACAATTTTGAACCGCTTGGGCAGATTCTTCTCTCGGTGGGTCAATCATACAAATAAGGCCTACAAAAGTGTATCCTTGCTCATCATGTAAATCTATCTTTTCATCGTCTTCTTGTTTTTGGGCAAAAGCCAATACGCGAAGACCATTCTCAGACATTCTTTGATTTTCGTTTTGGATTTTCAATTTATCGTCTTCCGTAATCGGACGTACAACACCATCATCCAATATATCTGTTACTCGGTCCAGCAATACGTCTACTGCTCCTTTTGTCACCATATATAATGTATCATCAATGCGGTGAAGTGTACTCATTAATTTACGGTCAGAATCAAACGGAATTTCTGCCAAACGTGGGTATTGCTCCAGTTTGTCATAATAGTCCCCATTATGCTTCATATAATAATCCACCAAACTGGTTTCGGTTGGGTCGCCCAATGTTTTACCGTCTGTCACAGTAGTATCATTACATAAAATTGAAGTTAAAAACAGTCTGTCTTTGCTGCCGTCCCCATAACAAAAATAATCTGTTACAGTCATTTTATTCTGTGTCAATGTACCTGTTTTATCAGAACAAATAATGGATACACATCCCAGTCCTTCCACTGCACGCAAATTTTTAATAATGGCGTTCTGTTTCGCCATTCTTGATGTACCAATTGCCAAAGAGATGGTAACAATGGAAGACAGTGCTTCCGGAATTGCTGCTACAGCCAAGGCTACCGCAAACATGAGGGAATCCATAATGGCTGCAAACAATTCATTTCCCGGTAACTCATGATACAAAGTAAGACCAAATACAATAAAGCAAATTGCCATAATGATTAAAGATAACTTTTTACTGAAGTTATCAAGGCTTACTTGAAGCGGAGTTTTGCGTTCTTTTGTATCGTTCATCAGCTTCGCAATTTTTCCGATTTCCGTATTCATACCTGTACCTGTAACAGCTACCAAAGCACGACCGTACGTTACCATAGAACCGGAAAATACCATATTTACCTGGTCACCAAGTGCCAGTTCTTCCTTGTCGATTGCATCGCAGTGTTTATGAACCGCTTCAGATTCACCTGTCAACGCACTTTCATTCACCTGCAAAGAATAGTTTTCAACCAATCTTCCGTCAGCTGGAATCATATCTCCTGCTTCCAAAGTCACAATATCGCCTACTACAATATCTTTGGCATCAATTTCTATCTTTTGCCCGTTGCGGATTACCTTTGCTACCGGAGATGACAAAGCCTTTAAGCTTTGCAATGATTTTTCTGCCTTAAAATGTTGTACAGTACCTAAAATAGCATTCAGGATAATTACGACTAAAATAACAATGGTACTCTCATAGTTTCCTGTCACCAACGAAATAATTGCCGCTGCAATTAAGATAATGACCAGTAAATCTAAAAATTGCATAAAAAACACTTGAAATACATTTTTAGATTTTTTCTCTTCCAGTTCATTACGTCCATAAGCTGCACGCTGTTCTTCCACTTTGGCATCATTCAAACCATCGGTTGTGGTACCTAAATTGGAAAGAACTTCTTCCGTCGTTTGCTGAAAGAAGTGTTTCATGGGTATTCCTCCTAACATTACATACACGGAAACAACAAAGCAGACAATAAAAAAAGACTTTTATTACGACTCGAAAGCCGTAATAAAAGTCTTGCTATTTCAGATACAAGCGAGCTTTAAAAAAAGCCGGAATGTCGCACTGTATCACAGATATCTCTGCCAGCTACTCCCTTTTAACTTGCCAATAATGTACCATATATTTTTTTAAATGTCAACTGTAAAATTAAAATTATGACAATCTTTTTGTATTATTGTATGACAACCGTTGAAAAATGTGTACTGGACTATGTCATCATTTTATTAATATGAAAGAAAACCATTTCATGATAGCCCTTCAAATATCCTGTAACCTTCTCCATATGGATTCCACCTTACAACAGAAACAAATAGCAAAACAAACCTTGGCAGGAACATTTTCCAAGGCTCCTGATTTTGATTGTTGGTTAAAACGTTTTAACATTTATATAGTAGTGTTATAATAACTCCATAACAGCATAAAATTAAAATTTCGGCTGTTATGAGAACGTTGTAACGTTCTTCCATTAGAAATTGCGCAGCAATTTCTTTTATGTTATAACAACCCCAAAACAGCACCAAAATTAAAATTTTGGCTGTTATGAGAACGTTGTAACGTTCTTCCGTTAGAAATTGCGCAGCAATTTCTTTTATGTTATAATAAATTAATTTAAATTACAGAAAGAAGCATAGGTGATTAATTTGTCAGTGCCACAAGACAGAATACGAAATTTTAGCATTATTGCCCATATCGACCATGGAAAAAGCACTTTGGCTGACCGTATACTGGAACAGACCAAGGCTGTTGCTTTGCGAGATATGGAAAATCAACTGTTAGACAATATGGATTTGGAGCGTGAACGAGGCATTACCATTAAAGCACACGCTGTTACTTTGGTATATCACGCAAAAGATAATCAAGATTATGTTTTTAATTTAATAGATACCCCGGGTCACGTGGACTTTACCTATGAAGTTTCCCGTTCATTGGCCGCTTGTGAAGGTGCCATTTTAGTAGTGGATGCTTCTCAAGGTATAGAGGCACAAACACTTGCAAATACCTATATGGCGGTTGATGGTGGATTGGAAATTGTACCTGTGATTAATAAAGTGGATTTACCAAGCGCCGATCCAGATCGTGTTTGCAAAGAGATTGAAGATGTCATTGGCATTCCGGCGGAAGACGCTCCACGAATTTCTGCCAAAACAGGTCTTAATATTGACCAAGTAATGGAACAAATTGTAAAACAAATCCCTCCCCCTCATGGAGACCCGGACCAACCCTTGCAGGCACTTATCTTCGACTCTTACTATGACGCATATAAAGGTGTTATTGTATATGTCCGTATTAAAGAAGGACAGGTACATGCAGGTGATGTGATTCGCATGATGGCAACCGGAGCCACTTTTACCGTTGTAGAATGCGGTTATATGCGTGCGGGAGGCGGAACAGAACCTTCCGATGTATTGTCGGCAGGCGAAGTTGGTTATATTGCTGCTTCCATAAAATCTGTTCAGGATGCTCATGTAGGAGATACCATTACCTTACACAATCGTCCGGCAGCAGAACCTTTGCCCGGTTACAGAACCATACAGCCAATGGTGTTCAGCGGCATCTATCCTGCGGACGGCGCCCATTATTCTGATTTAAGAGATGCTCTGGAAAAATTACAGCTAAATGATGCTGCCCTGACTTATGAGCCTGAAACGTCCATTGCCCTCGGATTTGGCTATCGCTGCGGATTTCTAGGACTACTCCATATGGAAATTATACAAGAACGGTTAGAAAGAGAATATAATTTAGATATTATTACAACAGCTCCAAGTGTTATCTACCGTATTACAAAAACAAACGGAGAAGTAATTATGGTAGATAACCCAACCAATTATCCCGATTCCGTATTGATTGCACAAGCAGAGGAACCTATGACCAGCGCCCACATTTATACCCCCAGCGAATATGTAGGCAATATTATGGAACTTTGCCAAGAACGCCGCGGTATATTTAAAGATATGAAATACCTGGATACCGATCGTGTAGACATTCATTACGAATTGCCATTAAATGAAATTATTTATGACTTTTTTGATGCATTAAAATCTCGTACACGCGGATATGCCTCGTTTGATTATGAAATGATTGGATATGCAAAAAGCGATTTGGTAAAGCTGGATATGATGCTTAACGGAGAAGTCGTAGACGCATTAAGCTTTATTATCCACAAAGACAAAGCTTATGCACGCGGTAGAAAAATGGCTGAAAAGTTACAGCAAAAAATTCCGCGCCAATTGTTTGAAGTTCCGATACAAGCTTGTATCGGCGGCAAAATTATTGCGCGTGAAACAGTAAAAGCGGTACGAAAAGATGTGCTTGCCAAATGTTATGGCGGTGATATTAGCCGTAAACGGAAACTGCTGGAAAAACAAAAAGAAGGTAAAAAACGTATGCGTCAATTAGGAACCGTAGAAGTTCCGCAAGATGCGTTTATGAGTGTTCTAAAGTTAGACGAGTAATTACTGCTTATAAAAATACACATAAAAAGAGACAAGCATTTCTTGTCTCTTTTTTTAATATTAAGATTGTTTCTGTCTTTTCTCTCTTAATTTCCAACTGAAAAATCCATAGATATCATTTAATAAAAATATACTGAAACATATTACCATTGGTACGTACGAAATCTGTGTTAATGATGCCAATATCCACAGCACAATTAAAACGATATCATTGGCCGCATATGCCAAGGCATAGTAAGAATTGCGAAATAACATTAAGTAGGACGCCAGAAAACTGGTAGCGATAGAAATGGTGCTAACTGCTAAATTGGGAGTATGAAGTGCCTGAAGAATAAAGAAAAAAACAGTAGTGACAACTGCAGTGAGAAGCCACATCACTCCTGTCTGCAATTTGGTTAGTTTATGTATCTTCACCTCGCTTCCTCCCTTTTCATACGGATGACGAATCCAAGAAACAATGGAAAGTGCAGCAATAGGCATTGTCATTCCAAGGTAGGTAATCATTTCTCCGTAATACTGAAATTGCAGAGATGCTATGGCATATAAAATACTGAATATCACTGTCAGTATCTGCCCCCATACATTACCTTTTGCTACAAAAATAAGGGCTGTTACTCCGATAACCGTCGCGCAAAGGGTAAATATTTGTATTTCTCCTGTCAATATATTGGAGGTTACCACAATGATAACAGACAAAATCCAAATCACCCAATCGTGTTTCTTAAAATTCTCAACAGGGTTTTGCATTTCATATCATACCTTTCAAAAAAATAAGCATCCACATGACACATCTTCAAAGACCTAACGATGTGCAAGTGAATGCAATACATTTCACACTACCCGGTGGCAGTTTCTATATCATTTTATTAAATTATACTTGATATGATAATTCAGGTCAAGTCAATGGTTCGCTTCTACAAAAACAGAGAGATTACAACCGTCATCATACCCGCAACACCCAGTGCCATACTGCTCATTGCACCTTGTATCTCCCCCAACTCCATTGCTCTCGCTGTTCCTATTGCAGTACTGCTGCAGCCCAAACCTACACCAATACCAACCGGATTTTTGATGCGGAGCAATTTTACCAACAGTGGAGCAAGTACTGCACCAATAACACCTGTAAAAATAACGCCGGCTACCGTAATACCCGTAATGCCGCCCAATTTTTCACTTACGCCAACCGCAATCGGTGTTGTGACTGTATGAGGAACCAGAGAACCTGTTAAGGTTTCGTCTAACCCAAATACTTTACATAATGCAATGGTACTGCCAATAGAAACGCCGCAGCTTACCAAACAGCCTGTTAAAATGGGCAGCCAATATTTCTTCAATGTTTCAAGCTGCAAATAAATACTATATCCTAAAATAGTAGTAACAGGTACTAAGAATACCGTAATAATACTTCCGCCTTCATTATAAGAATCATACGGAATACGGCAGAAATATAAAATTGGAATAATAAGAACCATTGCAATCAACAACGGATTTAAAATAGGTGTTTTAAACTTCCGATTCAACCACAGACCAATTAAATAACCTACAATCGTCAATGTAATTCCAAATAAACCATTGCTTAAAATAGCCTGTAAATTATTCAAGATACGATCCATTTTTATCTCCTTTCTTTGCCATAATTTTTTCCTGAAGTTTCATCACTCCAATTACGGTATATGATGTCACCAAAAAGGTAAGCAATGCAGAAACGATGCAGATTAATGCAAACTGCCACATATATCCTTGTAAATAACCTACGCTCTCCATGATACTTACTGCTGTAGGAATATAAAAGAATGAAATATTTTTTAGTACAAACTGCGAAACCTCTTCAATATGACGTCTTTTGATAAATTTAAACAGTAGCAATAAAAATAACAATATCATTCCAATGACGCCAGATGGAAATGTAAACGGAAGTACTGCCGCAATACATTCGGCGACAAGGCATATACTAAATATAATAGCTAATTGGGTTAAAATTTTCATAAAATACACTCCGATTGTTTATGATTTTTGTATACTTATTTAGTATACTTTCAATTTACTATGTTTCAGCAATTCTGTCAATAGTATTACATAATTATAAAAATTTTATTATCATTTTGTTCTATTATCCCGACCCTTATAAATCTAAATTATGTTAAATTCGAAACAGAAAACTGTAGTTGAATTCATATCATATTTATAGAAAAATAATCTATGAAAGATTTTCCTTATTAATAAGATAAAAACTGCAAAAGCTAGTCTGAGAACCCAAAAATATTTCACATAGTTTGACTTTTATCAGCGAGTAAGGTATAATGTCTAACGGTGTAAAATATGATGATAAAGATTCAATTAAGAACGAAAAAAGACGAAATAATAATAAAAAACAAACAAGACTTTTCTTTGGAAAAGTTTCTTCCGGAATTGCGAATCCATAATCATACAGGACGCAATGAGGAAAACTATGATTGGAGGAACTTTTAGTGTACATCAGGTTCTTCAAGCGTTTGTGTGATTTTTGCATTTCTTTGATATGCAGTATTATTTTTCTGCCTATATTTATTATTCTAATTATTGTTGTAAAACTGGATTCCAAAGGCCCTGTTTTCTTCCGTCAAGAAAGAGTAGGAAAAGATAAAAAATTATTTCATATTTTAAAATTTCGCACAATGAAAGTAGATACTCCAAAAGAGATTCCCACCTGTATGTTGGAAAATCCGGAGCAATATATAACGAGAGTAGGGAAATTTTTAAGAAAAACCTCCTTGGATGAGCTTCCTCAAATTTGGAATATTTTAGCCGGACAAATGAGTTTAATCGGTCCTCGTCCGGTAATACCGCGTGAAAAAGAATTAATTGCCGAACGAGATCGTTACGGTGCCAACAACATCCGTCCGGGACTAACCGGATGGGCACAAATCAATGGCAGAGACGAAGTCTCTTGGGAAGAAAAAGCCCGCCTAGACGGAGAATATGTCCAAAAGATGAGTTTTTCTTTTGATGTGAAATGCTTTTTCAAAACCATTGTTGCTGTATTAAAGCGCGAAGGTATGGTGGAAGGAACTGCAGGACAAGTTAAAAATAAGGAAGAAACGCATCGAACTGACTGAGAGATAATTCAATTTTTCAAAAGTATTTTGCTATGATAAATATTTATAGTGGAATACTGTTTCATTCCTGCCTATCAATTAAAAGTATCTCAAATATTAAAATAACTCAATACAGAAATATCACTTTGCAACAATAAGAAAACCGGTGTGAATTCACACCGGTTTTCTTATTGTTATTTCAGTACGCGAATCTTTTTCTTTCATACAAAAGTTTATTCAAAACGTATTTTATCAATTGTGCTGGCAGTAAGTCTTATCAAGGCACATATTGCAATCAGATGTGTTCTAATCTTTATACACCAAGCTTATAAAAATAAGGAAATAACGACGGTCAACATACCTGCTACCCCTAACGCAATACTGCTCATTGCACCTTGAATTTCTCCTAATTCCAGCGCTCTTGCGGTTCCGATTGCGTGACAGCTGCACCCCAGACCTACGCCAACTCCGACCGGATTTTTAATATGAAGCAACTTTGCCAATAAAGGCGCTGCCACTGCACCAAAAATACCTGTAATAATAACAGCCGCCACTGTAATGCCAGATATTCCCCCTAATTTTTCACTTACACTCATTGCAATTGGCGTTGTTACCGAACGTGGGATCAAAGAATTTGTCAATGTGTTATCTAAACCAAATAATTTACATAATCCAATGGTACTCCCAATAGAGACAATGCAGCTGGTAAGGCAACCAACTAAAATTGGCAGCCAATATTTTTTTAATACTTTGAGCTGTAAATAAATACTATAGGCCAATACTGTAGTGGCAGGAGCTAAAAACAATGTAATAATACTTCCGCCTACATTATAAGAGTCATACGAAATATGGAACACCTTTAAAATAGGTATAATAATAGCCACAGCTATCAATAACGGATTTAAAATAGGAGATTTAAATTTTTGGTTTAACCAGACGCCTATTTTATACGCCACAATGCTTAATGTAAGACCGAATAATCCATCACTTACAATTTTATTCATGATGTTTCTGACCTCTTTTTGCTGTAATTTTCTCTTGTAACTTCATAACACCAATTACGGCATACGATGTTGCAATAAATGTAAGCAGCGTTGCAACAATACAAATCAAGAGAAAAACCATAATATGTCCCTGTAAATAAGTAATGTTATCCATAATGCTTACCGCAACCGGTATAAAGAAAAAAGCCATATTTTTCAGCATAAATTGAGAAACATCCTTGATATGGCGCTCCTTAATGATTTTAACCAGCATCAGCAAAAATAATATGATCATTCCAATTACGCTGGAAGGGAATGCAAACGGCAATATTGCCGAAATGCATTCCCCCACCAGGCAAATACCAAATACAATTGCCAACTGTGTTAAAATTTTCATAGTAATCATCTCTGTTTAATCAAATTTTTTAATTTTACTTTACTCCTTTCCCCGTGTACTGTCAATAGCGCCAAGATATCCAAAACAAGCCTTTTTATGTACAAATAAAACACTTTTGTAAACTTATATTGCCTAATTTTTCTCATTTAACCAAATTTGAGAAAAATTAGGCAATAAATATTATGTAGTAAATACAAACAAAATTATAATCAAAATAGATTGCAATAAACTCATGGAAAGGAGGATTATAAATGAGCACTTGTAATGTAGACAAATGGAATATGTTAGCTCCAACATTTGATGCCTTTGAAATTCCAAAAATAGGAGAAGATGACTGCCTTACCTTAATCAATGATTTAAAACTAGTCACCAAAGACAGTTTTGTTATGGATATTGGTTGCGGTGCCGGTCGATACGCAATTGCATTTGCACAAATATGCCGTAGTGTAATTGGTACAGACCTCTCCCCCCAGATGATAGACTATGCCCAAAAAAGAGCGGATAGCATGGGTCTAAACCATATATCCTTTATTTGCGAAGATTGGGATGCCATATCTATCCAAGAGAGAAATTATCAAAACCAATTCGACTTTGTGTTTGCTCATATGACCCCTGCAATTCATAATACAGAAACATTAATGAAACTGCAGGCATGTAGTAAAAAATGGTGTATGTTGGTACGTCATATTCATATGGAAACTCCTTTGTTGATTGCTGCCAAACAAATGCTAAACCTAAGCAATCAAACCCCCGCAGATTCATATCATGCTGACCAAATATTTCATGACTTATGGAACCAAGGTAAACGGCCTCAAATGACATATTTTAAGCAAAAACGAAATATGCAGCGTCCAATAGACATTGAACTGACATTACTATTTGAGGATGTTGAAAAATTCACACCGCTAACGCCTGAAATAAAAGAACAGCTAACCCATTTGGCTACTGCTTATACGAAAGACGGAATGGTTCATCAAACGTATGAAGTGCCTATTTTCGCCATGTACTGGAACGTACTATGAAGCGACAAATGAAATTTCAAATTTTGAAAGAAGGAATCGTTATGGATCAACAATTATGGGAAAAAGCAATTGCATTTCATGGACATGCATGTCCCGGTCTGGCCATCGGTGTACGTGCAGCAACCGAAGCCATCAAACGACTGAATCTCTCTTTTAGTGAAGATGAGGAAGTAGTTTGTGTTACAGAAAATGACGCATGCGGTGTAGATGGCATTCAAGCAATTTTGAGCTGCACAGCAGGTAAGGGAAATTTAAAATTTCGCGATACAGGGAAAATGGCATTCTCTTTTTTTAACCGTAAAAATGGACAAAAAGTTCGTATGTGTCTAAAACCATTTCAGACAGATATGAGCCGTGAAGAAAAACAAGACTTTTTTCTAAACGGACCCGCTGAAGAAGTATTTACCTTTTCCGAACCTTCGTTTCCTCTTCCCGAAAAGGCAAGGTTATTTACGACTATTACTTGTGAAGTATGCGGAGAAGGCGCTCCTGAACATAAAGTACGGCTGGAAAACGGAAAAAAAGTTTGCTTGGACTGTTTTCATGAATATAAAATAGGTTGGTAAATTGAGATGAGGTAGAATTATGAAACATACAAGAGTAAAGTTAACAGTTTTCACATTAGCTGTTACGATAATCCTTGCAATGGCACTTACTGCCTGCGGCTCTGAATCCGGTACGCAAACAAATGCGCCTGTATCCTCAAGTACATCTGATTCAACTTTTCCCAACAGTATTACAGACGTATACGGCAGAACAGTTGAATTACCGGAAGAAATAAACAGTACAGTTTGTCTGGGCGCAGGCGCTTTGCGAATGGTATGCTATGCACAAGGTGAAGATAAAGTAATTGGTGTTGAAGAAGCAGAACACCAACAAACTTTAGCAAAAGCATACAACTATTTAAACTACGACAAATTTAAAGATTTACCAATTGTAGGACAAGGCGGTTCAGGAGGTAATACTCCGTATGAAGAAGAAATCATCAAGGTAAATCCGGATGTCATCATTGCCGCTTATACACAGCAGGAAGCAGATAAATTGCAAGCAAAAACGGGCATTCCTGTGGTATGTGTCGCTTATGACGGTATTTTTGATCCTACCATGGACCAATCATTAGAACTAATTGGAACTCTACTTGGCAAGCAGGAACGCTGCAAAGAAGTGATTGACTTTATGCAAGCAGCAAAACAAGATTTGAACAACCGTACAAAAGACATTCCGGATGACCAAAAACCTACTGTATTCAGTGGTGCTGTATCTTTTCGAGGTGGACACGGTATTGAAGGAACCTACGCACAATTCCCTCCTTTTGTAGCAATTAACGCCAAAAACGTGGTAGATGAAACCGGTAAAGACGGTTCTCTTATCATTGACAAAGAAAAAATACTAACTTGGAATCCCGATATTATTTTTCTTGACCCTAACAATATACAGTTAGTCCGTGATGACTATAAGGATAACCCCGACTTCTATCATTCTCTAAAGG
The DNA here is from genome assembly GCA_900541905.1 of uncultured Oscillospiraceae bacterium. Classification (GTDB taxonomy): domain Bacteria; phylum Bacillota; class Clostridia; order Oscillospirales; family Acutalibacteraceae; genus UMGS1071. Next base: position 51,727 of record UQLQ01000006.1, read on the forward strand.
CGGTACAAGACGGAAAAGTGTATACACAAATTGCATATAACTGGTATACAACCAATGTAGAGGTTGCCATTGCTGATGCTTATTATGCAGGAACCATTATTTATCCGGAACAATTTAAAGATATAGAGATTGTAGAAAAAGCAAATGAAATTTTTGTTCATATGTTAGGAGATAAAGCTGAACATTATTATCAAGATTTAGTAGACGGTCAATTAGGATTTGGAGAACTGAACATTGAAGAGTAACAGTGCGGTAATAGAAAAAAAGCAAAAGGAAAAAAAGCAAAAAACATATCAGCAATATATCTTCTACAAAGTAATTGTTATAATTGTTTTAGTGGTGGTATTACTTGCCGTTACCATATTCGCCATTCATGCAGGTTCCTCGGGAATTTCTGTTTGGGACGTTATAAAAACTATCTTTGGCGCAGGCACAAAACAAACCAACTCTATTGTCTTTGGTATACGCTTGCCCCGTGTTGTCACCGCTTTAATTGCAGGCATGGCGCTTGGCATGGTAGGTTGCGTTATGCAAAGTGTATTGCGTAATCCATTGGCAGACGCTTCTACTCTTGGCGTATCACAAGGGGCAGCATTTGGTGCCACAGTAGCTATTATTTGTTTTGGCGCCGGCGCACAAAATACAGCTTCTGCTGCAAATGCGGTCAACATTAGTAATCCTTACTTGGTTACTTTATGCGCTTTTATTGGAGGCGCTATTTCTACCCTGATTATACTGGGACTTTCCCGATTTAAAAAAATTTCTCCTCAATCTATGATTTTAGCAGGTGTGGCCCTAAGTGCTTTGTTCAGCGGCGGCACCACATTAATTCAATATTTTGCTGACGACGTTGAAGTTGCCGCCGTTGTATTCTGGACATTTGGAGATTTGGGGCGCACAAATTGGATTGAAATTCTCATTATCGCCTGCGTCAGTGTTGCAGCCTGTATCTACTTTATGTTTAACCGTTGGAACTACAATGCGTTTGAAAGTGGAGGCCAAACCGCAAAAAGCTTGGGTGTCAATGTAAACGTAGTCACTTATGTGGGAATGGCAGTGTGCTCTCTGGTAGCTTCTGTTGTTGTAGCATTTGTAGGCATCATCAGTTTTGTGGGTCTTTTGGCTCCTCACATTATGCGTAGATTTATCGGCAATGACTACCGCTTCTTACTGCCAACCTCCGCATTAACCGGAGCTGTATTGTTGTTAACGGCAGATACTTTTGGTCGTTTAATTGTTGCCCCTATCATTTTACCCATCGGCGCCATTACCTCATTTCTGGGCGCGCCTCTATTTCTTTATTTATTATTTAAAGGAGTTGGAAAAGCATGATAGAAATCAAGGATATCGAATTCGGGTATCGCTCCAAAAACATTTTGCATAACATCTCTTTTGATATGAATGAAGGACATTGTATTGCAATACTGGGAGTAAACGGAGCCGGAAAAAGCACGCTGATAAAGTGTTTAAATCGTATTAATCCGGTACATAAAGGGGCTGTTATGATAGAAAACAGCAATATATTACAGATTCATTTAAATGAAGTAGCAAAAAAGATAGCATATGTGGCACAAAAAAATGAAGTATCCAAGTTAACGGTATATGATGCAATTCTATTGGGCAGAAAACCATACATCAAATGGGATGTTACAAAGCAAGATAAAGAAATTGTTGACCAAGTGATTGAACAACTGGAACTTCAGGATTATAAAATGCGTTTTTTAGATGAATTAAGCGGCGGAGAATTACAAAAAGTAATTGTGGCCCGCGCATTGGCACAGCAACCCAAGCTGTTATTATTAGATGAACCCACTTCTGCTTTAGACCCAAAGAATCAGTACGAAATGTTGTCTTTAGTACAGAAAATTGCACAGCAGCATCAGATTGCCGTTGCCATTGTCATACATGATATTAATTTAGCTCTGCGCTACTGCGACCGCTTTCTTTTTATTAAGGATACGGAAATATATTCTTATGGTGGTATTGAAACAATGACCGCAGACTTAATCGAAGAAGTTTATCACATGCCGGTGGCAATGGAAGAATATAACGGCATAAAGATTATGATTCCTCACCCAAATCAATTTCTTTCACCCACTGTTATGAAATCTTGAAGATAAATCTTTTGATAGAGAAGCACTATTGTATTCATAATAAATGTTTATTTTTTCTCAATAAATGAACAATGATAAAAATTAATCAATAAATATTATACAAATGAAAATAAATCCTTTATATTATAAACGAGAGGTAACTTAGTGATAAAAATCGGCAATGGATATGTAAATTGCTGAAATCTACATCATAATTCCTCAGATAAATTAATTTCTTTTCCCCTCTAACTCTGTCGTTAAAATAAAAAACAGCCGGTATTTTGATACCGGCTGTTTTTTATTTTTTAACAAGCTTTCTATACATTAAAACGGAACAAAATAACGTCTCCGTCTTTTACCACATATTCTTTGCCTTCCGAACGTACAAGTCCCTTTTCTTTTGCTGCCGTCATAGAACCACAGGCAACCAAATCATCATATGCCACAACTTCCGCACGAATAAAACCACGCTCAAAATCTGTATGAATCTTGCCCGCTGCCTGCGGTGCTTTCATACCGTCTGTTATGGTCCATGCTCTTGTTTCCTGCGGACCTGCTGTTAAATAGGAGATTAAACCAAGTAAAGAGTAACTCTCTCTAATTAAGCGGTCAAGACCTGATTCCGTCAAGCCCATATCTGCCAAAAACAGTTCTTTTTCATCTGCTTCCATATTGGAAATTTCCGCCTCTATTTCAGCGCAAATCGGCAATACACCTGCATGTTCCTCCTGTGCAATTGTCTTTACTTCTTGAAACCCTTTGTTGTTTTCAATACCGTTTTTAAAATCATCTTCACTCATATTTGCAGCATAAATCACCGGTTTGTTTGTCAGCAAAGAAACCGATGCCAATAATTCCGCTTCTTCTTCCGTGCAAGAAATACTGCGTGCGGATTTTCCTTGATCCAACGTTTCTTTTACACGTTGGAAAAAGTCATACTCTGCCTGATATTTTTTATCGGCTTTCATAAGTTTTTGTGTTTTTTCAATACGTCTGTCCAATATTTCCATGTCGGACAAAACTAGTTCCATATTGATGGTTTCTATGTCTCTGGCCGGCCCAATGCTGCCCTCTACATGGATTATGTCATCATTTTCAAAGCAGCGTACCACATGTACAATCGCGTCCACTTCACGAATATTGGCCAAAAATTTGTTGCCCAATCCTTCCCCTTTGGAAGCGCCTCGCACCAAACCTGCAATATCCACAAATTCAATGGCAGCAGGCAGAATTTTTTGAGAATGATACATCTCAGCCAACACATCTAATCTTTTGTCAGGAACAGCCACTACGCCAACGTTTGGCTCAATGGTACAAAACGGATAGTTTGCAGACTGCGCTCCTGCGTTTGTAATCGCATTAAACAAGGTGCTCTTGCCTACATTTGGCAAGCCAACAATACCTAATTTCATAGGATTTTTCAACCTCTTTCATCTTTATCATATCGTACAAGTTTATTGTTTTCATTATACCGATTTTTTGCGTTGCTTGCAAGCGGCAATGAATACCGTTAACCTTTCATGGTAAGGGAAATGCGTTTCTTTTCCAAATCTACTGATAATACTTTTACAGTGACCACATCGCCTACTTTTAATACTTCAGACGGATGCTTAATATATTTATCGCAAATCTGGGATAAATGAACCAAGCCGTCCTGATGCACTCCAATATCCACAAACGCGCCAAAATCAATAACATTGCGAACAGTACCTTGTAATTCCATACCCGGTTTTAAATCCTTCATGTCCAATACATCCGTACGCAACATTGGAGGCGGCAATTCATCACGCGGGTCACGTCCCGGCTGAAGCAGTTCCTTTATAATATCCTGCAGCGTCGGTACTCCAATTTCCAGCTGCTCCGCTGCCTGCTGTAAGCCGATTGCGTCTACTCTTTCTTTTAATCCTGCCAAGCTCTGCTTGCCTATGGCTTTTGTATCAAAACCACATAATGTTAATAAGGCTTTTGCCGCATCATAGGATTCCGGATGCACTGCGGTATGGTCCAGCATATTTTTGCTCTCGTTGACACGTAAAAATCCTGCGCACTGCTCAAATGCTTTTGGCCCAAGCTTTGGCACCTTTTTTAATTCTGCACGAGATTGGAATGCTCCGTTTTCTTCACGATACTGTACAATATTTTTTGATACGGTTGTACTGATACCCGCAATTTTCTCCAGTAAGGAAGGAGAAGCTGTATTTAAATCTACGCCAACGGAGTTTACACAGTCTTCTACCACACCACCCAAGGCTTCATCCATACGTTTTTTTGGCATATCATGCTGATATTGTCCCACCCCGATTGCTTTCGGATCAATTTTAACAAGTTCTGCCAGCGGGTCTTGCAGCCTGCGTGCAATAGATACGGCACTGCGCAGCGTAACGTCAAAATCCGGAAACTCTTCCGCTGCCAATTTAGAAGCAGAATATACAGACGCTCCGGCTTCGCTTACTACCATATACTGAACAGGTGTACCCTGCATTTCTGCAATCACTTCCGCGGTAAACAACTCTGTTTCCTTAGAGGCAGTACCATTGCCAATGGCTATCACCGTAACGCCATGTTTGGCAATCATATCTTTTATCACCTGTTTGCCTTCCTGCGCCTTTGCCTTGGAATGAGTTGGATAAATCACACCCGTATCCAGTACCCTTCCGGTTGCATCCACAACTGCCACTTTACAGCCTGTACGATACCCCGGGTCAAGTCCCATTGCCACATTTCCTTTTACAGGAGGCTGCATTAACAATTGACGCAAGTTTACCGCAAACACTTTAATGGCTTGTTCCGCTGCTTGTTCTGTCAGTTCTGCACGAATTTCACGCTCAATGGAGGGGAAAATCAAACGGGAATAACTGTCCTCTGCAGCTTGACGCACCAATTCTCCACATAGAGAGTCTCCTCTTACATAGGTACTGTATAAAATATGCAGTCCTTTTTCTTTATCCAAATCCACTGCAACTTTTAAAAAGCCTTCCCTCTCCCCGCGGTCAATTGCAAGTACGCGGTGTCCTGCAATTTGTTTTACAGGCTGAGAAAATTCATAATACTGTGCATATACGGAATCTTCTTCCGGATTTGACGCTTTGGAGGTTAACAAGGCATGTTCCATTGTCACAACTCGCAGCCTTTTACGAATGCCCGCATCGTCAGAAATGAGTTCTGCAATAATATCGTTCGCTCCTTGCAGTGCCTCTTCTACTGAGGTGACCTCCAATTCTTCACTAAGATAAGCCAGAGCCTCCTGTTCCGGATTGATTTGTGGATTTTGTTCCAAGATACAGTCTGCCAGCGGCTGTAACCCTTTTGCTTTTGCCACAGATGCACGTGTTTTTCTCTTTGGACGGAACGGACGGTAAATATCGTCAATTTCCGAAAGTGTCTCTGCTTTTTCCAATGCCTGGGACACTTCCGAAGTCATAAACCCGCTCTCTTCAATCAGCCGAGCTACTTCCTCTTTTTTCTTTTCCAAAGAACGTAAATACTCTAATCGGTCTGCAATCTGACGTAACGCTTGGTCGTCCAATGAACCATGTGCTTCTTTACGGTATCTGGCAATAAACGGAATGGTATTTCCCTCGTCAATCAATTCAACTACCTTTTGTATTTGCCACGGTTTTAATTGAAATTGTGTGGATAACGCTGTAACAAAATCCATATAAATCATCCTTTTCGATTCATTCTATTTCCAAAAAAGTGTACCTTTTAAAATACAACAAAATATGTTATGATGAACAAACAGCATATTTCTGCTGAATTTTTTAATTATATCATAAGAAAAATTGCAAAGCAATTTTTAGTCGTCAAATGAAATGCCATTTTATAAGTTTTCAGAAAAAGTATAAAATACTAAAAAATGAATCGTAAAGGAGTATACACCATGAACAATCCTGAAATTGGAGCAAAAGCAACCAGACAACTGACTGTAACAAAAGACCAATTGGCCTCCAGTGTGGGAAGTGGTACTGTTGATGTATTCGCTACTCCTATGGTAGCTGCATTAATGGAAGGCGCCGCATGCGACCTTGCTGCACGTTATATTGAAGATATTTATACAACGGTTGGCTCTGAAATTTGTGTACAGCATTTATGTCCAACAGCAGAAGGGGTCATCGTAACAGCCCAAGCCGAGTTGACAAAAGCCGACGGACGTTTTTTTGAATTCAAATTGACTGCAACGGATAATGCAGGCGTGATTGCCACCGGCACACATACTCGTGTGAGTGTAAAAAAAGAAAGCTTTGCCAAAAAAGCATTGGACCGTAAATTACAATAGTTACGGGAGGCACTATGAAACAAATATTACCATTTGAAACTGTTATTTTCGACTTGGACGGCACCCTGGCACAATCCGCACCCGGCGTATTTCAATGCGTAACTGAAGCTTTACAGCGTATGAACAAACCTATTCCCGATGAAGCTACGTTACGCAAATTTATTGGTCCGCCCTTATGCCACAGCTTTATTCATTTTTGCGGCATGACGCAGGAAGAAGCAGATATTGGCGTTGCTCATTACAGAGATGTTTATTTGAACGGCGGTATTTATAATAACAGCACATTTCCGTACATTATGGAACTACTGCAAAATTTAAAAGAACACGGAGCAAAATTGTGCGTTGCAACTTCCAAACCCGAACCAATGGCGAAAATTGTATTGGACCATTTAAAAGTAACCCCTTTTTTAGATTATATGGCAGGTGCAGATTTAGACGAACGACACAGTAACAAAACGGAACTGATTGAAAAAGGTCTTCTGCACTGCAATACAAAACCCGGTCATGCCGTAATGATAGGCGATACCCACTTTGATGCCCATGGTGCAAAACATGCAAATACCAATTTCATAGGCGTGTTGTATGGTTATGGTACCCGTAAAGAAATGGAACAGGAAGGCGCTACACAATTTGTGGAAAACGCAAAAGAATTACAATCTATTTTACTTCCGAATTTTTCGTATAAATTCTAAAAAGAGTATCTTAAAAGAAAAAAGAGCAAAGCAATGGCTTTTGCTCTTTTCTATTTGCCCGAAATTTTTTAACAGCATATATTTTTAAATATTCTGTTGCAATCACGCTACAAGGGTATAATAAAAGATGTTAACCATGAACCAGAGCGTGCATCTGTTAGAAATTGTATGACTATCTCTTTCATGTTATAATGATACGAAAGATAAAGTTGAAAAAATACCGGAAATCTATAATTGAAAGAGGTGTTTGTTTTGATTTCAAAACAAAACATAATAAAAACCAGAATTGCATTGATATGTCTTACCATGGGAATTGGTATTTTAAGCGGATGCAGCGGGAATGTCCAACAAGAATCACATCCTGAAAGTAGCAATTCTATACAAGAAGAGCCGACTAGCAATGTTTCATCACAAGAACATCAGAATGAATCTTCAATAGAATCCAAAACAGAAGAAGCTTCACAAAATGAAGCAATTCATTTGCCGAATACCGAACCTTTGAATATGACTTTTTGCAGTGGTGCCGGTGCATGGGCAACTTACATCACATTAAACAATGACGGTTCCTTTGAAGGTAATTATCATGACTCTGACATGGGATTTAGCGGTGAAGGTTATCCTCACGGCACTATCTATATTTGTAAATTTAGCGGAACATTCGACAATATTCGGAAAATAGATGATAATACTTACGCTATGACACTAAATAAAATCACAACCGAAAGTACAGAAAGTAAAGAATGGATTACAGATGGAGTACGCTATATTGTCTCAGAACCTTACGGATTAGAAAGCGGAAAAGAGTTTTTATTTTATACACCACAAACCTCTGTGAAAAATCTTACTGAAGAATTTATTCAATGGGGATATGGCAGTGTTGGACTTGATGCCTCTCAGAAAACACTGGACTGCTACGGACTTTACAATAAAGAAACGGGATACGGATTTTTTTCAAATAAATCGTCTCTCGAATCTTAAAGAAAATTGAAAGAATTTCTAAAATACCTCTTTCAACCTCAAAAAACACTTGTATTCATGTAATACAAACGTTTTTTATTACATAAAATCCGAAAAATTTCTATCATTCAAGCCTTTGAAAAGAATAGCGCATGACCTTAAATAAACGTTCTTTTGCTTTTTTCATATGCTTATTTACAGTAGGAGCTCCAATTCCCAATTCTTTTGCAATTTGTGCTTGTGTCTTATTTTCAAAATAATAAGCATACATACAATCATACTGTCTTTTTGTCAATTCTCCCTGCATAGCTTTTGTCAGTACCTTTAGCATCTGGCGATATTCCGTATCCATTTGTAAGTTGTTTTGAGATTGATACTGTTGTATGCCAAATATGCTTTCTGTTATGGTATTCAAGTTCAGTAACCTTTTTGACATGTGCTTGCTCTCTCCTTTCTCGTTTTAATGTCTCTGCTACTTGCGCACGTTTATATAAAAAATCCCCTATATGTTTACAATCCAAATACATTCCATACAATATATCTATCCGTGTTTTTACAGAACTTTGCTCGAAACAATCAGCACAATTCATCTGCTGTTTTAATTCTTTTATATAAAAACGAATGGTATCCGCCTGCTGCAAATAAGCCTTGGCCCATTGTGTGTCTTCCAAATTTTTCACGCCCTTCAGAACATATGTTCTTTTATTTTTCATTATATCATGTGAAATGATAAAGACAACGAATAAAACGAACAACTTTTTCCAGCATCATGTATACAGAATGTAAATTTTTATCATATCAGTAAATTTAGAATAAAAACTCTGTTTTTTTTATGACATATGCGTTATAATAGTTCTGTATAAACATAATTTATAATACTATCATATGGTTTGACTGCCAACAAACAATATGATTGATATAACAATACCCCACAAATTACACCATTGGCAGAGAATAGTGAGGAATCATGAGTATTTTACATAACGTTTATCAAGGATTTTCATCTGCTGTAAATTTAGTAGTAGAAAAGAATCGTAAAAACAATTTGATTAACCGCATTAAATATGTAATTCGTGAAGAAGAAACAAAAGCAAACCAGGCTTACATTGCACTTGGTAAATACTATTTTAATCATTTGCGTAAGGAAGAAAATGAAGAAACGGAATTTTACTGCAAGGCGGTAGAGCATGCAAATAATCGCATCGACCGTGCTCTTACAAAATTAGACGAATTAACCATTGATGCAGAAGACTTCTTCTGTGATGAAGATTTTGAATCCGCATGTGAAGATTTAGGATTTGCCAGTTGTGAAAATGCCGAAGAAGCTTCTTCCTGGGATTATACAGAAACCATAAATAACGAAATGATTGCCGATAAAGAAATCTCTGCCGAGGATACGTTAAACAGCAGTGATTTTCCTTCCGATGAGGAAATTGTCAAAAATATTTGTGATGTTCACGGCAGCTGCGGTGAAGATTATAAAAAGGAATCTTCTGAAAGTGAAGCTGCTTCCGAGGAAGAAAATCAAATTCCGATTATTAAAGATAATCATATTCATCCATTTGGAGACACAGAAAAATAATGATTTTAAAATAGACCGAGGCTGAGCCTGTCCCGGTCTATTTTAAAGAGTACAGTACAGAAAATGTAAAAGGCAGTAACTATATGAAAAAAAAAGTAATGTTAGGAATGAGTGGCGGTGTAGACAGCTCTGTCGCCGCTTTGTTATTGAAAAATGCAGGGTATGATGTTACAGGTGTTACCCTCCGCTTAAGACCGGACCGTTATATGGAACAATGCGTTTCCGGCGGCTGCTGTTCCATAGATGATATTGATGATGCCAGAAGAGTTGCCTACAAGCTTGGAATAGAGCATCTGGTATTTAACTTTACGGACATCTTTGAAGAAACTGTCATTGATTATTTTGTAAAAGAATACGAACAAGGGCGTACACCGAATCCTTGTATTGCATGTAACCGCCATGTAAAATTTAATGCAATGATGAAACGCGCAATAGAATTGGGATTTGATTACGTTGCAACCGGACATTATGCTTGTATTGAGCAAAATGAACAGGGACGCTGGCTGCTGAAAAAAGCGCCTGCGGCAAAAGATCAAAGCTATGTATTGTATTCCTTAACCCAATTTCAATTGGAGCATACTTTGCTGCCCCTTGCCTCTTACACAAAACCCCAAATTCGTGCTATTGCACAGGAAGCAGAGTTGATGGTTGCAAATAAACCGGACAGTCAAGAAATTTGCTTTGTTCCGGATAAAGATTATGCCGGTTTTATTGAACGTTATACAGGAAAAAAAGCGGAACCCGGTCCGTTTGTAGATGAAAACGGAACAGTACTTGGTACTCATAAAGGAATTGCGCATTATACCATAGGACAAAGAAAAGGTCTTGGCATCTCATTTGGAGAACCGATGTTTGTTACCAAAATAGATGCAGCGCAGAATCAAATTGTATTGGGCAAGGCAGGCAGCCAATATGCAAAACAGTTAGTCGCAGGAGACATCAACTGGATTTCCATTGAACGTTTAACGGAACCTTTAAAAGCAACCGCTAAAACTCGTTACCAAGCTCCGCCTGCACCTGCGGTATTATTACCAATGGAAAATAGTCTGGTACAAGTTGAGTTTAATGAACCGCAGCGTTCCATTACACCGGGACAAGCGGTGGTTTTTTATGACGGAGATACTGTTATAGGCGGCGGAACAATTCTAAATAGTAATGCATAGAATTTCCATTTTGATTATAAACTAAAGGTGGTGCCCTTTATGGCAAAAAGCATGAAAAAAGTAGTAGGATGCCCAAGCTGCGGTGTTCTGGAAGAATTTATTGCGTACCCTTCTATTACCATTCCAACAGATAGGGATATGCGTGACAAAGTGCTGGATGAAACCTTATTCTTCTGGAGATGCGGTTCCTGCGATTATGAAACACAAATGGTGTATTCCTGCCTTTATCAAGATAAAATACGTAAGTTTATGATTTATGTTCAGCCAAAAGACGAAGATCCTGCTGTATTAAAGCAAATTTCCGTATCAGGTTTGGAAGAGATAAAAAAACGCATCGTTTCCAATATTGAAGAATTAAAAGAAAAAGTACTGATCCTTGAAGCGGGACTAAATGATTACGCTACAGAACTTGTAAAAGTAGCTCTTACACAAGTGGTAACCGCAAAATGGGGTGTTACACCGGAAAAAAGCTTTTATTGTGGTATTGATCATGATAAAAATACGATAGAGTATGTCTTTTATCTAAACGAAGAAGATCCGCCTGTTTATCAAGGGATTAAAATGGATGTATACCAAGCATCCTTACAAATTGTAGAATCGATTGTGACAGAAGAACCAAACGCTTTTCTGCGTATTGACAATGGTGTAGCAAAAGAAATTTTGGAAACACATCAGCATATGCAGCAAGAGCAGCAAACAGAGCAGTCAGAACAAGAAGAAAGCAACCAATAAGGAGACACTAGGAGGATTTATAGTTATGTGTGGAATATGCGGATTTACGGGAGAACTATTAAACCGTGACCGAGTACTGAAAGATATGGCGGATAAAATTATTCACCGTGGACCTGACAGCTGCGGATATTTTTCCAATCCGGAAATTTCAATGGGGTTTCGCCGATTAAGTATCATCGATTTGGAAGCAGGCGACCAACCAATTTTCAATGAGGATAAAACGCTTGTACTGACCTTTAACGGCGAAATCTACAACTATAAGGAATTACGTGAAGAACTACAGAGAAAAGGGCATATCTTTGCTACACATACAGATTCTGAGGTGTTAATTCATGGCTTTGAGGAATGGCGTGAAGGGCTGTTAAATCGTCTGCGTGGTATGTTTGGCTTTGCAATCTGGAATACGGTAGATAAATCATTATTCATTGCAAGAGATTTTTTTGGCATCAAACCAATGCATTATACAAAAGTTGGAGATCATTTGGTATACGGCTCTGAAATCAAAAGTATTTTACAATTTCCCGGCTTTGAGAAAAAATTTAATTATGATACATTAAATAACTATCTCTCATTCCAATATGCTGTGCCTCCTCAAACCTTTTTTGAAAACTTATATTGTTTACTACCCGGACACTACTTATGGTACAAAAATGGCAAAATAACCACTACCCGCTATTGGGAGGCCATGTTCGAGCCGCAAAACAACATGACCGAAGCACAAGCTGTTGACAAAATTGAAAAAGTATTTGCGGATTCTGTGGATACTCACAAAATCAGTGACGTTGAGGTTGGCTGCTTCCTTTCCAGCGGCGTGGATTCCAGCTACGTATCCACTTATTTTCCGGGACAAAAAGCCTTTACGGTTGGATTTGATTTTGGAGAAAAATATAACGAAATCGACTTTGCAAAACGTACTGCCGATATTGTAGGATTGGACCATCATTATAAAGTAATCTCCTCCGATGAATTCTGGGGAAATATCAAAAATGTTCAGTACCACATGGACCAACCTTTGGCAGACCCTTCCTGTATTGCGCTTTACTTTGTATCTAAAATTGCAAGTGAACATGTAAAGGTAGTGCTGTCCGGCGAAGGTGCTGACGAATTATTTGGCGGATATGATGTTTACAACGAACCATTGGTATTTAAAAACTATCGTAAACTTCCACAAGGATTGCGCACTTGGTTGAAAGATACGGCCCAAAAGTCTAAGAAACAATTCAAAGGACAAAGTTTTGTCACACGAGGTGAATTACCTACCAACGAGTATTTCATTGGAAATGCCAATATGTTCTCCTATGAAGACAAGTTAAAACTTTTGAAAAACAAAGACTGTGTCACTCGCCCTCAAAGTGTAACCGCAGCTTACTATGACCGTGTTAAACATTTGGATGACTGCACCCGTATGCAGTATTTAGATATCAATTTATGGATGGTTGGAGATATTCTCTTAAAAGCTGACCGTATGAGTATGGCAAACTCATTGGAACTGCGTGTGCCATTTTTAGACAAAGAAGTATTTAAAGTCGCAGCTTCCTTACCAACCCACCTACGTGTGCAAAAAGGACAGAAAAAAGTTGCTTTGAGAAAAGCAGCACAGCGCAGACTTCCAATGGAAACCGCAGAGAAAAAGAAACTCGGCTTCCCTGTCCCTACCCGTGTATGGTTAAAGGACAAAAAGTACTACAACATTGTAAAAGAAGCGTTTACCTCTCCTATCGCTCAGAAGTTCTTCCATACAGAGGAATTGATTGATTGTTTGGATACCCACTATAATGGATTACGCGATTACAGCCGCCGCATTTGGACTTTATTCATTTTTATTGTATGGTATGAAATTTACTTTGAAGACGGTAACCATGAGCCTGGCAATATGCCAAACTTTTCAAAATAATAAGACATAAAAAAATGGATGCATAATCATGCATCCATTTTTATTTTAGTTAGAAGTTGTAGTCTGGCTGGAGGTTGTATCTTCCGATGCCTCACTTACTGCACTGCTTGCAGGAGTAGATTCCGCAGAAGATGTATCACTGGATTGTTCAAATACAGCAGGATCAAAACTATTGATTACATTTTCATGTAATGTATAATCTGTGTAACTATCCAACATTGCGTTCATATCGCTGATGTATTCATCACTCTTTAAATCAACCAATACCTGGAAATCTAATTCTTCCTCTTTCAGCTTCTCATCAGCTGTTGCATTAATATCATTTTTTACTACAAGAATGTAGGATGAGCTGGTTTCTACTACTCTTGCTTCACCAGGATTCATTTCTTTTAAAGCAGCAACCATTTCAGAATAAGACTGGGTATATTGTGTATTGGTATCTAAGTTAGTTACATCTGTTTTTAATGGGTCCGAGGATAAATTCTCTGCTGTTTTATATTCTTCTGCTACTTGTTCCATTGTTTTAGAACCATCGTTAATTGCAGCAGCGTAGCCGTCTAAAGTTGCCTTTGCAGCAGCTTTATCATCATCTGATAGGCTGGATACAGATTTGGTGAAATATGCAAAATCTGTGTAATTCTCGATTAAATGTGCTTTTTTATCTTCAGCAGAGACAGCTTTTTCTCCACCTTCTCCGTATAACGTCTGGAATATTTTGGTGTATTTAGTATTAAACTCATAATAAAGCTGTTTTACGCCCTCTTTGGTAACTCCGTAACTCATTAATTGTTTAATGGAATCTTGGCTGGTATTCCAAGAAGAATCCATATTGCTGTCAATGGCCTTACGTTCTTCGTCTGTCAAAGAAACGCCTAATTCAGCAGCCTTAGCGTCTACAATAAACATACTTTTCATGCTTTCCAGTGCTCTGTCTCTCATCCAATCCTCGGCAGACTGCCCATTAATCTCCTGAGAAAGAATTGATTGTGTTGCATCAGGTACATAGTAGCTGGCCTGATAATATGCTGAATACATGCAGTAAGCATATGCACCCATAGTAATTTTTGTGTTTTCGTTTTCTGCCACAATTTCACTGCCGCTGCTAGTGCCGCACGCTGTCATACCTATTGCCAGCGCACAAACAGCCAATAATGCAGTCGCTTTTTTTACCAATTTCATTCTAAACCTCCTATAAAACTGAAACGTTCTTTTATTATACCGAGTTCTATTCCAAAAGTCCATAATCTCTAGGTGAACATTATGTGAAAATTTATGGTATATTCGTTCACTTATTTACATGTTAATTTTTTTATCTGAAATCAAAATCTCCAAGACTTGTTTTAGTGTTTGCAATGGAGATTCCTTGCTCGTCACTTTTATACTAACATAAGGTTTATTACCTGCGCTTAATTTTACTCTGCCTTTTAATATTTTAATCAGTGGTTCTAAAAATTCCATATTCATCGGCTCACGATACAGTATAATATAATCATCACGCTGTTTTACTTCAAATATGCCAATTTGTGACGCCATATTGCGCAGCAATGCAATATCAATCAGCCCTTGTACAGATGCCGGTGGCTTCCCAAAACGGTCTGTCAATTCATCCAAAACATCCAGAGCATCATCCTGGGTTTTAATACCTGCAATCCTGCGGTAAATATCCAAACGCTGACTGAGATTTTCAATGTATCGTTCCGGTATATGTGCTTGAACCTGCATATCTACCAAACATTCGTTGTCTACAGGAGCAGCAGGTAGTTCTCCTTTTTCCATTTTCACCGCTTCTCCCAGCAGCTTTAAATAAAGGTCATAACCCACTGTTTCCATATGGCCATGCTGCTCTCCGCCTAAAATATTGCCTGCACCTCTAATTTCCAAATCGCGCATTGCAATTTTGAAACCGGAACCAAACTCTGTAAATTCACGGATAGCAGAAAGACGTTTTTGAGCTACTTCTGTTAAAATTTTATTACGAGTAAATGTAAAATAAGCATATGCTCTTCTGGAAGAACGTCCCACGCGGCCACGAATTTGATGTAGCTGTGAAAGGCCCATACAATCCGCATTTTCAATGATTAATGTATTTACATTTGGTACATCTACCCCTGTTTCAATAATGGTAGTACAAACCAAAACATCTATTTCTTGTTCGAGCAGTTTTCTCCAGATTTCAGACAATTCACTTTCTGTCATTTTTCCGTGTGCAAAACCAACTTTTGCCTCAGGGATTTGATGTTGCAGCGAAGCTGCAACGCGCTCGATACTTTCTACATTATTATGTAAATAATATGCTTGTCCTCCTCGCCGCAATTCACGGCGAATTGCATCACAGATAATCCCTTGGTCATGTTCCAATACATAAGTTTGTACCGGATGTCTGTCGTGAGGTGCCTCCTCAATGACAGACATATCGCGGATTCCTGAAAGTGCCATATTCAGTGTTCTCGGGATAGGGGTTGCAGACAATGTAAGCACATCTACATTTTTATAGCTGTCTTTCAAACGCTCCTTTTGTGCTACACCAAAGCGCTGCTCCTCATCCACAATGAGCAATCCAAGATTATGAAATTGCACGTCCTTTGACACCAAACGATGTGTACCTACTATCATGTCAATTTCTCCGCGTTTTAGCCTTTTTAGAATATCCTCCTGCTGTTTTGGTGTACGGAATCTGGATAACAATTCTATGCGTACAGGAAAACCTTCCATACGTTTGCTGATATTCTGATAATGCTGCCATGCCAATATAGTAGTTGGAACCAACAATGCACACTGACAAGAATCACTGACACATTTGAATGCCGCACGTAACGCTACTTCTGTCTTACCAAATCCCACGTCACCGCACAATAACCGGTCCATTGGTGAGGAAAGTTCCATATCATGTTTGATTTCCCTGATACAGCGCAGCTGATCTTCTGTTTCCTCAAATTCAAAATGAGCCTCAAAATCACGCTGCCACTCTGTATCCGGAGAAAAGGCATGTCCTTTTGCCTGCATACGTTGCGCATACAACCGAATCAATTCTTTTGCTATATCTTTTACGGCAGAACGAACACGCGCTTTCGTTTTTTGCCAATCTTGTCCGCCTAATTTGCTTAATTTTATTGTTGCATCTTCTCTTGGTCCAATATACTTAGATACTAAATCTAATTGAGTTACAGGAACATACAGAGTATCTTTTTTTGCATAGCGTACCTTAATATAGTCTTTTACCACACCTTGCATATTAATCTTGTGGATTCCCTCAAATACACCAATACCATGAGAAGCGTGGACAATATAATCCCCAACTGTTAATTCTGCAAGGCTGTACAATTCTTGTGCATGTTTGTTTTTTCTTTTTTTAGCTGCAGCTTTTCCCGTATGACGTCCATGTGTAATAATTCCAAAACCGGCCGCGGGGAATTCCATACCCGCGGATAATGCTCCCTTTGTAATGATAATTCCTTTGTCAGGTATCTCTGACAAATCCGGCATATATACGACAGACAGTCCTTTTTCTTTTAAATCCGCTGCTATATTGGAAGCTGTTTTTTCTGTTCCCCCCAGCACAATACAGGTAAGCCCTGAAGACTGCATTGCCTGTAAATCTTCTTCCAATAGCGCAATGCTTCCTCCCCACACAGATAACTGTCTGGCAGTAATATTCAGCAAAGTGCGAACAGTAACCTCATAGGTTCCCCTAGCAAAGGCCTCCAAACAAACAGTGCTCCTTTTTTCCAGCTGCGATTGTATATAAATCCAGTCGCCACTGTAGGTATCCAGACCGCGGCAAAGAACACCTTCTTCCAGATATTCCTTGACATCTTCCGCCCACTGCCACTGTGTTGTTCGTATTCTTTCTTTTCCTTTGTGAAATTCAGATACAAACACCAATGTATCTTCCAATGAAAAATAATCCATCAGTGTTGCTGTTCTATCATAAAGCATTGTGATGTATTTATCTGCACAATGAAAGTGGCGACCATTTCGCAGTTGGTCACATTCCATTTGCAAGATTTCTTTTGCTTTGGGAGCTGTTTTTCCTCTCAAAGAAGAGGCGTGCTTTTCAATTTTGTCTGCCAACTCAGAAGGATGATCTACCAATACTTCAACAGAAGGTGCCAGCATTACAGAGTGGACTGTTTCGGTTCTACGCTGACTTTCCAGGTCGAATAATCCCATGGTATCAATTTCATCGCCCCAAAATTCAATCCGAACAGGATATGGCGCATCCGGAGTGAAGAAATCCAATATACCTCCCCGTACTGCAAACTGACCTGTACCGTCAATTTGTTCCGCACGTACGTAACCGCATCGAACCAAAGATTGTACCACTTGCTCTAAGCTGACGGTTTGTCCTTTCTTTAATTCTATCATGCGTCCTTCCAACTCATTGGGCGGAATGGTATATTGCAGCGCAGCGTCCATACATGCAACGACAACATCGCAGTCATGTTTTAAGATACGAGACAATACTTGAATACGCTGATGTTCATATTCACGGGAAGCGCTTTCTACATTGCGAAATGTAAAATCCCTTGTGGGATAAATAAAAGAACGCAATCCCATAGAGGTTAAGTCCTGGCAAATTCTTTGTGCTTCCGCTTCATCTGACGCCAAAAGCAACGCTGTTTTGTTGGTATCCTGCACCAAGGCATTGATTATAGTTGCTTTATGAATACCGGACAATCCTGTTGCTACTGCAGGCAATGCATTGCTTTCAACTGCTTGCCTTAACTGCATATATTCGGGAAGCTTATGCATACCTGCTTTTAAAAAGTTCATGCTCCTCCTCCTTTCCTGTACTTCTGTATTCTTAAGAGTTATATTGATTCATTGCCTCATTTACTTTATTCTGTACCATGAGAGCGGCCGCCTGATAGGCATTTTCAATGGCTTGTTCCAATGGTTTTAATTCCTGCGTACTGAATTTAGACAGTACCCAATCGGCCAAATCCCAACCGGGATTTGGTTTTGCTCCGATTCCCATTTTGATTCTGGGGAAAGTATCGGTTCCGCATTGTTCAATGATACTCCTCATACCGTTTTGACCACCGTGGCTTCCCTTCAAACGGATTCTCAACCTTCCCGGCTGCAAAGAGATGTCGTCATATACAACTATAACACGATCGGGTGTCAATTTATAGAAATTCATGGCGTCCCGTACAGAATCTCCACTTAAATTCATATATGTCATGGGTTTTAACAGCAAAACCCTTTTTCCATTTAAGGTGGTATCGCATGTCATACCTTTAAACTTCATACGGTCTATGGAAACATTGCATTGTTTTGCAATATAATCCAGCACCATAAAGCCTACATTATGGCGTGTTCCCTCATATTGAATTCCGGGATTACCAAGTCCGACGATTAAATATTCAATCGGTCCTGCTTTTGGTTTGGATATGGATGCAAAAATATCTTTCAGCATGATAACACTCCTTTTTCACACAACAAAGTTTTGGCGAGATAGTTGCCTACCTCGCCTGACTTTATGTAATATTCAATTAAAATGTATACATTGTAGATACAGGTTTATCCTCATAAATACGCTCGATTGCTTCTGCAAATAACGGAGCTACCGGAAGCAATGTAATTTTAGGAATAGCCTTTTCCGGAGGAAGCGGAATGGTATCCAACAAAATTAATTCTTTGATACAACTGTTTTGCAGACGCTCAATTGCAGGACCTGACAAAACACCATGGGTTGCACAAGCGATAACTTCTGTAGCCCCACCCTTGTCAATCAAAGCCTGTGCACTATTGCACAATGTACCGGCGGTATCCACCATATCATCAATTAAGATGACTTTTTTTCCACGAACATCACCAATAATGTTCATAACCTCAGATACATTTGCTTTTTGGCGGCGCTTGTCCACAATTGCCAAAGGACAACCCAATCTTGTTGCAAATGTTCTGGCACGGGTTACGGAACCAAGGTCAGGGGATACTGCCACATATTCATCCACATTGTCACCAATGCGGTCTTTTAAATAATTAGACAAAACAGGAGCGCCCAGCAAATGGTCAACCGGAATGTTAAAAAAGCCCTGAATTTGCGGTACGTGTAAATCCATTGTCAATACACGGTCAGCTCCTGCAGTGGTAATCAAATCAGCAACCAATTTGGCTGAAATTGGGTCACGTGCTTTTGCTTTACGGTCCTGACGTGCATAACCAAAGTATGGAATTACCGCTGTAATGCGAGCAGCAGAAGCACGTTTCATGGCATCAATCATAATCAGCATTTCCATAATGTTATTATTCACCGGCGCACATGTAGACTGAATAATAAAACAGTCAGAACCACGCACAGATTCAAACAAAGAAACGGTAATCTCACCGTCGCTGAAAGTAGAAACCTCGGACTTACCCAAAGGCAGACCTAAACACTCGGCAATTTGTTCTGACACTCGAACAGTAGAATTAGCGGCAAAAATTTTAATATCTTTACCATGAATATTCATTCGTAAAATCCCCCTATTAACATATAAGGCTCCGTTTTTCGAAGCAAATCATTAATATATCTTTCTGTTTCATCAGTTACCTTGAATGGTACTAAATGGTGCAGGCGATTGATGATCTTCCAATCTACAAGCAATGCAATGTACGTTATGCAGTGTAATGTCATTTCCAACGATACTATCACTCACCACGGTATTAGGACCAATGATGCAGCTATCTCCAATGGTTGTATTCCCGATTAATATCGTCGTTGGTAAAATGCGGTTTCCTTTTCCCAATGTAACATTAGGACCTATCACCACACCATCTGTACAAGGAATTTCCACTCCGTTTTGCATATGCTGCTTTAAAATAAGCTCCCGTGCAATGACATTCAAATGATTCAGCTGCATACAATCATTGGCACCCAGCACAGCATTTGCATTATTGGCCGTATAAGCACCGGCCTTTTTACCCGCTTTGAGCAGCAATTGAATCGCATCCGGCAGATAATATTCCCCCTGTGCATTGCAGTTATCTATATTGTATAGCACAGACAACAAATCGTCAATGTGAAACCAGTATGCACCGGAGTTTACCTCTTTTATTTTTAAGGTTTCATCATCTGCATCTTTTTGTTCTACAATAGCAGTCAATGCGCCTGTTTGATGATTGCGCACTACGCGACCGTAACCTGTTGCGTCCTCCAGCGTTGCCGCAATGACAGTAACAGCATTCTGTTCCTTTTTATGCTGTTCATAAGAAGCTCTGATAACCGCTTCGTCCACAAGCGGTGCATCTCCGTTTAAAATTAAGACATCACCGCCGCTGTGTTCCTTTAAAAATGCATCTGCCATCATAACGGCATGAGCAGTTCCCTTACGTTCACTTTGATATGCAAAACAAATATGATGATATTGTTCTTCCTGTTCTTTCAACTCATCCAGATAATTCTCTACACATTCATGCATAAATCCGGACACCACGCAAAGATTCTCCAAATCAGCCTTTAAAACAGCATCTACCACCCACTTCAGCATTGGCTGAAACAATACCTGTGATAACACTTTTGGCTTATTGGATTTCATGCGTTTACCCTCACCGCCGGCAAGGATAATCGCACAGTCTAAATTTGCCATAGTTCATCCTCCAAACAAAGAATGATTCTTCGTTCTGTATATTTATCTTTTTATTAAAGATAGAAAGCTGTACCTTTTAACTTAACTATTATCTCAATAACCGCACAATTTTTCAAGCCCAAACCAACACTTTTCTCGTAAATTTTTGAAATATTAAAAAAACGATAAAAATCTATGGAAAATTTTTCTGAAATTTGATATAATAGTTAATATAGATGTGTAAAAATAATAAAATTTTGTAGAATTCGCACAAACCCCAATGATTCAACAAAATAACAAAAAATGTATGGGAGGACTTAAAATATGGCACATAAATATGTTTATCTGTTTTCTGAAGGAAATGGCACCATGAGGGAGTTATTGGGAGGAAAAGGTGCAAACCTTGCAGAAATGACCGTACTTGGAATGCCGGTTCCTCAAGGTTTTACCATTTCAACCGAAGCATGTACGCAATATTACGAAGACGGTCGTCAAATTAACGATGAAATTCAAGCTCAAATCTATGAGTACTTATCTAAAATGGAAACCATTTGCGAAAAAAAATTCGGCGACCCGTCCAATCCTTTATTGGTATCTGTTCGCTCGGGAGCAAGAGCTTCTATGCCGGGAATGATGGACACCATCCTAAATTTAGGTTTAAACGATACTGTCGTGGAAGGATTGGCCACTTTTACGGAAAATCCTCGTTTTGCATATGATTCCTACCGTCGTTTTATTCAAATGTTCTCCGATGTTGTAATGGAATTACCCAAAAGTGCTTTTGAAGACATGATTGACGCCAAGAAAAAGGAAAAGGGCGTTATTCATGACACAGAGCTTACCGCAGATGATTTAAAAGATTTGGTTGCACAATTTAAAGCCTTTTATCATAAACAAAAAGGCGAACCATTTCCCAACGAACCTCGCACTCAGCTTCTGGAAGCCATTAAAGCTGTATTTCGCTCTTGGGATAATCCAAGAGCAAACGTATATCGCCGTATGAATGAAATTCCTTACAGCTGGGGAACCGCTGTAAACGTACAGGCAATGGTATTCGGCAATGCAGGCAATACATCCGGTACCGGCGTAGCATTTACCCGCGACCCTGCCACAGGTGAAAAGAAACTGTTTGGCGAATACTTAATGAATGCACAAGGAGAAGACGTTGTTGCCGGTATTCGTACTCCTGAACCTATCTCCCATCTAAAAGACACCATGCCTGAAATTTACGAACAATTTTCCACAATCGCGCAAACTTTAGAGGACCATTATGCCGACATGCAGGATATGGAATTTACCATTGAACACGGCAAATTGTATATGCTGCAAACAAGAAACGGAAAAAGAACGGCAGCAGCAGCTTTAAAAATTGCAGTTGATTTGGTCGATGAAGGAAAAATCACAGAAAAAGACGCCGTACTTCGCGTGGAACCAAAACAGTTGGATTCTTTATTACACCCTCAATTTGATGCAAAAGCATTAAAAGCAGCAACGCCAATCGGGAAAGGTCTTGCCGCTTCACCGGGTGCTGCATGCGGACGTATTGTCTTTACAGCTGAAGATGCAAAAGATTGGGCAAATAAAGGTGAAAAAGTAATTTTAGTGCGTTTGGAAACATCTCCGGAAGATATTGAAGGTATGTCTGCTGCACAAGGTATTTTAACTGTGCGCGGAGGTATGACCTCCCACGCCGCAGTTGTCGCCCGCGGCATGGGTACATGTTGTGTATCGGGCTGCGGAGAGATTACAGTAGACTATGAAGCAAAACAATTTACATTAGGCGGAAAAGCCTATCACGAAGGAGACTATATTTCTTTAGACGGTTCCACCGGAGCCGTTTACGGTCAGGCTTTGCCTACAGTAGAAGCCTCTATTTCAGGGGATTTCAGTCGCTTTATGCAATGGGCTGACAGCGCTCGCCGCCTAAAAGTGTATGCAAATGCAGATAATCCTCATGATGCAAAGCAAGCACGCAGTTTTGGCGCCGAAGGAATTGGATTGTGCCGCACAGAGCATATGTTTTTTGAGACTGACCGCATCAAAGCCATGCGCGAAATGATTGTTGCTACCACTACTCAGGAAAGAAAAGAAGCGCTTGAAAAATTATTGCCTTACCAACAAAAAGATTTTGAAGGAATTTATCAAGCAATGGAAGGCGCCCCTGTGGTCATTCGTTTTCTGGACCCACCGCTGCATGAATTCTTGCCTACAAAAGAAGATGATATTCTTCAAATTGCTGAAGAGCTGCATGTAACTGCTGCTCACTTGAAAGATGTGATTGCAAGCCTGCACGAATTTAATCCAATGATGGGACATCGCGGATGCCGTTTGGCAGTCTCTTACCCTGAAATTGCACAAATGCAGACAAAGGCTGTCATACAAGCGGCAATTGCGGTTATGAAACAAAATCCAAATATCCGTATTACTCCTGAAATTATGATTCCACTGGTAGGTGAAGAAAAAGAACTAAAATTTGTAAAAGATATTGTTACAGCAACCGCTGACCAATTAATTGCCGACAGTGGTATAGAGATGACATATCTGGTTGGTACTATGATAGAAGTTCCTCGTGCTGCTTTAACCGCAGATAAAATTGCCAAAGAAGCAGAATTTTTCAGTTTTGGCACCAACGACCTAACGCAAATGACATTTGGTTTTAGCCGAGACGACGCCGGAAAATTCTTAAATGATTACTATGAGCACAAAATATTTGAATTTGACCCATTTGCAAAGCTAGACCAGACCGGTGTTGGACAATTAGTGGAGCTGGCTGCAAAGTTAGCACGTATTACCAGACCGGATATCTCACTGGGAATTTGCGGTGAGCATGGCGGAGATCCTTCTTCTGTTGAATTCTTCCACAAAGCGGGACTGAACTATGTTTCCTGTTCCCCATTCCGTGTTCCAATTGCACGTTTAGCAGCCGCACAGGCCGCTATTCGTAATCCATGATGACACATTATTATATTTGATTTATGTAAAAGTCAGAAAAATGATAACTATATAAAAAGAGACCTGTGTTTATGTAACCACAGGTCTCTTTTGTTTATGGCATCTTTGACATCTTGAACACAGAAAGGTGATGAATAGAACATGATATATAAGTGACAGAACCAATATACATATCTCAAAATACACATATCACTGTGTTTTGGAATGATAGATGTTAAAAATAGGCACCACCAGCCAGATTATAGTCGTGTGATTTAGATTATGAGCTGAATATTTTAATATGGAAAAATGAATATTCATTTTACACTGTTGAAAATGGTCACAAAATATTGTAATTTATTAGAAATTATGTTAAAGTATACCTTTTCAAATTTACTATTATTGTAAAAAAAGAATTAAAAAGTGCCGTTTTTACTGCTTTTTCATCACAAAAACTAATATTAAAAGCTTTTTGTTAAAGTATACCTATTAAAATACATATTATAAATAAAATTTTATAGAAATAGACAATCTATATATTTTTTTGTGTAAAAGATATATAGGCTAATATAACACTTTTTATCTTTTTTATGTATTTTTTTGTTATATTCGGTAGTATGGATTCTATTTATCATCCTGATATATGGAAAGCGACATCTCATGTTGAAAAAAACTCTATTTAAAGATATAATATAATAAATGTTTCTTTTCATCATTGAATCTCAACGTGATAAAAATATATTGCGTTAATATACTCACCTAGTCCGGGTAACATTATGCAAAGGAGACCAATCTATGCGAATAGCACTGTGTGACGATAATGAGCAAGATCTGAACTATTACTCAGATTTAATATGTACCTTAGCAAAAGAAAAAAATATTGCAATTGAAGTTGTTCGATTTGAAACAGGAGAACAAGCGCTATTCCATATTTCCAATAACGAAAAACCAATCGATATTTTATTGTTGGATGTTCATATGCCCGGAATCAATGGCATTGAAACCGGATTAAAACTGCGCCAAGCTCCCTTCCACTTTCATGGAGAAATTATTTTTGTAACCGTCTCTTCGGATTATGCAATCCAAGCATTTGATGTACAAGCATTTCATTATATCGTCAAAGGAATTACCTCCACGGAAAAAACAAATGCTATTTTGACCAATGCGCTGAAAAAAGCTATAGAAAAAGAGCAGGAATTTATATTGTTAAAAGGAATTGGAGAATATCGTAACATTCCTATTCAGTCCATTTATTATTTTGAGGTATTCCAGCGTATTATCACGGTTCATTATGATAATAACGAACAATTCGAATTCTATTCTTCTATCGGAAAGCTGGAAATCACTGTTTTACCGAAAGGATTTTTACGAATACATCGTTCCTTTATTGTTTCGGTTCCTCAAATTAAAACATTTAATTCTACATCTTTAACCTTAATGAACGGAAAAGAGCTGCCTGTTGGAAGAAAGTATTTACCAAACTTAAAAATGGCCTTTCAAACTCCAGAAAATGTTATTTAATGCATTACATTGTTGTTTACTTCAAAACACTATTGTAATGAGTGTAAATAATATATGATATAAATGTAAAGAAAGGCGGTGATACAGGTAATGAAAGCAAAACTGGCCTTAATACTTTCTTTTATTATAATAGTCTCTACCATTTCATATTTGTCTGTTATAAACGCGGCTACTCTGTCGTCTGTTGATGATATGGATTCTTCCTTCTCAACCGATATTTGCGAATCGACCATTGTTGCACAGGAAACTATATCATTTATACTGAGCGATACTGATACAGATCAGACAGCACAAGACGATTTATCCATTACGAACGGAAACATTCACTACATTGGCCCTAATGAAGCTCCTCCAGCCGGACATGGCTGGTCTAACAAATGGTCTATAAAAACCGAACCTACCTGTACGCAGCAGGGCGAAGAAATGATGCTATGCGATGGATGCGACGATATATGTATCCGAACACTTCCAGCCTTAGGGCATGACTCGCACACGGTTACAACTCCCCCTACCTGTACAGAGAACGGCAGTCAAGTGACTACTTGTTCCCGCTGTGATTATTCCGAAACAAAAGTGATTCCTGCATTGGGGCATGATTTGTCTACAATTGTTACAGAACCCAACTGTATTACAGAAGGAAGTGAAGTCACCAGCTGTTCCCGCTGTGACTATTCCGAAACAAAAATGATTCCTGCATTGGGGCACAATTTATCTACTACTGTAATAGAACCTACTTGTACAGAAAATGGCTTGGAAATTGCCACATGTTCTCTGTGCGGTTTCACCTCTTCCGAATCACTTCCTGCACTGGGACATGAATGGACTTATATTGTGACAGAACCTACTTGTACACAAGAAGGCAGCAATACCATGGTTTGTTCCGTCTGCCATGAACGGCATACCGAAAGTATCCCTGCTACAGGACATCATTTATCAACTGTTACTATCGAACCAACCGATACACGAGATGGCAGTATCATAACAACATGCGCCTTCGGCGACTATCAAACAACTGAAATTCTTCCAAAACCAGAAACACCTGTAAATCTTGCAGCTTCAAACCAAGTATCTGCTTTATCCAAATCTTTAGCCACTCAGTTACAGGTATTGCGTAATTACATGTCTCGTTCTCTGTCTACTCCATCTGTCTCTCACGGACTTAGTGCCATAGACACTGTATTCGGAACGTTAAGTATCGGGGTAATTATTGCAGGCGGTATTATATTATATCCATATTTTACTTTATTCCAATGGGTGAATAAAAAGAAAAAAGCTGCAATAAAAAATATATTCGGGGGTAAAACAAAATGACACTGCTAAATTGGATTTTGATTACTGTATTTGTTGTACTTGTCGTTGCCCTTTTCATAATTGTGGTGGTAGTAAAAAGAAAAGCCAAAGATTATGAGGGAATTTGCGGCATTAATCACGGGAATCATGATAAACATCGGAACGATCACCTTCTATAAAATAATATAGTCCGTAATTCAATACATTATTTTGTATTTAACAACATAAGTTCTCCCATAGAATCATAAATTGCTATAATAAGACTTAACAAAAGAAAATTGTAGAAAAATGATGGAGCAATTATTTGCAAATTAAGAAAGAAGTATGAAAAAGCTTTTGATATGAAATTCGTCATATATCTTGTTAGGTAGTATATTTCTACAAAATGAAACTTTTGTTACTGTAATATTCTCCCTAATATATATTATAGTTTTAATAGTATACCTAACCGGATTCTTTTGTTTTTCCCAAAGGTAGTGTATTTACATTCTCCTATTTTCAGGCTTTTATATTCCCCAATAAAGCCTTATGCTTTCCAAATAAAATTTACAAATTCCCTCCTTAACGGAAACATATACCTTTTAATAAAAGAATCTATTTCCCCTTATTTGTTTGCGGTAAAACGCTCTATCACTGATTGAAAAAGGAAGATGATATATCATCTTCCTTTTTCTTTTTTGCTGTTTTCTTCTCTTGTGTTACATTAGATTTCAAGCTATAATATTTTAGAAAACAATAATTGATTAGGAGAAATTATGAATAAGCATGCTTATTTAATTTTAGTACAAAACCAACCGGAATTATTAGAATATCAACTCCCATTATTAGACCACGCACGAGTGGATTTATATATCCATATAGACAAAAAAGCAAAGAAATGTCGTCCCGAATCTCTAAAAACTTTGGTGAAGGAATCCAAAATCTTTTTTATCAACAGTATCGCTGTTTCATACGGCTCTTATACTCAAATTCAATGTCAATTTGAATTAATGCGGCAAGCTGCAAAACAAAAATATTCTTACTACCACTTCTTGTCTGATTGTGACTTACCTTTACGTACCCAAGACCACATTTTGGATTTCTTTGAATCCCATCAGGGAAGAGAGTTTGTAAATATTTATGGGAAAAACTTTTCAGACGGTATGCGCAGACGTTTTAACTATATAAAAGAAGCATTTGATGCCGGCTTTCGACTATTTGGACGCAAATCTGAAAAACTGGAATATCCGTGGTCATTAAGCACAAAGCTGAATCCAGAAACAAAGATTTCTTCAGATGCAGGATTTCAGCTGCAAGCCGGCATCAATGCATGCAGTATTACCCATGACTTAGTGAGCTTAATTTTACTAAAAGAGCCCTGGTGCGAGCAATATCTGTCTAAAATGGGCGGTGTTTGCGAACTGTTTTTTCAAACGATTTTATGGAACTCTATGATGAAACAAAATATTTATTATCATCAATATGATAATTGGTCAAATGCAACTATGCGCTATATCGACTATAAACAAGGAAATCCCTATGTTTGGCAAAAAAAAGATTTTGATACATTAATCCGTTCTCCTTATTTATTTGCCGGTCCTGTACATTTAAAAGGAAAAGACAGTGTTGCAAAAGATATTTATGATTATGTAACAGAAAAACAAAAAAAATAAAAAAGACAGCGATTGCTGTCTTTTTTATTTAAGTACTCTCTGGTATATGTTCATGTCCCCATTTACAAATCTCTTGTAAAATCGGCATAATCGATTGTCCCTTTTCCGTTAAGCTATATTCCACTTTAGGCGGAACTTGAGGATATTCATGACGTGTTACTAATCCATCTCGCTCCAACTCTTTCAGCTGCGTAGAAAGCATCTTATGGGTTACTTTTCCTAATTCCCGCTTGATTTCGCTGTAACGCATGACTTCTTTTTTCCAAAGCCAAAATAATATATGCATCTTCCACTTACCGTTAAAAAGAGAAACAGCGTATGCAAATGGCTTTATATCTATCTTTTCACAGATATTGGTATCTGTTTGATTCATTTTATACTCTCCTTTTAGATAGTATCTTACATTTTAGTGCGTTCTTGTTTTTTCGCTTATTTCATTTATAATTTTAGTATGTAGATAACGTAAAGTCAATGACTGATGCCAGAAAGGAAGACGATAAAATGAATGTATTAATGATAAACGGCAGTCCAAATACCAAGGGATGCACCTTTACAGCGCTTACGGAGATAGGAAAAACGTTGCAGGAGCAAAAGATTGATTATGAGATTATGCAATTGGGAAAACAGCCTATCAGAGACTGTATAAATTGCAATTGTTGTCATGGAGAAGGTTGTATCTTTGATGACGATATGGTCAACGAATTTATTCAGAAAGCAAAAGATGCTGACGGATTTGTGTTTGGAACTCCCGTCTATTACGCACATCCAAGCGGTAGATTATTATCTTTTTTAGATAGGGCATTTTATAGCAGTGCTTCTTCTCGTATATATAAACCGTTTCAATTCAAACCGGCCGCTGCCATTGCCTCTGCCAGACGGGCAGGAACAACCGCTTCTATTGATGTCATCAATAAATATTTCTCCATTGCTATGATGCCTATTGTTTCTTCCACCTATTGGAATATGGTACATGGTCTTACCCCTGAAGATGTAATGCAGGATAAGGAAGGGCTGCAAACGATGCGCAACATTGGAAAAAATATGGCATGGATGCTGCAATGTATTGCATGTGCAAAACAACATAATATTCCGCAACCGCAACCTGATGTTGCAGACTCCACCAATTTCATTCACTAAATCAAATCATGAAAAAATCCTCTGCATTGACAAATACCATGCAGAGGATTTTTATATTATTAAATTATTTCTCGTCATTCCAAGAATACATTTTACGTAGTTCCTTACCAACAGCTTCTAATTCATGTTCTGCGCCTAAACGACGGCAAGCTGTAAAGTGAGCACGACCGGATTTATTCTCACTAATCCATTTGGAAGCGAAAGTACCGTCTTGAATTTCTGAAAGTACTTTTTTCATTTCTTTTTTGGTTTCTTCTGTAATGATTCTCTTACCTGTTTCATAGTCACCGTATTCAGCAGTATCAGAAATAGAATATCTCATTCTGGAGAAACCACCTTCATAAATCAGGTCAACAATCAATTTCATTTCGTGAACACACTCAAAGTATGCATTTTCAGGAGCATAACCTGCCTCTACCAAGGTCTCGAAGCCGGCTTGCATCAAAGCAGTTACACCGCCGCAAAGAACAGCTTGTTCACCAAATAGGTCTGTTTCTGTTTCAACTCTGAATGTTGTTTCAAGAACACCTGCTCTTGCACCGCCAATACCTGCTGCATATGCAAGACCAATATCTTGTGCTTTACCTGTAGCATCTTGATGAACAGCAATTAGGCAAGGTACACCTTTACCTTCAACATATTCGCTGCGTACGGTATGACCGGGACCTTTTGGAGCAATCATCAAAACGTCAACATCTGCAGGCGGTACAATTTGACCGTAGTGGATGTTAAAACCATGTGCAAACATCAAAGCTTTGCCTGCTGTTAGATGAGGTGCAATGTTTTGTTTGTACATTTCTGCTTGTCTCTCGTCAGGAATTAAAACCATAATTACATCTGCTGCTTTTGCTGCATCTGCTGCTGTCATAACTTTTAGGCCTGCTTGTTCTGCTTTTGCCCAGCTTTTGCTGCCTTCGTAAAGACCAACTACAACATCAACACCACTTTCATGTAGGTTTAATGCATGTGCATGACCTTGGCTTCCGTAGCCGATAATTGCTACAGTTTTACCTTTCAAAACGTTAATGTCACAGTCTGCTTGATAAAAAATCTTTGCCATTGGAATGTTCCTCCTAAATTTTATGTATTCTCTAAAAATGTTCTAAGTCTTACGCAGGGCGCCAGGCTTATCCTTATTTATGCGCTGTGGAAGAGCCTCTCTCCAGAGCGACTGTTCCCGTGCGAACCAATTCTTTAATACCGTATGGTCTTAATAAACTGGTTAGAGTCTCAATATTTTCTAACGTACTTGCATACTGCAGTGTAAGTGAATTGTTTGCTACGTCCACTACATCCGCTTTCATTTGCTCAGCAATTTTCATAACTTCCAAACGCTGCTTTGTGCTGCAAGTTACTTTTACCAGCATTAACAAACAACTTACATAACTTCCGGATGTGGTTAAGTTTTTCACCTTAATCACAGCAATCAGTTTATTTAGTTGTTTTTCCACTTGTTCTACAATATGTTCATCTCCGTCCACAACAATGGTGATACGAGAGATAGCAGGGTCTTCCGTCACACCAACAGCTAAGCTGTCAATGTTAAAGCCACGGCGTGAAAACAGGCCGGAAACTTTAGACAAAACACCCGGTTGGTTTTCAACTAAAACTGAGAGGGTATATTTCATCTGTGCTTCCCCCTTTATATAGACGGTGTGTTTGGATCTACATCACACACCAAAACATAAGCTTCTTTAGACTCCAGCATTTCTTTGGCCAACTTTTTCGCATCTTCATTATTTTGTGCAAAAACAGCCTTAATACCGTAAGCTTGTACCAGCTTAACGATATCCGGGTCACCGTTCAGTGGTGTTGCCACATGGCGTCCCTGATACAAATTATCCTGAAGTTCTTTTACCATACCTAAAAATTTATTGCGCATAACAACCAATTTTAAAGGTACTCGGTTTTGATTTGCAGTAGCAAGCTCACACATGCTCATCTGGAAAGAGCCGTCACCACAGACTGCTACTACCTGACGTTTTGGCTTTGCCAATTTTGCGCCAATTGCAGCCGGCAGTGCGTACCCCATGGTTCCCATACCGCCTGAGGTTAAAAATCTTCCTTCTTTGGTATTGAAGTTATTCGCTGCCCAAATTTGATTTTGTCCAACGTCGGCAGTCAAAATAGCATCATCTTCCATCATGGCGGAAAGGTCACGCATAAATGCTCTTGGTTCCACAAAGTCAGTACGAGGTTCTCCTCTTAAAGGAGCCTCTTTCTTTGCAGCCTGCACTTTTTTAAGCCACTCTTCACAAGGACAAGCTTCAATTTCTTTTGTAAATTCACGCAAAACAGATTTTACATCACCTACAATTGGAATATGTGCATTCACATTCTTTCCAATTTCAGCAGGGTCAATGTCAATATGAATAATAGAGGCCTTTACACCCTTTGGGTTGGGAATTGCTCTATCGCCGACTCTTGCACCGCAAAGCACAATTACATCGGCTTCATTCATCATTCGATTTGCGTAGGATTTTCCATGAGAACCAATCATACCAATATAGTGGTCGTTGTCCATAGGAATAACCCCAAGGCCCATCATAGTTGCTACAACAGGAATACCTGTTTTCTTTGCGAAAGCGATCATTTCATCTCTTGCGCCTGCAGACACCACACCGCCGCCGCAGCAGATAACCGGGCGTTTGGCTGATTCAAGCAGTTTTGCTGCTTTTTTAATCTGCATACTATGTCCCTTCGTACGAGGCTTGTAACCTATAATTTCAGCTTTTTCAGGATAGATGAATTCTTCCACTTGGGCCCGCTGAATGTCGTAAGGGACGTCGATCAACACAGGACCTGGACGGCCGGTTGTCGCGATATGGAAGGCTTCCTTAAAGACGCGTGGAATATCCTCAACATTCTTTACAAGATAACTGTGTTTTGTAAAAGATTCACAAGCACCTGTAACGTCTGCTTCTTGGAACACATCACGTCCTAACAGTTCAGAATTAACCTGGCCTGTAATTGCAACCAGAGGAATGGAATCCATATATGCAGTGGCAAGACCTGTAATCAGATTGGTAGCACCAGGACCGGATGTTGCAATACAAACACCTGCTTTTCCGCTGGCACGTGCAAAACCGCTTGCTTCATGGGCACCGTTTTGCTCACTTCTGACCAGGACGTGCTCAATCTCCGTTTTCTCTAAAAAATCATAGAATGGACAAATTACTGCGCCTGGATAACCGAAGGTAATGGTAACATTTTCTGCTTGTAGGCATTTTACCATCATTTCTGCTCCACTTATCACAAATAGCCCTCCTTTCAAAATATATCGTAACAATTATTATAGTATGTTCCAGGATTTAAGTCAATGTTATTTGCTGTATTCTACTAGTATTTTCGCTGTTTTTGGAAAAATTTTATAATCATTACTCTAATTTTTAACATATGATGTATGTTGTTACAAACGGTTTTAGACAATAAAAAAGTTGTATGAAAAATCATACAACTTTAAAAATTAAATTCCGATATGAACAGCTTCGGGAGCACCATTCCTAATTGCCAATGCAAACTCCTTTGCTTTATCCAAATTTTCAAATACTCTCAGAGGAATGCCGACTTCACCATGTTCACTAATGAGTAAGTAAATAAACTGCTTTCCAACCTCAATTTTTTCTATTTCTCGAAACAATATTTCAGAATCTCTACCGGGCGTTGTAATTTGCAATCCATTCTCTGTAATCTCGATGGTTGTTTCAGGCATAAGTGCTTCTTTATTGGCGCGATATAATAATTGATTTACAGATTGCTTCATTTTAAATTTGGTGAATAACAATGTTCCTGCAAAAATTAAAATTCCCAGAGGACAAAAAATAAAATACATGTATAGTTCAAACTTTGTAAACCAAGCTACAAGTAAAATCATAGCCTCATAAATACATGCTACAATTACTGCCCTTGCCACAACACTGCCTGTTTTATGTGTCATACGGAACATATTATAATCATATAACTCTTTTTCATTCATCTTATATGTAATCTTCAATTTATACTCCACCTCACATTTCTCCTATTCTACCATAAATGGCCGAAGAGGGAAAGAGGAAAAACAAAAACTATATCAAAATACGTCTTAATTTCAAAGAAAATCCTACAGATAATTTCGTTGACAAAAGAACATATTTATTGTAAAATATTTTGGATTTTACCAACAAATAATTAGGCCCTCTTAGTTAAATGGATATAACAAGCCCCTCCTAAGGGCTAGTTGTGTGTTCGATTCACGCAGGGGGTGCCAATAAAACAGCTGCAAGTAATTCTTGCGGCTGTTTTGCTTTTTTGAAAATAAAACATTTTAGCGAAATATACGGATGTATGAATATATTTATAGAAATTTGGAAAAAAAGTAGACTTTTAATCTCAACTATGTTAATATAAAAAAAGGCTTAAATACGTATGAGTTTTTCCATTATATGTAATATAAATTATGTGAAAAAAAGTCTACTTTAGGTCTACTTTTTTAACCAAAATGCAACAGAAATTATTTATTTATTAATCATCATCAACTAAATTAAAAATATTACATTTTTGTTTGTGCTGTTTTTTAACTATTTAAAAAGCAGTGAGTTTTTATGCAATAAATAAGAAAATGATTGGTATTTATTTTTGCAAATACTTCAACAACCTGACAATAATAAGAAATTAATTAAGAATAGAAAATAGGAGCCGTACTGTATATTTAGTACTGCTCCTATTTTTGTGATAACTTGTAGAAATAACCGTTTAAAACAGTATCTTCTAATATAAATAATACCGGATTTTTCAATACA
Source organism: uncultured Oscillospiraceae bacterium (assembly GCA_900541905.1). Taxonomy (GTDB): domain Bacteria; phylum Bacillota; class Clostridia; order Oscillospirales; family Acutalibacteraceae; genus UMGS1071. Next base: position 85,978 of record UQLQ01000006.1, read on the forward strand.
GCTAACTCTTATTCAGTAACTGTTCCAACGTTTTGTGAGAAAACCGTTCCTCAATTTCGTCCTGTAAATCATGATAAAAATTGTACATGGAACGAACCGTTTGGTATTCTTCTTTCGATTCTTCTGCGTTTTGCTCCAAACAATAGCTAATTTTAATTGTGGATTCTGTGGATGACACAATATCCAACAAAGTAATATCTCGCGGGTGCTTGCAAAGGGAAAATCCTCCATAAACACCAATATGATTTTGTACCAAACTCGCTTTTGCTAAAATACGTAATATTTTCAATACGTAATTAGGGGATATTTGCGTGTGCTCCGCAATTTCCTTTGATGTACAAACCCCATTTTGTTCTGCCAAATATAACGCGATTCGAATTGCATATTCTGTTGTCAATTTCAACTGCATAATGATTTCCTTCCAACAAAAGTGATTACCAAATCATATGCATAGAAATTATTTATTTTATCATCTCATCATTTGAATACTTTTACACTTTAAAACAAGAATACTTACTGTTTTTTATTTTAACATAAATATTAACTTAAATACAATAAATTAACAAAAATAATATCTAGTTATTTAGAAAAATATTATGTATTGCATTTCGCATGATTATAAATCTACATTTTTTCCTTCAACTAAGTCCTGAATCGTTATTTTGGAAAGACTATTCTCTAAATGATCCTGAATAACTGTATAGTACTTTCTCACAGGACAACTTTCTGCACCTTCACGGCTGCAATAACAATCCGGCTCTAAACATCTGTTTATTTTCACTGTACTTTCTGTAATTTCCACAATATCAAGTAAGGAAATATCCTGAGGACTTTTATTTAAAGTATAGCCTCCCTTTACTCCCATATGGACTCTTACCAATTTATGTTGTCTCAGCTCTCCCAAAAGCTTAATTAAATATTTCTGTGGAATCCCCATTATTTGAGAAATTTCCCCTGAAGTAGTTACCTCATTTTTGGTTGCCAAATATAACACTGTTCTTATTGCATAATCGGTAGTAATTTTAAACTGCATGTTTTAATCTCCTATTTAACTCATCCTTATGCAATATTGCTATATACCAATATTTTATATAAATGAATCAAAAAACTGCATTGTATTTTCCTTTTATATTATAACAAGCTTTTAAATTTTCGTCTATATTTTTCACATTTCTATTCCAACATTTTTGATTTCACTTATTATAAACGGTTTTATTGATATTGATAGCAAATTAAAATATGCAGTCCTGCAAAAAAATATCGTAGCATACAGCTATTTAATAGAGGTGTCCAACAATGAGTCTGCCGATACTTGAAAATACTGCGCCAATTCCCATAATACAGAAAGTGATGGCTCACTGCCGCCTATTTCATAATAGGCATATGCAGACCTGGATATCCCCAATGCATCTGCAACTTGCTGTTGTGTAAGCCCTCTTTCCTGCCTTAAGATTTTACAACGTTTTCCAAACTGTACAGACATATTCATCAACTCCATTAAGTATAAATCAAGCACCTGTTTATATAGTTTCAATATTTTCGTTCGAGGTGAATAACAGTTATTTTATGAAATAACGTAATGTCTTAGCAAAACTTTTGTAATAGAGACATATAACATGACAAAATTAAAAACAAAATATGCTATACAGACAATAATTTGAACAATTCAGCCAGTTCATTTATTTCTCTGATTAAATTCGTTTATAATTTTTATATGTTAAAAATAACATTCTATGAATGTCATATTATCAATCATTTTAACATATAATACAAGCAATGACAAGAACGGAATGTCAAGGTGGGTGTAGCATATGTTTATCAATAAATCCAAAGATGGTCTCAATAATGTTTGTGGCAGAAAAGTTGCAGCTTTAAGAAAAAGCATGAAACCAAAAGTATCTCAGCGTGCGCTGGCTCAAAAACTGCAAGTTGCCGGTTTAGATGTAGATAAAAATGCCGTTCAAAGAATTGAAAGTGGTCAACGATTTGTCACAGATATAGAACGGGTCGTGCTTGCCAAAGTACTAAATGTTAGTATTGAAACACTTTTAGCCAATGATTGACACCGACCATAATTGCATTATAACTCAAAATGGTTATTTATTTGTAAAGTGTGTTATTCTTTCACCAAAAAGAAGAGCGAAAACAAAATGTTTTCGCTCTTCTTTTGCCTTAAATAACAGGAGAGGTACATCCCATATTATCATATCTTATTGATATAACGCATAAAGCTATCGTGTGTATAAATACATACATTGAGTGAAAAAGAATATAAATAGAAAATCCTCCTTTGTTTTGTCTTTAAAATTTGTTATAATATAGCTTAACATTTCAGTTCATTTGTTATCAAAGAAAAGAGGTGCCTTATGAAGCATGCATTTTCCTTTCAAAAACAAAATAACTCCTTTTTTTACGAGGCACCTGATTACTCTCTAAGGAAACAGTCAAATAAAATAGGCTTTTTATTATGTGGTGCCATTGCCGCTATGTACTTATTTTCTTATGCTCTGCAATGGTTTTTAATTGGTATAGGTTATCAAAAATCTACGTATAACGAAGCAATTTCTATTTTAAATTACTTGTTAAATGGCTCTGTCAGCATATTAAGCATGTTGTTACCTGCTGTTATTTTTATTGCCATTTTTAAATTAAATCTTACAAATATCATCGTAACCGAACGAGTAAAACCTGCCGTTGGAATCTCTTTCTTTTTTATAGGAGCTACTATTTGTTTATTGGCTAACTTTCCTTCCAATTGGATATCCGCCATGTTGGAGAATTTTGGATTTCAAGGAAGTTCACAATCTATACCCGTGGTTCCTACCATTCCTTCCTATATTATGAATGCGTTGGCAACTGCAGTAGTTCCACCTTTTGTGGAAGAACTTTTGTTTAGAGGTGTTATTTTAAGTCAATTTCGTAAATACGGAGATGTCTTTGCCATTATTGCATCTGCCTTGTTATTTGGTTTATTACACCGCAACTTCTCACAAATAGTGTTTGCATTTATCTGTGGTCTGGCACTAGGCATTACCTTGGTTAGAACAAATAATATATGGATTCCGGTAAGTATTCATATGTTTGTAAATGGATTTTATGTCTTATTAAATATTGTTCGTTTTCATTGTAGTGCCGCTACTTATACAGCTGTATTTTATATTATTATTTTAGTAATGATATTTATGTCTTTGTTTTCTGTATTATATCTGCTACTCAAGAAAAAACAAATATCCGAGTTCCGTCCGGGAGTGTTATCTACAGGCAGTAGCATGGTCAATTTATTTGCAAATCCGGGAATATTGATTTTCGCAGGTATTTGCATTATTCAATCTATTTCCAGGCTAGGTGTGTTTTAACAATGAACGAATATATGAATCAAGCATTGCAATTGGCCCGTGAAGCGGCAAATGAAGGAGAAGTTCCCGTTGGAGCCGTAGTTGTAAAAGATGGTATTATAATTGCAACGGGAAGAAACCGGCGCGAACAAGGTAAAAGCGCTGTATGCCACGCAGAAATAGAAGCAATCGACAATGCCTGCAAACAACTTGGTGGTTGGCGACTATGGCAATGCGAGCTATACGTTACATTGGAACCGTGCCCTATGTGTGCAGGAGCAATTATTAATGCACGCATTCCAAAAGTATTCTATGGGGCAAAAGATGAAAAATCAGGTTCCTGCGGGTCTGTGATTAACCTATTTGAATTGCCGTATAACCATAAACCGGAATTAATCGGTGGCATAATGGAAGAAGAGTGCCGCAATATATTAAAGGAGTTCTTTCAAACACTTCGTTCAAAAAAGGCAACTCAGCCAAAATGGAAACCACCTCAAACCTAAAAAAGGAGGATATGCAATATCTGCATATCCCCTTTTTATTTATCATGATTATTTTGATTTTTATGTTCCTCAAAAAATTTATCCCAATCAATATCATCCAATTGGGCTTCAGACGATGTTCCGAGATGTTGGCTGACATCTTGTTTTTCTTGTGGCTTTTCTTTGGAAACTTGTTCTTTAAAAGAATCTCCACGTTTTGGTCTTACTTCTCCTGTTTGCTCCTCATGGTAATCAGATTTTGTATCAGATGCAGCTTTCATATGTTTATATATAAATTGAGAATAAATAAAGAAAGAAATTCCCAAAACTCCCAAACCGATGGCGATGCAACCCCAAATAAAAAAACTATCTCCACTCATACCGTTTTTTAACGGAGAGCCCAGTAGTGTATCTGTTGCTTCTGAAGAAACAGGTTCACTTTCTTCGGAAGATACATTCAATAATGCTTCCCAGTCTTGGGAACTTAATATTTCAGATTCACCATCAGAAGAAGCAGAACCTGTTACTGTGGCTGCATATGGCTGTATTATATCTGCTGAGGTATACTGCGCAGCATTGACGCTAAATACCGAAGCTGAAATGATACACGTCATAATCACTATGATGAAACACGCAACCACAATTCGGGTTTTTGATTGAATTCGACTCAAGATTATCCCATCCCATAAACACATTTTTAGACTGAATTCTACACAATCCTATCTATTTTGCAAAGATAATCATACCATTTTGAGTCAATAATTACAACTGTATTTTTCTTTGCTTACCATAAAGTTTACGCATATTTTACAAGCAATTTTCTAAATCATCATACTACTTAATTCTTATTTCATATTTAATAAACGATAAATATCCCCTTTTTTACAACCTGTTTCCTGTGCAGATTTTTTTGACGCTTCTGAAGCGGACATTCCATCTTGCATATACCTTTTTGCCTTTTCTACAGCTTCTTCTACGGTAATTTCAGCCTCTTTTTCTTTTTCCGCACCTTCTATCACCAATACCAATTCCCCTTTGACATTTTCATTAGAATAACGCTCTGCTGCTTCTTTTAATGTGGTACGGATAACTTCCTCATGTATTTTGGTAATCTCGCGTACAATAGCAATTCTTCTGTCTCCCCAAGCCGCTAGCATGTCCTGCAATGTAGTTGCCAGTTTATGTGGAGCCTCATAAAACACCATTGTTCTGTGTTCCTTCTTTACTTCCTCTAAATGTTCTCTTCGGCTTTTTTTATTCATACTTAAAAAACCTTCAAATGTAAATCTTCCTGTCGGAAGTCCTGAAACCGCTAATGCAGAAATAACAGCCGTTGGACCCGGTACTACATATACAGGGATATTCCGCTGCACACATTGTGCAACCAAAAGTTCCCCCGGGTCAGAAATTGCCGGCATACCTGCATCAGATACCAGCACACAAACCTCGCCTTGTTCTATACGGTTGCAGATAATGTCCCCGCGTTCCATTTTGTTATGTTCAAAGTAACTTACCATAGGTTTTTTAATGCCAAAATGATTCAATAACTTTACTGTAACTCGAGTATCCTCTGCCGCAATAAAGTCACATGTTTGTAGTGTTTCTATCGCTCTTGGTGAAAAATCTGATAAATTTCCGATTGGGGTTCCTACAACAATTAACTTTCCTGCCATACTGCTCCCCTTTTTCCTTGTTTATAGTCGCCATAAATTTGTAGCATTTCATCAGAAAATGCGCCGTTTTCATCCTCTATTATCAAAACAGGCTCTACAACCATACCAGGATTTCCCCCTTTTCGCCCTTCCAATAAAAATAAGCTGGGCGCCTTAGATAATCTCTGTTGGACAAGGCGTAACCGTTTTGGCATAATACCTGTTTTTTTCATAGATTCCATAATGTCGAATAGTCTTTGTGGCCTTTGACACATACATAACTTGCCGCCATATTTTAACAATTTGGAAGCCACACGACAAATATCATCCGGGGTACAAGCCCCTTCATGTCTGGCAATACGTTTGCTATCATCAGGATTTATCAATCCTGTACCGGCCTCTTGGTAAGGAGGATTACACGCAATTAAATCCAATTCCTGCATAAAAGGAGCTAGTCCAGGTTTTAATGTTGTTAAGTCTTGATGAATCAATGTAATATTGGCTTCTAAGTTATTTTTTTTCAATGTTCTTTGCACCATACTGCATGCGTTATCCTGCAATTCTACTGCATAAATATGTCTTGGCATATACCTGCTACTCCAGATAAGAGGAATGGTGCCACAGCCTGTACCAAAATCGGCACAGCAATCTTTTCTCCTGGGAGATGCAAAGTGTGCCAATAAAATGGTATCTGTGTTAAAACAGTGCTGTTTCGATACAATAATTTGATATTGACTTGAAATAGGTTCCCAACGTTCACCATCTAACAGCATCTCTTTCATCTCCTTTTTCCATACAAAAATTATCTAATCATAGAAAAAAGAGCGATGCCTGCAGCACCGCCCTTTCTGTTTACTGGCGAATTATGCTTGTTGTGGAGCACCTACCGGACAAACGTCTGCGCAAGCACCACAGTCGATACATGTATCAGGATCGATTACATAAATGTTATCGCCCTCTGAAATAGCGCTTACAGGACATTCAGCTGCACAAGCGCCGCAAGAAATACAATCTGTGTTAATATGATATGCCATTTTTAAGCACCTCCCTCTAAATTTCACCTTTATTTTACCATAGATATTAAAAAAAGCAATAGAATTCCATGGATATCTTGTAAAAAATAAGCAGACTTTTTGTCACAATATGATGAACTTAATTCTTTTCCAAACCTTTTAGCTGCTCTAATTCCTCTTTATTGACCTTAATTTGACCGTCTTTAATTACCTTTACCTGTTTGGCATGAAATGTAGCAGGAGCCGCGTCAGGAGCCTTGTCCAAGCGTATGGTTAAAATACCTGTTAATAAATTCTGGTCAATTACAGTACCTTTTCCTTCCGGAGTCACTACAATGGCATTTACTTTTGGAATTGTACGCAGTAAATCCAAATAGGCATCTTGCTCAAATTTAAGACAACACATTAGGCGCCCGCAAGTACCTGAAATTTTAACCGGATTTAAAGACAATCCTTGCTCTTTTGCCATTTTAATAGAAACAGGCTGGAAACTACTTAAAAATGTGGAACAGCAAAATGGTTTGCCACAAACGCCTAGCCCGCCCAGCATTTTTGCTTCATCACGTACTCCTATTTGACGCAATTCAATGCGAGTACGGAATACAGATGCCAAATCTTTTACCAATTCACGGAAGTCTACTCTGCCCTCAGCTGTAAAGTAAAATAATACTTTACTGTTATCAAATGTATATTCAACTTCCACCAATTTCATGTCCAATTTATGATCAGCAATTTTTTTTAAGCAAATGTCAAATGCCTGTTTCTCTTTTTCATGGTTTTCTTCTACTTTTCTTAAATCTTCTTCCGTAGCAATACGTATTACGGGCTTTAATGGCTGTACCAGACCTTCGTCAGATACTTCCTTTCGTTCCATAGCCACTTCACCGCATTCTACTCCCCGAGCAGTTTCTACAATCACTCGACTGCCCTTTACAATCTCTAAATCCAACGGATCAAAATAATATATTTTACCTACATCTTTAAATCTAACACCAATTACTTGTGCCATTTTACCCTCCCATACATGTAAAATGTTGTATTATCTGCCTGCTGCTGTACGCATTTTTGCGCATAGCAATGTTACCAGAATTGTCATATTTGCGTTAAAGACCATAGCATTTTGTATTTCAGTTATTACTTGTCCCAGATGAAACAATTTCGCCTTTGGTATTGCGCGACATAAGGCGCTTACTTGCTCTGTCTGAGTCGATAAATAACTATTTCCACCGGTACGATGTACACACGCATCACGAAATATGAGTGTTAACTGGTTTAATACCTCTTTGAACAAATCTTTATCTTTTATCAGAGGCGCTGTTGCCTGCAATATCTCTATTTCTTTCGTATGAATTAATGCCTGTGCAATTTCTCCTGCAATTTGTACGGCTTCCGGATTTTCCTCTTCAGCATCTTGTAAAGTAATAATCTGTGAGCGTGAACGAATGGTTTGCAACAAACGGTTTGCCGTAAGACAAGTAAGTATAAACACAGTGTCGGCAGGAGGCTCTTCCAATACTTTCAGCAAAGCGTTTTGTGCCTCCGCAGACATGCTTTCTGCACGGAACAACAAATATACTTTACATCCGCCTTCCTGGGATTGTATATACGCATCGCTGCGAATTGCTCGTATCGTCTCAACCTTAAATGAACGCGGTGTCAGACCGCCTTCTGCCAAATAGATATCCGGATGAGAACCGGCATGTGCTTTAATACAACTGCTGCATGTGCCGCATGGCTTATTGTCTTGTGCCTGACAAACCAGTCCGGAAGCAAGTACACGTGCCAATTCTGTCGTTCTAGCATGATCTCCTTCAATAATGAGGGCCTGAGGTATACGCTTTTGCACAAACATGGTGTCCAACATTCTTTTGACCGATTCGGAAACAGTACATTGTTCTAAATTCAGCATATACAAGGCCCCTTTTCTACGAATAATTACGGATAATCCGTAATTATTTATTTTACCACTTTTATAGTCAGAAATCTATAGGTCTTTAAAAACATAACAATTTCTTCTGTAATCCTCTCTCCCGGCATAACAACAGGTACTCCCGGAGGGCATGGACAAGCAGTTGTTGCAGCAATTCTTCCAATGCTATCTTCCAAATCGATTTCCTCCCATGCGGAAAATACAGCTTGTTGTACTGACATGACGGAATTTGGCAATGAAGGAAGAACCGAATTGACTTTTAAAGGCATTCTGTTAGGCAACGCTTGAATTGCTTTCTCCACTCGTAAAAAGTCTTGTTCGGTGTGAAAGGGCGTCGCAATTAAAACAAGAGTTGAATGGTCTGCATATTCAGGTTCTACAAAGTGGTCTCGGAAAATTTCGGCAGCTTCTTCTCCCGTAATGCCTAAGGATGCTGTTTGCAGAGTAATACGTACAGGATCTGTTTGTCCTACGGGTATAACAATTCCTTTTGCAACTGCTATTTTTTTTATGTCTACAACACGCTTCTGTAATTGTAAATAGGCATCTTTTCCTTTTGTTTCTGCCCACTGCATACATAAATCCAATGAAGCCATAATAGGATAAGAAGGACTTGTAGAACCAAACAGCGCCATTGCGTCCTTTGCGTTTGCTGCATACGTGTCAGACGCAATATTTAAAAAAGCGCCTCCTGTTAAAACAGGTAACGTTTTATGAGCAGAGCAAGCAGTAATATCAGCACCAAGATGAATCGGATGCAAATTTTCTGGTGTTAAAAATAAATGGGAACCATGTGCATTATCTACCAATAACGGCACATGGTAACGGTGACATACTTCAGAAATGCGTCTGATATCAGCCAAAACACCAAAGTAATCGGGGCTGGTGATATATACCGCTGCAACATCTTGATATTGTTTTAAAAGAGTTTCGACATCATCCGGATGAATTCTCCCGGGAAATCCAAGTCCTGCATCTGCCCTTGGCAGCAACCAAACAGGATTTAAGTCAAGCAATGCCATAGCATTTACCGCACTTCGGTGAAGAATACGATCTGTTAAAATTGTTTTTTTATTGCTGTCAGCCGAAACAAGACGCAGCATTGCCTGAATACATAAAGTACAGCCTCCGGCAGAAAATAGGGTACGAGCTGTCCCAAATACTTGTGCAGCATGATGTTCTGCTTGTAAAATTACATGTTCTGCCTCATATAGACTATCTGTATCCGGCAGTTCGGTTACATCTAACTGCAGTAAATGATCCAGATAAGAAATCGATTTTCCCGAATGCCCCGGTGTATGAAAGGCAGATCTTCCAAGCCTATGATGCTGTATCAAGGCAGAATATAATGGTGTTTGATTCGACATATGCGTATCTCCCCTTCTTTACTTGACCTTATTATCCTATGAAACAAGTTTATTTTCAAGCAAATTTTAACACAATCCATTTCATGTAAAAATATCATTCAAAGAGTTTTGGTAATGGTACATCCAATTGATCCGATAATGCAATTAAAATTTCCAATGAAATATTCACTTTCATGTTTGGAGCTTCAATAATACTGAGATACGTCCTACTGATATGAAGCTTTTCCGCCAATTCATATTGGTTCCAACCTCTTAACTTTCGATAGGCTGATACATTCATACTCAGTATCCGATAATAATTAATTTTTCTATGTGCCATCTCTATTCCTCCTCCCCACTTTTAGTAGGATAATAACAGATTATCACACTTTAAGTAGGAAATCAATCAAAAATCGTACTTTTAGTAGTATTTTTTATTTCTATTCTAAAAACCGATCATAAGGAACCTATGGCCAGGTTAGAATAAAATAAGAATAATGTGTTATCAGAATACCAAATTCATTGGAATATTTAGGGTAATTATTTTAACAATATTGCTTTCCATAATAAAAGTAAATATAATGAAGTTACGAAGATAAAGGAGAAAGAAGATATGAAAATGATAAAAAAAATTTCTTTACTTTCTTTGACATTCATCTTGGCATGTTCTATTGTTGGTTGCCAACAAATTGACACTTCTCAAGAACAAAAAAAGTTTGATGAATTTATTCAGCAAGAATTTTTAAAAACGATGGAGAGCGATTATGTGGCAACCCATATATACACCCAAAATCCGGAAACATTCGGAATAGATTTAAACCAAATAGAAGTAAGTTTAGGCACTCGTCCAAACGGTAACGGAGGAATCGCCCCGGCTGAGGATAACAATAATTCTTACAACATATTTCAACAATTTCACCGTAATGCTTTGACTGATGAACAAAAAGATATCTATGATATTTACGAATATCAGGCCTCTTTATCCCAAAAACTGAACAACGAAAAATTTGACTATTACAGCTCCTATTTTGAAAGCATGAGTGGAATTCAATTTCAACTTCCCACTCTATTTGCGGACTGGCAAGTACGAAACGAAAAAGATGTGCAAGATTTAATCACATTATTAAAAGACACAACCCCCTATGTAGAGAGTGTATTGCAATATACAAAAAAACAAGAAGAAAACGGACTGTTAATGTTGGATTTAGAATCAATTATTGAATATTGTGACAGTATTTTGCAGCCCGGAGAAAACAGTGCAATACTGGCATCTATGAATACCAGTATAGAACAATTATCATTAGATGCAGGGAAAACAGAAGAATACAAAAGTCAATTAAAAGAGGCATTTTCTTCTTCATTTTTGCCTGCATTTGAAAATATTCGCTCTACAATGGAGACTTTTCAGAAAAACGGCAGAAATAATACAGAAGGACTTGCAAAATTCAAATACGGTAAGGAGTATTATGAACTTCTTTTGCAACAGAGCGTTGGAAGCAATAAATCTGTTGAAGATATCAGAGATATGATGGAGAAAGCATTCAGTAAACACTTATACAACTGTGCAAAAATTGTTGTCAGCAATCCTGAATCTGTAAAACCTCTTATTTCAAACACACTTCCTAAGACAGAGTACCTCAGCTATATTGATATATTAGATGATATGAAACACGTTATCTCCGAAAAATTTCCACCTGTGAACAATTTAAATTATCAGATTGAAAATATGAATGAAGAATTGGCTTCTAATTCCGGTGTAACTGCTTATTTCAACATTCCCACATTGGACGGAGATTCAATAAAACAATTGCGCGTGAACCCTATCTCCAATGATGTGTCCTCTATCTCTACATTTTCCACAGTAGCACATGAAGGTTTTCCAGGTCATATGTACCAATATGCATATATGTATGAAAATGTAGAAAGCAACTACATCAAAGCTCTTTCTAATATCAATGCCTATACGGAAGGATATGCCGTCTATGCTCAATACGAAGCGCTTTCCTATCTTGATGGAGTAGACCAAACACTTTTGGAGGCATATAAAGAAAATGAACTGGCAACCTACTGTATGATAATTCTGGCAGATATCGGCATTCATTATGATGGCTGGTCAGTAGAAGAATTCAAAGAATTTATGGAAGCAAAAGGATTCTCTCTGGACGATGAATCCATCAAGACGCAATATGCCCAATTGCAGGCAAATCCTGCCGCATTTGAGCCATATTATGTGGGGTATCATGAGATTATAAGCATGAAAGAGGACGCACAACAAGCTCTTGGAAGTCGCTTTAATGAAAAAGAGTTCCACACAGCCTTACTGGAAAGCGGAACTGCTCCATTTCAAGTTGTACAGCATCATATAGATGCTTATGTGGAAAAAAATAAATAGTGATTCAAATGCGTTAAATCAAATCACCTTTTAATGAGCCCTTATTTTAAAATTATGTCTAAATCACTAACTTTTTATAAGGTATTTGTCTTATAAATTACAAGGTAAATTTATATATGTTGTAATACTTCCTTAATAGTAACGAAATTAAAATTTTGACTTTATATAAATGTTTAAAAGTATCTGTATTATCACAACTTTACAGTAAATTTAAAATAGAAAATATGTTTTGGGGTAAGAACATTGTAATTCTCATTCGGTAGAAATTGCACCGCAATTTCTTTTATGTTATAATCTCCTCAAAGAGGTGATACCATGGATTATCGCGATAGATTAAAAGAATTGCGTATACAAAATAAAAAAGGGCAAAAAGATATAGCTCTTTTATGTGATGTGTCCGATTCTACCGTAGGACATTGGGAGAAAAAACGAAGACACATGACTATTGATTGTTTGATTAAGCTATGCAAGTACTACAACGTCAGTGCCGATTTTATATTAGGATTTTCTGATACTCCAATTCAATTAACTGATTTAAATGTAGATACATCTATGGAAACATCACAACAAAAGAAAAGTTCCTAATCTTTATAGTAATATGAACAGTCAAAAGAGGTAATTGTAGTTTTACAATTACCTCTTTTTAAATATTTGATTATATCTTACACTTCCTATTTTTAGAAAAAATGTATAAAATAATCTATAATTACAATTAATAATATCAATGCTTTTTCCTACTTCTATATGTTAAAATTTTTCACTATTGTTTTTTTGATAGAACTACTCCTATAAATATCATTATTTCTGTAATTTCTCAACATGGAAATAAACTTTCTGATATAAAAATAAGTACTGTATAACATAATACTTGATGAACCATTCGATTGCCTCACACTTTTTACTGAATAATAAACATCATTATTTTAAATCAGCTTCATCAATTTACGTTTATATAACGTATTTCATTGAAAAACATATGCTAAAGTCAAGTAAAATACGTTATATAGACGTGGAGCGTTCAACATGAAGAAAATTATTTACGGAAAGAATAAAAATATTATCAGCACCAACCTAAAAATTTACAGAATGAAAAAGAAGTTATCCCAAAGCCAACTTGCCGCAAAAATGCAGACCATGAATGTGAACATGGATCAACAAATGATTAGTAAAATAGAAAATAACGCCAGATTTGTAACCGACTACGAACTGGCATGTTTCTGTTTGATACTTGAAATTGATTTAAAAGATATGCTAGGCCATTTTTATAACGAACTTGAAACACAAATATAAATAAAAAAGAGGGGTACTTTATTTACCCCTCTTTTTTATTTCATTATTTTTTGATGTTACGATAATACTTTTCATTCAAAATACGTTTACCTTTTGGTGTCATAGGTTTGCGTTCATATCTCTTTTTGCCGGTTCCTCCTTTTGGAGGTTTTCTGGTTGCCGCTACAATTACCACGACAACAATTAAAATACCAATTGCAATACAAATCCAGAATACAATTCCCAACCAAGTCTGTGTGGTATTAGATGGCGTTATATCGGTTCCTTTTGAAATAATACCTGCAGCCTCGCTGCCAACCGAAACTTCCGGAAGAGAAATCTCACTGCTTTGAGAAATCCCGCTGTCTTGTGAGGTAGAATTCTCAGATGAAACAGAAGTGGTCTCCTCACTGCCGGTTTCCATAGTTCCAGATACATTTTGCTCCGAACCGACACCGGATTGCTCTGAGCTCCCGGTTCTTCCATTGCTCTGCGCCTGCATTGCAAATACCGGTAAACTCATAAGCGAAAGCAATAGCATAAACATTAGAATGGATACAATCCCTCTGGTCAATTTCATTTATATTCCTCATCACTTATCTGGTGTTATACTTTTGTATATACATACTTTTTCTATTATAACAGATTATAGCAAAAAATTTGACACATTCCTTTAACTTTCTTTGAACAATTACAAATCTATTGCAAAGAGGATATTAGAATATAACCTACATAAGAGATTCTAGAGTTTTTACTAGTGCATCTCCAAACAACTGCCCCGAATATTTTACTTCATCAATGGTATTCACTTCTGTACCAAACTCTACCAACAATGAACCATGTGTTGCATTCATATTATAACGACTATTTGTAAAGTTGAGAGGACGGATAAAAGATTGTTCAATATTTGCACAATTTTGCTGCAACTTTAATGCCAAACGTAAATTTAGTTCCCAATCGGGAAAACCTAGGGAGCCATCACCGTCATAGCCGGATAAAATCATAATTTGTGCTGCTTTTCTGCCATTAATCACCGTTGTAGGTTTTATTCTTGCAGACTCTCCTCCCAATGCATCGCGATGAACATCTATTGTAACTTGAATGGTCGGATTTTCACTTAAATTACGTTGAATTGTTTCCCATGAACGATTATATGCACCTGTATAAGGATCGTCATGAATTGTTGTATCATGTATGACTCCTATGCCTGCCTCTTCCAGTTTCTTTGTAATTTCGTTACCTACTGCAATTACATTTAAATTTTCGTCTCTGGAGCGCGTATCTAAACTGGAGTAAAAATTAGGCATTTCTGTCTTTAAAAAGGATTCACCCGTATGAGTATGATAAATCAATACTTGCGGCGTTCCATCTTTTTTAATTTTTACATCCGGCGAAAGACCCAATTCTTGTGCAATATCCAGTTCATAATCTGTATCGTTGCGAACTGTAATATTCTCATATTTTAATCCTACATTTGCAATTTGCATTTCATTAATAGGGTATGCTGTCCCTTCATATACCGTATAATCCGGTTCAGGAGGCACATACGCTTCTGAGGATGATTGCCCGGCAGTTTCTTCAGATGTAACGGTACTCTCTGTAATCTCCGGTACAGAAGATGCCTGAGAAACCATCTCTTCTACTTCTGACACGCTAAAGTATGCATCGTCATATCCATTTTTCATCACCTCTACAGCTCCGTCAGGCATAATAAACCCTGCCGCTGTTAACGCTGTATTGTTCTGGTTAGACAGCAATGCCGGTACAAGGCGAATAGAAAAACAAGCTACTGCAACAGTGGTAACTAAAACAGCACCTACCCGCAGCAACAGTTTTCTTCCGCGTTTTGTTTCTATGACCATAAACAACCTCCCGAAGTGTTTCACTGCAACCGCCTACCTCCTATTTTTTATACATTCCTGTAATACTAAAATTCTATTATTTTTCGTTTCTATCATTATATTAATATCTTTGAATAAAATACGGCGGTTTCTGTCGAGGCTTTTATTTTGTTAAAAGTTCAAAATCATTGACTGTAAAACAAGGATTTAACGCAGCATTAATTGCCATACCAATCATTCTGGCCCCACGTTGTATCAATAAGTCAATTTCCCTTGGGGTAACAAACATAGCAGCTCCGTTTGGGCTTACCATTTCCCTGAGTTTCTCTTTTTCTTCATCTGTTACATGCTCCCCTCCAAGTAAATCCACGGCAACTGTTGCAGCATCTACTACCGTAGGCACTCCAATGGATATTACAGGAACGCCCAATAGTGTCTGATCTATTTGTGGTCTGCGATTTCCAACACCTGCTCCCGGTGCGATTCCTGCCGTACTGATTTGTACTGTTTTTCCCAGCCTTTCTAAACTTCTGGCTGCCATTGCATCAATAACAATCACTGCTTTGGGTCTTAATTGCTGTGTTAAACCTTTTAAAATTTCTGCTGTTTCCATTCCTGTATTTCCCAATACATCTGTACTTACAGCTGCCACCGAACGGAGTTCAGACACACCTGTAATACGCTCCAGTTCCTTTTTTACATGGCGGGTTGCCAATATTTGCGCAATTACTTTTTCTCCCAAGGCGTCAGGAGTAATTGCAGCATTCCCTAAGCCTGCTACCAACACTTCTCCGTTTTCAGGCAAAAAAGGTTTGATTTCATCTGAAACTACCTGCAAAAATTGATTGTTTTCGTCTAATGCATCACTTAACGGAGGCATCTCAATGGTAATGTATTCTCCCGGCGCCATGCCTGTATCTTGTATATAACACGGGACCGTAATATGGCTAATTTTACAGCGGTCTTTCTCTTTGATTTTACAAGGTACATCCATCAATTCGGATTGTCCGCCTTCTTTTAATTCCAATGCTAAGTCTGTACGAAAAAACATTTGCAATCTGACTCCTTTTCTGTTATAATCATTCTGTTAAAAAATCTATGGATAAACGCAAAAATATATTGCTTTTTTAGCATGTCCATGTTATTATTATCTGTACGTGAACAAATATATAAGGAGGTGGAATTATGCCTAACATTAAATCCGCAAAAAAACGCGTAAAAGTGATTGCTACTAAAACTCTTAGAAATAAAGCAATTAACACAGCTTTGAAAACTGATATTAAAAAAGCAAACATTGCACTTGAAAATAAAGACGCAAATACAGCTGAGGCTGTTAAAGTTGCAATCAGAGCAATTGATAAAGCTACTGCAAAAGGTATTCTTCATAAGAATACTGCTGCCAGAAAAAAATCTGCGCTTGCACAAAAGCTTAACGCTGTTAACGCATAATTGCTATGCATAACACAAAAGCAGAGCCGAGGGCTCTGCTTTTTGCATTTTGTAACGTTTTATCATAACATTTCTCCTTTTTGTGATGATAAGGACTGCAGCAAAGCCTAAAAGTTTCCTAGTTTTTACTTCCTTTTTTCTCCATGACAAATTGTATGGATAGGTTGACTTTTTCAATATTTTTGGGTATCATATATTTAAACACAGATTTATAATTATTGGAGGTGCTCTATAAATGAAACATTGCAATAAATTTCGCTGGCTAATCGGAATTCTGTCTTTGGCAGCTGTTGTTGCGGCAACTGTAGCAGCTGTTGTAGTTTATCTTGAAAAGAAAAAGAAAGACGAAGAGGATCTTGAGCACTACTTAGATTGCTCTATCCAGTAATCTATAAAAACAATGCGAGTAGGTATTATGCCTACTCGCTTTTGTTTTTTATCCTTTATCCGAAGGTTTTGCGCATAATGCTGCAATATAACCAAAAAATACTGCTGCACCAATTCCGGCAGCGGCAGCTGTAACACCACCTGTAAAAGCACCCAGAAAACCTAAACTTTCAACAGCTTCCATTGTACCTTTTGCAAGCGTATATCCAAAACCTGTTAATGGCACTGTAGCACCTGCTCCTGCGAAGTTAACCAACGGTTCATACAAACCAACAGCTGTTAGAAATACTCCCAACGTAACAAAAAGAACTAAAATTCTGGCAGGCGTCAATTTTGTAAAGTCAATTAATAGCTGGCCGACTACACAAATAAGTCCTCCAACAACGAATGCGATTAAGAATTCCATAAATTTCACCTCAGTGACTATCTTTTCCCTAATAGCATATCATTATGCAAGGTATACTATAGAAAGAGACACAATATAGAAAGGATGAAAACACGTGCAGAAAAAAACAATTTTTTTCGATATTGACGGAACCTTATTGGATTGTTGGCACAATAAACCATTTACCATTCCGGAAAGCAATCGGCAAGCGCTTCAATTATTAAAACAACAGGGACACCAAATTATTGCCTGTACTGGCAGACATGAAGCCTTTTTGAAAAAATATTTTCCGGGTATCTTTGAAAGTTATATTACTATGAACGGTTCCCACATTGTTTATAAAGGAGATATTATTTACGATAGAATTTTTTCGCTTGAAGAAGTATCTTATTTAATGAAACATTTTGATGATGTAAAAGCACGGTATGCGTTCATTGGAAAAATTTGTGCCTGGTGCAGAAATATGGATCCGGACTCCATTCGTTATTTTAACCGCATATATGGAATGGATGATTTTGCAAAGACAGAATGGAATCCCAGTGATGTAACTGCAAACAGCCTTGAATTTATGTTTGATACGGAAGAAGAATTTGATCGCTGTAAAACTGCATTTGATGGCAGTATGATACTAAACAGACATAGAGGAAATGCCTCTGCCGATTTGGCCTTTGTAGGAAATGATAAAGGAAATGCCATTCAACTGTTAACCAAACATGCAAATATCGACCTAAAAGATACGATTGCCTTTGGAGACGGAAATAACGATGTATCTATGCTAAAATTAGTCCATTGCGGCATCGCCATGGGCAATGGAACAGAAGAGGCAAAACGGGCTGCAGATTTTGTAACAGATTCCATTTTTGAAGATGGCATTTATAAAGCTTTAATTCGGTTAAATTTAGTAAATCGGCCTATTCCAAAAGAAAGCGGATATATGAATCACATAATAAAAAACGGTACCTAATGGTACCGTTTTTTATTGTAACTTTAATCTGCTGTAATGTGTACTTATTACCAAACAAAGCATAAATTTATCCATGATATTTAACGCTTTGAATACCTCATCAAAAGGATCCTCCAGATTTTGCAGTATGGTATCAAAAACACGGTTCATTATAAATTCTACCATGTCCTCTATATCATGATTAATTGGAATATGATCCTTTTCCAAACGCAATAAGACTTGTTTTTTCACATGGCTATGCCATTCTCTTAAAAAGTCAGGATCACCGTACTCACTCATTAAAATGGATACGGTCTTTTTGTTTTCTTGTACATACTGTGCCAATGCACGATTGCATGCAATTTCACGCGACATATCTGCTGTATATTTTTTCTCTTCTGTTATTTCCATAATACTTTTTACAGTATCGTTGCCTATCTCATGAATCAATGCCGCTATATTTTCATAATGCACATAAAAACATGCTCGTGAGATACCCGCTGCCTGAATGATTTCTTTTACAAAAATCTTATTTGCAGGTTTGACATTTGTTAATTCCAAAAATGCTCTTTTAATTTTATTTCTTGTTACTTCAGTACATTTATATTTCACAGCCCATCAATACTCCCCACTGCCCTCTGGCAATCAATTATATTGACAACATATTCAGTACAAAATATCAAAAATAAAACTTTAGACTTTTTATTTTTACGCAAACAAAAAATCAAAATTATATAAACTGCTTTTTATTTTTAACAATCCTTAAAAACATTCTCAATTTGTATTGAGCCCCCATATGCTTTTACAGTACTGTATATGTTAATCACAATTAGAAAATGCATTTCAATCCAAAATAAGTTATATGTGGAAATTCAAATAAACGTATATGATTAGAAAAATGCTTTTCATGAGATAATACCGGATTGTTTTGGTCTAACCTTAAGAACGAAAATATTTAGATTTAAGAATACCATCATTCAAATAACGTTTCATACCTATTTTGCCTTGTTTACATTCAAATTTAAGCAGCTTATCTCCACAATACATTAAATATCCCCATTGCTGCTCTTGTACTCTGCCTTTCATTTTATTGTTAACAGCAAATTTCAGTTCCGTTCCGTCTTCTACCAAAAATACTAAAACCATAGCAGTTATCTTCGAATAGATTTTCCCATCAGGTCCCTCAAATTCCGAACGTTCTGTTTCTGTACGCGCCAATTTTGCACGTACATGCTTAATAACATTTTTAGAAACTTTTGTACGAACATAAATAAGAGCCCCGATTAACCCTACTGCCAGTACCACAATAATCAGTGCATAATACCATTCCATTGACATTCCCCCATATCTCTTACATCTATCTATATTTTAACATAAGAACACGTTTTATACAAGATTTCTGCAAAATATCACACAGAAAATGTTAAATATTAACGATTCGGAGTACTTTGTGCAACATAAGACTTGCCTATTTCAGTTAATATAACTTGTCCTCGTTTGATATAAGGTATATCAAATAAATAATCCGGGTTTTTCTTTCCTTCCTCCACTAATTGATGAAACAATAAAAAAATATCGCTGCCACCATATATTGCATAATCAGATTGAACAGTAATAAAAACTTTATAACTTATTTCTATAAAACCTTTCTCACATAAAGATTGTAAAATGGATGCACGTTGTTTGACAACTTTCATGCTATCCTGTTTTGTCTCTAAATGTACATGATTTAATGCAGTTGATATTAAGGAGCGATCCTTTGAGCTTCTTAACTCTAGTCTTACAATAGGGTAACGAGTACTATTCGCAATTTGAAAAATGAAATTCTTTTCATCCGGTGATAATTGTTGCATTCCGTTTCACACTTCCTCATTTTTATAAATTATATTATAACATAGAAGAAATTACAAAGTAATTTCTAACTGATAAAACGTTAAAACGTTCTCTTAACAACCAATATTTGTTTTGTTGCTGTTTAGAGGTTATTATAACATAGATAAAATGTTGAGGTAATGTTTTTAATTCAAATATTGAAATATACCGTCCATCACTAAAATGAAAAATTATGTTGATACAGTAAGACTGTCCTCTCTCTAAAAAATCTGCATTAATATATCATATTATTAATTTTGCAAACTGCCAGTTGGCACATAAAAAGGTGCAAGTAAGACATATATTCTCAATAATATGAATGAAATAATTCAAATCCTGTAAAATAGCAATAAATAATAATATCGTTGCATGAAATATCATTCTATTTTTTTCTCAATAATAAAAGAGATATTTTTTTACAAAAAATGGATTGTGAGAAATATCAAAAATATTTTCTAAATTTTTGTTGACTTTGTTATGATTCTAGTCTATAATAGAATTCATAGTCATAAAGAAGAATATATCTTTTTCTTATAAAAATACAAAATTGTATATATTTAGGCATAGATGATATCTTCTTTATTATTTTTCAAACCAAATTTATTTTTGCAAGAAAATATAAAACAACTTGCAATTTCGCACTTCCTTTTAACCCTTATTAATAATAAAATAATAAGCGTTAAAAGGGGGTACGAACAGTATCATACAATATTGCTGGTATCCTCCTTACTGTGATAGCGTGCGTGTATCTTGAAAGTTTTGTTTTTATGACACCAAAACAAAACTGGTTTTAGTGCGATGAACACGATTAAATTTCAATTATTTTGTACTCTCTCCCATTTTTCTCTCTCTCATTATAATAAATACAAAGTAATGAAAATTGAACATCACGGATACGCATGTAGATCCCTTTTCATTATTTCTCCTAAATCGCTCTGTCGAAAATTTTGAAAACGGGAAAAAAGACCTACCTATAATAAGGTAGGTCTTTTTTTATGCAATAATTTACTTGATAAATTCTTTGATAGAAGTGATATCTAATCCCTGACACTGTTCAAAAAAGCTTTTCAATTCCCGTACAATCAATTTAGTCCCGCCAATTTGATTGCTTTCAATATTTAATGGCATGAGAGGATCATGGACACTTAAACGCAATAAAAACCACCCATCCCCGTGTTTTTCATCAAAGGAACAGCGTATCCCTTCGTGATTATCGGGGGCAATTTGCCAATGTGCATTTTTCTCAGCAAACACATTTAACTGTTGAATAACACGATCGCCACAACTGCGAAAATCTTTCTCTGTTATAGGCAACCTCAACTCAACTGTTTCGATTGGCTCTTGTAAAGGCTGTAACAAATCTTGCAGCTGTTTGCCCTCTTTTTTCAGGTTTACCATTTGAATGATAATTTTTGTAACCAGATACGCGCCGTCATCCAAAAATTGATTCTCACGGAAAGCTGCATGTCCTGAAGTTTCAATTGCAAGAGGAGAGGCAATTCCCTGTTCATTTAAGCGGATAGATTCGTTAATTACATTCTTATATCCACGTTTAAATCTATGATGTTTACCACCTAAATGTTGTTCGATAAATACTTTTAGACCGCTGGAAGTAATGGAATCTGTCACAACTGTTCCACCCGGACATTTCTCCAAAGCAATTGCAGAAGCCAGTGCGACCAAACGATTGCGATTAATTTCGGCTCCTGTGCTGTCTACAGCACCTCCACGGTCAACATCCGTATCAAAGATAACCCCTAGGTCCGCTTTTGCTTTTACAGTTGCTTTACATACCGACTCCATTGCTTGTTTATCTTCAGGGTTTGGAATATGGTTTGGAAACATACCGTCCGGCTCCAAAAATTGACTCCCTGTAATGTCCGCTCCCAAAGGTTTCAACACACGATGTGCGTAAAATCCTCCTGCCCCGTTACCTGCGTCTACTACAATGTGGAATCCTGATAAAGGCAGCTCGCCTTCTTTGGCTCCCACACCTTCCAAAATTATACGTTGTAACCTATGGCAGTATCTGTCCATAGAATCACATTTTTCAACGGTTCCTTCTTTTTTTAGCGGAGTTTTGTTCTCTTGTGCGTATTGCAAAATTTCAGTGATATCTTTGCTGTCCAAACCACCGTATTTTGTAAAAAATTTCAAGCCGTTTCTATAAAACGGGTGGTGACTTGCTGTTATTTCAATTGCTCCTTGACATCCAAATTCCTCGATTGCAAAAAACATAGAAGGAGTAGAAGCCAATTCACAATCCAATACTCTTGCTCCTGTTTCAGATAACGCTGTCATCGCAGCATTTGAAATGCGTCCAGCAGAAATACGGGAGTCATGTCCTACTGCAACCACAAAACAATCAGATGACATGTAAAATTTTTGTTCCAGCCAGATGGCAAAACCTTTACAAATCCGTTTTACCACATCATCTGTTAAATTAATTTCATATCCGCCGCCCTCGCTGGCAACACCACGAATATCCGTTCCACTTTTTAAGCTGCTCCAGAATTGGTCCAACATATTTATACTCCTTTATTTTTTGCTTTGCGTTCCTCTTTGAATGTTTCATCTACAATTGTTTGGTTAAAGTCGTGCAGCAACTGCGGCGCATGTTTGATATGCGAATAACAATAATCAAACATTTGTGTAATCATTTCCACTTGATCTCGGCGTGAAATATGAAAAATTCCTTTATGTGGTTTATAATACAAATACATATGCATACCGCCTGTTTTGGTAGGCAAAATAAAATCCGTTTTCAAACGGTAAGCGCCATGCTTTTCATAAAATTTTAATCGGCGTTCCTGTTGTAATGCATAGTCAGGGTCTTTAGAATCGACACGTTCGGCACAAAGTAAAACGCCGTTAAACGGACCACAGTATTTTTGGTAGATTGCCTCAAATAATTTGCCTCCATAGCCGTCATTTTGATATGGCGGTAAAATAGCCAGCAAATCTAACCATAGGGTTTGAGATTCTACCATACTGCATACGGTAGCGTAACCAATTAAGTCGTCTCCACGTTTATACAATAAAATTTTATATTGATTGTGGTGCATCATCTGCTCCATACGCTCATAATTATAAAATTCATCGGGAGGAAATTGCTCTTGCAAACAATGAAAAATGGTAGGCAAATCCTCCATAGAACCTAACTCCAGCCTTAAAGACGGCTGTTCGGCTATACTATCCATATAAAATCTCCTTTTGTCGAAATTTTAGATTATTATAGCATAGAAAAAATTGCAAAGCAATTTTTAACTTATAAACGCAAAAATGCTTTTCTTTTATGTTATAACAACCTTGCAACAAAATCAAAATCATAGATTTTGATTGTTGCTAGAACGTTTTAACACTTTTCTGTTAGAAATTGCACAGCAATTTCTTTTATGTTATAATAAGCTACCATACAGAAAATTTTCTACAATAAAGGAATATCATATGAAAAAGACATATTTTAAGATATTAAGTGTATTTATTACCATACTATGTATGTTTACACTAACAGGATGCAATATTTCAATTGATACCTCTTATAGTACTACAAATTCTTCCATATCTGCCGATAAAGCACAAATATATTATCTTGATGTAGGCCAAGGCGATGCTGAACTCATTTGTTTACCCACAGGCGAAACAATATTAATAGATGCAGGATTAAAATCCGGAGGTGACCAGCTCACAGCATATTTAAAAGAACTTGGTGTGGATAAAATTGATATTCTAATTGCAACACATCCTCATGCGGACCATATTGGCGGTATGGAAAAAGTAATCCAACATTTTGAAATTGGTGAAATATACATGCCAAAGGTAGCGGATGACCAAGTACCAACCACTGCTACTTACACCAAATTACTGGAAGCAATTCAAGCAAAAGGTATGAAAATCAATCAAGCAAAAGCAGGCACTACTATTTTCAGTAATGATAATGCTACATTAGAAATATTAGCTCCCAACAATTCAGAATACAAAGATTTAAACAACTATTCTATTGTGACAAAGCTAACATACGGAAACAATCGTTTTTTATTTACGGGTGACGCTGAAAAAGAAAGCGAAAACGAAATGCTTTCAAAAGGATATGATTTGTCGTGTGATATTTTAAAGTTGGGCCATCACGGCAGTTCCACTTCTACAACAAATAAATTCCTAACAGCGGCTTCGCCAGCTGTTGCAATTGTATCCTGCGGAAAAGATAATGACTATGGACATCCTCACAAAGAAATCATGAATAAATTAAACAATAACCATATTACCGTATATCGTACAGATTCAGACGGTACTATTTTAGCTCAAACAGATGGAAACACTTACTCTATCACAACCGATTTAAAAAGCGTTTCCTAATCTTCCTGAAAAATAGACAAGCAAATGCTTGTCTATTTTTATTTGTAAAAAAATCGTATAAACCAAACGATGTTTGGAAAACTAACTTCCAATAAGGGAGGTTTTATCCATGAAAATGACAAAAGATATTTATGGAAAAATGGCAAAACAAGCATCTCCTCCAAGTACATTTGTAAAAAATTCTGTAATGGCTTTTTTATTTGGAGGCGCTATTTGCACCATTGGACAAGGGATTTTAGAAGGATACCTTATGTTAGGTATGGATGTAAAAAATGCGCGTGCTGCCGTATCTATTACTTTAATCGGATTAGCAGCAATTTTAACCGCATTCAAAGTTTATGATAATATTGCAAAAATTGCCGGTGCCGGTACACTGGTTCCTATTACCGGATTTTCCAACTCTATCGTCTCACCTGCTATGGAATTTAAAAGTGAAGGCTATGTATTAGGATTAAGTGCAAAAATGTTTATTATTGCCGGACCTGTATTGGTATATGGTATCATCTCTTCTATTATATACGGTATTGTGCTTTATATTATTAGTCTATTCTAAGAAAAGGGTAACATGATGTTACCCTTTTCTCTTTATTTGATTAGTTCATCAAAAACAAAAAATCCTTCTCTGCGATAGCTTTCTGTATATGTTACACTGCAATGTCCTGTTGAATGTAAATATGTATAATAAGATTTATCCATCTCTCGTTTTAATGCACGGCCCCTTTCAAGGTCTGTGGTGAGAGAATCCCATTCACAAACCAAGGCTTTTCGTTCCTCTAATTGTTTTCCATCAAGTTGTTCACGTTTTCCAAAGAATTCTAACTGTGCTTCCAGCACATCCATCGCCTGACATTTTTGTTCCCAAACGTCGAAAATATCCAGTACACAATTTGGGTGTTCCGGTGTCATAAAGTAAATTGTAAAATTTTCCCATGGTTTTAAGCCGCCCAGTTCTTCCACAGCGTATTCTCTTCCTGCCAATGCCATTGCTTCCAACACTAACGTCATAAAAGGACGTCTGCCCGGATCTAAATCGTATACGCAATGTTCTGTATCTTGTGTAATAATAATATCAGGTCTAAAGGAACGAATGACACGAATCATTTGCAGCTTTTCCTCATAAGAAGCTGTAATTTTTCCCGTATCCATATTTAAAAATTCAACGGAAGTTTGTAAAATTTCGGCTGATTTTTTTAAATCGGACTGCATCTTTTCTCCCGCAAAGGCAATTGCCGCATGAGATTTTCCTCCGTTTAATGCATTTTTTAACAGAGCACCTCCACACTCCACAACTTCCATGCTATAAGCTCCTAACAATAAAATTCGTTTTTCCTCCATCGTAACAAGCTCCTTATTTTACATATTTTTAAATATAAGAGGATTCTGTTTTCATGTTAATGTACTGTTGGTCAAAAATCAATCCTATCGAAAGGTATTGATAAATTTTACTCAACTAGACGTAATCTGTACGGAGAGTATACCTTAGAAAATTTCGGGTAAGATAAAAGAAATCACCAAATATTCTAAGTGCATGATGTTCAAAGAATGATTTACCAAATAAAAGGAGTTTACAGCAATGAAACGTGTTGGCAGATATACAATTTCATTAGAAACCGCCCCTAAAATAGCAGGGTATGCCTCAGTAGTAGGTAAAAAGGAAAAAGAAGGACCTCTCGGAAGTGAATTTGACCGCAGCTATAAAGATACCTCCCTTGGAGAAAGCAGTTGGGAAAAGGCAGAAAGTCGTCTGCAAAAAGAAGCAGTAGAAATCGCCCTGCAAAAATCCGGTATCAATTCAAACGATGTAGACACCATTTTTGCGGGTGATTTGCTAAATCAGTGTATCTCTTCCACATTTGGTTTGCGCAGTTTAAATATTCCCTTTTTAGGACAATACGGCGCATGTTCTACTATGGCGCAAACTCTTGCCATGGCAGCTTTATTTGTAGAATCAGGGGCAGCGAGAATTGCTGCTGCGGTTACCTCATCACATTTTTGCTCTGCAGAAAGACAATTTCGACTACCATTGGAATACGGTGGACAACGTCCTCCCACAGCACAATGGACTGCAACTGCTTCGGGTGCTGCAATTGTCGTACCTCAATCTATCGTTATAGAAGAAAATGGTGTAAAAATGAAAAACTCCAAAGAAAATAATTCTTCGGAGAAAACACCAATCATCACAGAAGTATGTATTGGAAAAATTACAGATATGGGCATTAAAGACGCCAATAACATGGGCGCAGCCATGGCCCCTGCAGCAGCGCAAACCATATTAGATTTTCTATCGGATACCAATACAAAGCCTACTGATTATGATTTAATTGTAACGGGAGATTTGGGTCATGTGGGAAGCGAACTTTTACTGCAATTAATGGAACAAGAAGGCGTCGATATCAGCAGTGTACACAATGACTGTGGAAAAATGCTGTTTGACCGTAAAAAACAGGATGTTCACGCTGGCGGCTCCGGATGCGGATGCTCCGCTTCTGTCCTATGCTCTAAATTATTAAATGATATAAAAGCAGGAAATTTAAACAATATCTTATTTATAGCTACGGGAGCACTGATGTCGACAACCTCTTCTCAGCAAGGAGAAAGTATACCAAGTATTGCACACTTGGTACACTTAAAAGGAATTTAAGCAGTTTTATCCTTTTCCAGCTTTTCCAAAAGGTCGGACTGTAATTCGTCCTTACACGGATGTGTTTGAAACGATTCCTTTACAGTTTGCTCTGTCTTGGATAAATCATTTCTTCCCTCACCCTCATATACCTCAGTAGTGGATATCGTATTCTCTTCCATTACTGATTTCTCTTGATTAAAATGGGAAGAAACATAAGGAATACCTTCTTTTTTGCAACGACGCATTTCTCTCCAATTAGAAAATTTAATAGAAAAATGATTGATCCAAAATACTTTCACAAAAGCGGTGACAACCAGATAAATAACAAGTAAGTCCAATAATGCTGTCAAAATACTGATATTTGTCCCAACAATATTAGCTCCAAATAATTCAAAACCAAACAGTCTGCCGCCTTGTGTATCAAATCGTACAGACAACCAGTTAGAAGGGAAACCGTATGAATATGTAGTCACACCATTTGTCATGGTCCCCGATACAGGATAAAAAAAGATAGGAACTATAAAAATAACCAAACTAACAATTGCCGTTTTCCAGTTAAAAAACCTCATAAAATTCCTCCTTTTTTATCATTCATTTATTTTAATAGACATATTTACATCATATCACATATATAAAAAATGTCAATATTTTATATATCATTCACAAAAATATATGATATTTCAACAAATTTTATATTCTTTTTTAAAGTAAAAAAAGAAAAAGCAGCTGTTTGAAACAGCTGCTTTTTTATGAAATTTATTATTTACGAATACCAAGTCTAGCAATAATAGAACGATAACGTTCAATATCCTTTTTCATGACATAGTTTAACAGGTTTCTTCTTTGACCAACCATTTTCAATAGTCCACGGCGAGAGTGATGGTCTTTTTTGTGTGTTTTTAGATGCTCGGTCAAATCGTTAATTCTTTTTGTAAGAATTGCAATTTGAACTTCCGGAGAACCCGTATCTCCCTCGTGTGTTGCATACTCAGCAATTACTTTGCTTTTTTCTTCTTTTAGTAACATAAACTAGTTCCACCTTTTTATTATTTATCCGCTAACCACAGAAAAAGGCTGGTGAATTCCCAAATTTGGGCTTATTCCTCTATCCGGGAAAAGGGATATTTACCGAATGATTATATCATATTATCTGCTATTTGTAAACTCTATTTTTTATTTTATCAAATAGATAAACAAGATTAGAATAATTGTGCAACTTGCATATAATAACCAATATTTCATTAGTTAAATCTACAGCCAACGTCATAAATTATTCACATATCATCTCTTCTTTTCGCGTATGATAGTTATATAGCATATATTTTCTTTTTATTTTTTAACAATTTTAACATAAAAAGAAAAAATATTATAGAAAGATCGTGAGTATAAGTGGAATTCTCTTTTGACGGTATTGGCAGCGCAGCACAGTCTATGTCTCCCGCAGCTATTCCAACCGGTCATAATAATAAAGGCTTTTTTAAAAGAGCTCTTATGAACCTTTTTATCATAGCCTTTATGTTTGGGTTTGTAGAGTTATATACCTTTTGCCTAGGAAGCGGAAATGGTCTGATCGGTCTGACCATTTCTCTTGCAATTATTAGCTTTTGGCGAACAGATATTGGTATTAAACCGTTGCAAGGCGCCTTTGTAATTTGGGGGGCATTTCTTTTAACAGGTGGAGCTACCTTCCTAGCTTCTTTTCATCCTGCAATTGGCGTTTTTGTCAATTTCGCATCTATCTATACGATATTAACGCTAACCAGCCATCAACCGATGGCAAAAGCTTATTACCCTATTTTATCTTGCTATTTGTTTGCACAAAGCAGCCCTGTATATGGCATAGATTATGGATTACGTATGATAGGTATTGCAGGAGGAGGTCTCATTGTTGCAATTATCTATTATATACGTCATCGCAAAATAAAAAGAAGACGTAATATTACGGATATTTTTAGAGAAACTCATTTTTGCTCGATTCGTACCAAATTTTTTATTCGTTTAACAACGGGATTGACCATTGCCATGTTAATTGGGGATTTCTATCATGTGTTAAAACCAGCTTGGATTTCCTTTACTGTGCTTTCCTTGGTCCATCCCTTTGTAAATGAAAGCCGTAAAAAAATTGTATATCGAATTATCGGAACCATTATTGGCGGTATTTTATATTTCGTGTTATTTGAGTGGGTCGTTCCGGATCCATGGCATCCTGTACTGCTTATATTAACGGGATATATTTATTTATTTTTGCGCACTTACTGGATACAACAGATATTTATTACCCTAAACTCTTTAAGCGGAGCAATGGTCTTCTTACAAGCAGATGTGGCATTCGAAATGCGTATTTTATTCGTGTTAATCGGTATTGCAATTGTAGTCTTTATTAGTTTATGTGCCAAATTCCGTCTAATGGACAGAATTTACGGGCAAATACAAAAAATCAAAGCACACCATAAAAAAACATCTACCTAACTTAACCGGCATTACTTTATTGGTAATGCCGGTTCAAATTTTATAAGATTAAAAATTTGTTCACAACTAGACATTTTAAATATGTTATGATTACGTTATTTCTCAAAAATAGTAGTATATAATTTTAAAGCCTGCAGACTTTAGATGATTGTAATTTTTATTTTAGAAAGGAAGTCATATCGTCATGGAACACGTTGAACTAGAGACGTTAGACCGTGAACATACTGCATCTAACAAAAAAGATCCCCAATTGAATCATGAAAAAAAGCCTACGAAAAAAATTATTCAAGTACTAAAGTTAATTGGCACAAAAACACTTCTGTTTGCATTTATTATTCTATTTATCGTTGGCTTCAGCGCCTTGTTTGGCTCAACCGCAACCTACACGGGCGTTTGCATTGTAACAGGCTTATTAATGTTTTTAAAACTGGATATAGGTATTAAACATACCCAGGCTCCTTTTGTTATCTTTGGACTATTTGTATTAACCGGATTATCTGCATTTGCAGCAGCAATTAACCCTTGGCTTGGACTTTTGGTAAACTTTATTACCGTATGTGCCATTATGGTATTGTCCGGACAAAGAGCAGAGTACCGTTCTTTCATGCCATTTTTACTTTGTTACATTTTCACACAAAGCACTCCTGTATATGGCATTGATCTCGGTATGCGCATGGCAAGTTTAGCTGCCGGAGGCGCATTGGTTGGAATCATTTACTTTATTGTTCACAGAAAAAAAACTTGCCCTAAAGTAGGTGTCTTGAGCGCTATAAAAAACACAGCCAGTGAATATGCTTCTGTTAGAACCAGATTTTTCTTGCGCATGGCAATTGGTATGACCATCGCTATGTTTATTGGAGATATGATTGGTTCTGCTCGTACATTATGGCTCAGCTTGCCGATTCTATCTTTGACTCAATTAAAACCGCATGAAACTGCTCACCGAACTGCTTATCGTATTTTTGCTACAATTATTGGTGGTCTCATCTACATTTCTGTTTTTGACTTCATCATTCCGGCTGAATATCTCAATATTGGTTTACTAGTTGCAGGGTATATTTATACTTACATCAATAAATATCAATTCCAGCAAATTTTTGTTGTAATCAGCGCATTGGGCAGCGCTCATAGTCTAGGATTAGAAAGCGCAGTTGCTTGGCCTGCAAGACTCATCTATTTATTAATTGGTGTATTAATTGTAGCTATTCTACTAATGATTGACAATGCAAATATATGGAAAAAATTAAAACCAACTACTCCAAATGAGACTTCTGTTGAAGTATCTGTTTAAAAAATCCCCTCCTATTAATTGTAGGAGGGGATTTTTGTATCCGATGAATCAAACTCTTATACAACGATTATACCAATTACAAATTATCTGTTGTGATTACATACTTACTTTATTTGTTTCCATATCTTTCGACATATAATATCCTATGATAGCAGATATGTGTTATTATACGTCGTTGTTATAATAGAATTATCATTTGATATATATATAAAGTTGTGATACAACAAAAATAAAAAGCTTCTTTGCTTATGCAAAGAAGCTTTTATTTATATCGGAATATACTCTATTTAGCCTTGTGCCAATTTTACCAGTTGTTGATACTTATCCATTGCAAATTCTTCTGCTTCTGTAAACAAGAGTTCTGCACGGTCTGGGAAAGAACGGGTCAACGCATTGTAACGAACCTCGCTCATCAAGAAGTCACGATAACTTGCGGATGGAGCCTTACTATCCAGCATAAATGGATTTTTACCCTGTTCTTTCAAACGTGGGTCATAACGGAATAGGCTCCAATAACCTGCAGCTACTGCACGTTTTTCAACATCCTGTACTGTGCTCATACCATTTTTAATACCATGGTTGATACATGGAGAATAAGCAATGATAACAGATGGGCCATTATAGCTTTCTGCTTCTCTTACAGCTTTTAGAGTTTGGTTGTAATCTGCACCCATTGCAATACTTGCAACGTATACATCACCGTAACTCATAGCAATTGCTGCAAGGTCTTTCTTTTTAGTACCTTTACCTGTTGCAGCAAACTGGGCAACAGAACCAATTGGAGAAGCTTTTGATGCCTGGCCGCCTGTGTTAGAGTAAACCTCTGTATCAAATACTAAAATATTGATATTTTCTCCGGTAGCAATTGCATGATCCAGTCCGCCAAAGCCGATATCATAAGCCCAGCCGTCACCACCAAGAATCCATACAGATTTTTTCGCTAAGAAGTCTTTATCAATCAGAACTTTTTTCGCCAGTTTACCTGCATCACAGTCACAATCAGCAATTTTTTCCAGCTCTTTTGTCAATGTCAAAGCAGCCTCAAAGTTTGTATCACTGTCTTCGAATGTTTCAAGATAAGCAGCACAAGCAGCTTTTGTTTCTGCTGCTACATCTGCATTCTGAATATTCTCAACATGCTCTTTCAATCTGTCACGAACTGCACGTTGTGCCAAATTCATACCCAAACCAAATTCTGCGTTATCTTCAAACAAAGAGTTTGCCCAAGATGGACCGCGACCTTGTTTGTTCACAGTATATGGTGTAGATGGAGCAGAACCTGCCCAAATAGAAGAACAGCCTGTTGCATTGGCAATCATCATTCTATCGCCGTACAACTGTGTTACCAATTTAGCATAAGGAGTCTCACCACAGCCTGCACAAGCACCGGAGAACTCGAACAATGGTTGTTTAAATTGACTTCCTTTTACAGTAGATGTTTTAAATTTCTCAAATACCTCAGGTTTTTCATCAATGGTTTGACCATAGTTATATACTTCTTGGAAAGGCATTTGAGTGTCAATTGGTTTCATAACCAATGCTTTCTCGCCTTTTTTACCTGGGCATACTTGTGCACAACAGCCACAACCTGTGCAGTCCAGTGTAGAAACAGTCATAACAAATTTTAGGTCCGGCATACCTGTCATATTTATAGATTTTGTTGCTTCAGGTGCTGCCGCCACTTCGGCCTCTGTCATTGGTATTGGACGAATTACAGAGTGAGGACATACATATGCACAGAAGTTACATTGAATACAATTTTCAGGCATCCATTCCGGAACATCAACAGCAATACCGCGTTTTTCGTATGCTGCGGTACCTTGAGGCATAGTTCCGTCTTCCAAACCAACAAATGCTGATACCGGAAGAGAATCTCCTCTTTGCGCATTTACAGGAGTTAGAATGTTATTTACATAATCTACAACTTCCTTGCGGCCTTCTACAGCTGCTTCCTGTACAGTTTCATCCACTGCATTTTTCCATTCAGCAGGAATTTCAACTTTTACTGCATCGGTCACACCACGGTCAATTGCAGCATGGTTCATTGCAACAACTTTCTCACCTTTTTTGCTGTAAGATTTTGTTGCTGCGTCTTTCATGTATTCAACAGCTTTTTCAATTGGAATAATTCCTGCAATGTTAAAGAAAGCAGCCTGAAGAATGGTATTGATACGTCCGCCAAGACCAATTTCTTTACCAATTTTAATACCGTCGATAGTATAGAAATTAATATCATTTTCTGCTAAGAATCTTTTTACTTTAGCAGGTAATCTTTGGTTTAGTTCATCCAAATCCCAAGAGCAGTTTAGAAGGAAGCTGCCGCCTTTTTTCAAGTCCTCGACCATATCATATTTGTCAATATAGGATGGATTGTGGCAAGCAACAAAGTCTGCTTTGTTGATGTAGTATGTACTTTTAATCGGTTTGTCACCAAAACGCAAGTGAGAAATGGTAACACCACCGGATTTCTTAGAGTCATATGCAAAGTAACCTTGTGCATACATGTCTGTTTTGTCACCAATAATTTTAATGGAGTTTTTGTTTGCACCAACGGTACCGTCAGCACCCAGACCCCAGAATTTACAGGAGTGAATACCCTTAGGTGTTGTATCCGGATTCTCCAGCAAAGGTAAAGATGTATTGGTAACATCATCATTGATACCTACTGTGAAACGTTTTTTAGGTTCAGCTGCATCCATATTACGATAAACCGCAACAATACAGCTTGGATTTGTATCTTTGGATGCCAAACCGTAACGGCCTGAAAGAACAGGAGTAGTTTCAAACTCTGTACCTTTCAATGCAGCCACAACATCAAGATATAAAGGTTCACCAATGGAACCGGGCTCTTTTGTTCTGTCTAATACAGAAATGGATTTTACTGTTTTAGGAAGAACATCCAGCAAATATTTTGCTACAAACGGACGGTACAGTCTTACTTTTACAAGACCTACTTTTTCGCCGGCTGCAGTTAAATAATCAATTACTTCTTCTGCAGTATCACATACAGAACCCATAGCAATGATTACTTTTTCTGCATCAGGAGCACCGTAATAGTTGAATGGTTTATAATCAGTACCACATTTTTCATTGACTTGATTCATGTAATCAACAACAATTTCAGGTACAGCATCATAATATTTATTGGAAGCCTCACGATTTTGGAAGAAAATATCACCATTTTGTGCGCTACCATGTAATACCGGATGTTCCGGATTCAATGCACGACGACGGAAAGCATCTACAGCATCATGATCCAACATATCGTTTAGATCTTCATAATCCCATGTTTGAATTTTTTGAATTTCATGAGAAGTACGGAAGCCGTCAAAGAAGTGTAAAAATGGAACACGGCCCTTAATTGCGGAAAGGTGTGCTACTGCGCCCAAGTCCATAACCTCTTGAGGGTTATTGGAGCATAACATAGCATAACCGGTTTGACGGCATGCATAAATGTCGGAGTGATCACCAAAAATAGAAAGCGCATGTCCTGCAATGGTACGTGCAGATACATGAATGACGCTTGGTAACAGTTCACCCGCCATTTTATACATGTTAGGGATCATCAACAATAAGCCTTGAGAGGCTGTATATGTTGTAGTGAGAGCACCGGCAGATAGAGAACCGTGAACTGCACCAGCTGCACCAGCTTCGGATTGCATCTCTGTTACCTGCACTTCTCTGCCAAATAGATTTTTTCTACCAGCTGCTGCATATTTATCTGATTCGTCCGCCATTACGGAAGAAGGTGTAATTGGATAAATTGCTGCAACTTCTGTGAAAGCATAGGAAACATGCGCTGCAGCACTGTTTCCATCCATGGTTTTCATTTTTCTTGCCATTGGTATTTTCCCCCTTAAAGGATTGGCCAAATTCTATTATATTTGGACCTATAATAACGATAGGAACTCAACCTATACATACAACAAATTTTATCATTTTATTGAATAATTGTAAAGTAAAATGTGCATTTTTTCTAAATTATTGTTATTTTTTTCACCTATTCACATATAAAGATGAAATAATATACTACCCTCTTTGCATTTTAGCTAAAAATAGTGTAATATTGTGATATAAGCAAAATGACAAATTCCTTTTGAAAGGGGAATACTATGGGACCCGAACCCGACAGTAATATTTTCTTAACAATTCTAATTCTGTGTCTATTTATGTTTTTAAACGCGTTTTTTGTTCTATGCGAAAGTGCCATTTTAAACGTAAATGTACATAACATGGATAAACAGGCAGAAGAAGGCAATAAACGGGCAAAACGTATTTTACAATTAATGAACAACCCCAAAACCATCACAACATATCAGGTATTAACCACTATGTTTGCATTCTTTGCCTGTGCATTTGCATACCAAAAATTCGCTTCCAGTCTCATTGGTTGGATGGAAACATTTATGCCAATTCATCACACTGTTTTAAGTGGTTTTGCATTGGTTATCATCGCTTTTATTCTGCTTTTCTTTTTCCTTATTTTTGGTGTTATGATTCCTCGCCGCGTAGGTATCTTTCGAGCCGATGGAGTTGCTATGCGTGTATCCGGCATTTACAAAGGCGTTTGTATTCTTCTATTCCCTATTACATGGGTTTTGTATACGGTTGTGGCACAAATCAGCCGTATCTTTGGCGTGTCACCTGACGCAAAAAGGAAAGGAATCACCGAAGAAGGTATCCTCACCATGGTAGACAAAGGTGAAGAAACCGGAGCAATTTTAGAGAATGAAAAAGAACTGATTACCAAAATATTTGAATTTAACGATACTACTGCCTCCGATATTGCAACCCACAGAACAGATGTAGTAGCTGTAGAAGATACTGCTACCCTTTCCGATATCGTTCAGCTGTCGTTAAAAGGAGGATACTCTCGTGTTCCTGTATACCACGAGGATTTAGATAATATCGTAGGTATCGTATACGTAAAAGATTTACTGAAATATGTTGGCAACCATATGAACAACGCAACATCTGTTATCGATATTATGCGAAAACCTTATTTTGTACCGGAGACAAAACTATGCAGTGAGCTATTTACCGAACTGTCCGAACGTAAGATACAAATTGCAGTTGTAATTGATGAATACGGTGGAACTGCCGGCATTGTAACCATGGAGGATATTTTGGAATCTCTTGTAGGCAACATGGAAGATGAATATGACAGAGAGGAGCAAGAGATTGTAAAAATAGATGAAACTACGTATCGGGTGAAAGGAATTGCCTCCATTGATGAAGTCAGCGATGAATTGGATATGGAACTTCCGCAGGAAGAGTATGATACCATCGGAGGCCTTGTAGTGGAGTTACTCGGACATTTACCACGTGAAGGTGAACATCCTACCATTACGTATAAAAATGTACAGTTTACGGTAGAATTGATGAAAGACAACCGTATTGCAACCTTACTGGTTGAATTGCTTCCAATAACGGATACTGAACAAACCGACACAGGAGAATCAGCAGAACAATAGCAGCTGGATTTCAATATGGAGTAAAACACCAATAATATTGAATTTA
Source organism: uncultured Oscillospiraceae bacterium (assembly GCA_900541905.1). Taxonomy (GTDB): domain Bacteria; phylum Bacillota; class Clostridia; order Oscillospirales; family Acutalibacteraceae; genus UMGS1071. The sequence continues at coordinate 122,533 of UQLQ01000006.1, forward strand.
TGTCTCTGGTATTTGTTCATTGGATAATGATAATATATATTATATATCGAATTTAAAAATATAGGATTTTTTTAATTAGAATCCATACAAATGGTACCTTATGCATTTGGTATCGGCATTGTTATTGCAGGACGAGCAGATGACAGATATATTTTAAGGAAATACGTTATAGTGCATCCTCTCTAAACTCGTTAACATGAAAAAGTCCGGGTGAATTCACCCGGACTTTCTCATACCATTATAATAATTTGAAACCGAACATATTGAGGTTTAAACCAAGAGGAGATAATAATTCACGTTGTATCACACTGAACGTATCATCTAGTCTGTTACTGAAACTGTACTTAAAGTTTCCATATTCAGTTGGGTAGCCGTTGAATAGTGGAAGCGATGGTATTGTAATTGTTTCTTTTGATAATATAGCCCTTCCCGGTATTTCTCCAAGGTGGTAATAGCTGTCCACAAAATCAGCGTCATTGTAAAAGCAAAAGTTTAAAAATTCTTCCTCTCCATTATATTCTACGATATAACGGCTTCCCATATTATTACAAGTTACCTTGTATGTTGCATTGCCTCTGTTATACACCCAAACGTATTCTCCGTTTTCATTGGTATACGCCTGATGTTTTTCTATCCAGGCCATTAATGAATAGTAAGGGTTCATAGTTGGGTCAGGTTTATCACAATAAATACAAAGATATTTTCCGTAGTCATGTTGTGGAGCAACATAAGAATCGGTATAGCTGCTACCACATTTTTGGCAGGTATATACGGTATATCCCTGTGATGAGCAAGTAGCAGGTATTGTGTTGTTAGTGTATAGATGATTACAAGGCTGTATTTTTGCAGTTCTTTCCTCCGTAGAAAATTTTTGTTCTACAGCGTTCTGTGACGGCTGTTCTTGAATGGATTCAGAATGTTCCGAGTTTTCTTGCTGTGAGGAACTGTCTGCAACGGATTCTATACTTTCCACATTTTCTTCACTCAAGGTTTCTGTTATACTATAGGAAAAGGTCTCAGGCATTTCATTGCTGACCGGCAATGTTTGTACGGACAATACACAAAGAGGTATCGCAATTGCTGCAACAATACAAACCGTTATTGCTGTAGATAATATCGCAATATTTTTTTTAGTAAAACGTTGTTTCAATTGCCTTTGTTTTTCTTTTTGTTTCATATTTCTCATTCCTTTTTATTAATTACAGTTAAATATAATTTTAAATTTCACACATGGTTAGGTGTGAAATCTTCACATGCATATAATAGAAGTTTTACGATCGGTTTATTTAACAGAATTGCATAAAAATATTGATGCAGTTTGCAATATGACTTTACAAGGAAAAAATTGAAATAATAATCGAAATTTACATGTAACCGGAGCATAAT
>UQLQ01000007.1 GCA_900541905.1 uncultured Oscillospiraceae bacterium
TTATTTGTGTGGCGGGATCCCCCCCGCACCTGCGGGGAAAACGGCAGTATACATCCGAAGCGGTCATTGACGGTAGGATCACCCCCGCACCTGCGGGGAAAACCATATAGAGTTCCGGGGTTTGTGGAAACTGTTGGGATCACCCCCGCACCTGCGGGGAAAACACTAAAAAATGACGTAGATACGTTATGATGTTCATAACACACGCTACAATTCATTTAACTTTTTATAGATCCCATAAGTTAAGTAACAATCTGCCAGCGCTCTGTGATGATTTGAAGTATCCATAGAAAAATGGTCTGCGACTGTATTTAGCTTATAATCTACCACATCAAATACTTTACGGCGAGCAAGTGTTAATGTATCAATACACGGATTGTGAAACATAGATAATCCCACACGCTGACACGCTGCATGTAAAAATCCAAAATCAAACGCTGCATTATGACATACAATACTTCTATTTCCCACAAATGCTATGAACTGCAACAGAGCTTGGTACAAAGGAATTCCTTGCTGCTGCAGCATTTTGTCCGTAATACCTGTAAGTTTTGATATATTCTCAGGCAGCGATGTTTGACATTGTACCAACATACTAAGTTCCGCTTCCACTGCATCATGTACAATAGAAAGCGCAGCAATTTCAATTATTTCATGAACAGCACAGGATAAGCCTGTGGTCTCCACATCTAAGACAATATAGGAATCTTCTTTTAAGGAACGTTTACGTGCCTGTTTTATCCTATCAACTTTTTGCATTTTTGCAGCCTTGCTAAATCCCTTCTCAAGAACCATAGCCTGTGATTGTTCTCTCGCAGATGGCAACGGCCTGCGCATCAGTTTCAAACCATCAAAATCCACAGGTTCCCACGTAGTATTGTGTACACGAAAATCCATGTGCTGTTCTCCTGTGGTATGAAACACCATAGTTGCTCTGCCTGTATGAAGATTTTCACAAATTCGTTTCCAAAGTTCTTCCCTGACACGGGCACTTACCTGTCCAACATAAACGCCTGTATTGATTTCAATCAGCCATTTGGACAAGTCTCCCCGTACTTTGGGCGGACAATCTGACAATGTAATTACAATCATGTAGATTCCTCTTCCTGAAAACCATAAGAAATTCCGTTGGGAACCGTTCCTTTTTTGTCATCCCATAAATAAACAATTTCTGTGGAAATTCCCTCTGCAATCCACTCATCATCGGAGAAAAGAATATGAATATCACGAACCATTCTCTCCAAAATATGAGCAGATACCATGGCATCCCTTACCCGCCGCCGTGTTGCAGACGGTAAATCTTCCGGCTGCTGTGCTGCCATTTCAAATGCAATGGGAATGGTAACTTCAGCTTTGTAAAGATCTGCAATGTCATAAACAAAAGAACATTCATGCCCTACATGCATAAATCCCAATCCCGCAGAGCATCCCAGTGCGGTAATGACGGCATGAGCCAAACCATATAAACATGCATGCCCTGCGGAAAGCGCTTGATTCACAGCATCACCCGAAGAAAAATCTTCCGGGTCATAGGTACGTCCGTTCCACGGAACATTCCATTCACGGGAAGCTTTGCGGTAAACGGAACGAACACGACTTCCTTCCCGTCCTCTCAGCTGCTGCATGGTTAGGTGCGATACATCTTCGTTGGGAAAGCGCATTTGATACATCTTTCTGACTACTGCCAAATGTAACCGTTGATTGCTCACCAATTCCGCTTGACGAATCAACAATTTGGAACGATGTGTTAACGGTCGTCCGCTTGCATAATATCGCACGCCATGTTCACCTACCCAAATGACACTCACTCCCGCATCGCCAATCAGTTCCATGGCACGATGTGTAATCAAAGTCCCCGGTCCCAACAGCAGTACGGAAATCGACGCAGCGGGAACATATACAATGCCACGTTCATCTCTTACCGTAATTGCACTGTCTTCCCGATTGAGTTGACAATGCTCCAAATACAAAAAGGTCATTCGGTTGCCAATTTGGGGCAAAGCCTGCAAGTCGGGACGAACCATGCCTGACAATTGTTTATTTTTCATTGGAAGCTATCCTTGCTACTGTCAGTAATCCCATACCGTAAGCTTTGCCACGTCCGATTCCTTCTGTCAACGCTTTACAAAACAGTTCTGTGTCCGTAACCGTTAAAACACCTTCATATGTAACGGCCAATAACCGAACTTTTGCTTCTTGGGAAGGATTTTTGCGGAAAATATGCCATTGACTGTGAACAACCGTAAAGTCCTCTTCGTTTAACGAAAAACCGTTGTGAGCCGCACGGGTTTGCAGCCATTCTTTTTGATGAGGCACAGAGACATGAGCATGTACCTTTCCCCTCTTTCCCGGTTCGGACACACAGCTTTTTGTGGGATTGGCTACCAAACGGAAATGCCAAACACTGCCTAGAGACATTCTTTCCAAGAAAGGAGTATACAATTTTGTTTCCCATGGACAATCAGCACACAATACACCAAATTGCTCAGCGGCAGCAGATAAATCAGGCTTATCGGGACTGAGCAGCATCAGATAAAGCTGATTGTTCAGATGGTCAATACGCCACAAATTGCGCTTACGTTCTCCATGGAAGCAACGCTCTACCGTTCCGTGAAACATATGCGGAGAAGCCAGCGCTTTTGCCGTATTGGGATTGGATTCATCCAAACACATTCTTGTCAAATACATAGACTCACCTCAATTCTTTCATCGGATCATGTTCGGTATGAAACCGATCCTCCGTGTTTTGAAAGGTAACGTGAAAAGGCTTATGCTCCTTGACCATGCGATACCCATACTTTCGGTACATTGGATTAAACGATTCCGGCAAATCCTTCTGATATATAGGATACGCCTCCTGTTCCAATGCGTCAGTTACAATTCGCATGGTGTAAGAATCATGTTTACGTTTGATGCGCTCCTGCTCCCATTGGGAAACTTGCCACGGTTCTTCTTGCAAAGCTGTAAGCAAATCCGTTTGTCGTATTCCCAATGATAATGGCAAGGTTGGAGGACAAGAACGTCTTCCCAGAAACAACGGGAAAACAGGCGCCTGCAAAGCCTCATCCAACGTTTTTAAAAAGGTTTCATCCTGACTTTCCAAACCAACCAGAAAAATGGCGTCTGCAAGATAATATCTTGTTGTTACATAAGAGGTTTTTTTATCTTTCAGCACCATGTGAAAATCCTTTAGCAGCTCTCCTTCTTTGTCGCTTCTGATACCAAATGTCAATGCAGTTAAATCGTCCAACGATTCATCTCTGCGCCGTCCCAATGCAGCAGCTAACAGCCCAACCACTCCGCTTTTGGACGGTTCTCGTTCCGTTTTACGAATATCAAATTTGGAATTGATACCCCAAGCCTGCAAAGGAGCCGCTAATCTCAATAACAGCGTACTCATATGGATTCACCGTCACCTGTGATATATTGGGCTACACGGTCCTCCAATTTATCCAGCATTTGCTGTAATGGCATCGTTTCTGCAATTTCTTTGAACGCTTCCGCTGTTCCGATTCCAAATGCTGCTTCCGGCTCATTTGCAAAATTCTGATATACCTGTTTCACATAGGAAACAAATTGTTCTTCAGACTCTGCAAGATAACCGTTTGAACCGGCAATCACGGGTTTCTCAAACGCGCCCGCACAGTTAATAGGCTGGTCACGACGAACCGTCACATACACAGCATCCGGCAAAGTACGGTTTGCAAATGAGTTTTGTTTTCCTGTAGGCATAGATAACAAAAAGGCCTGCGCAAAACCGCGAACAGCCATAGGAGTATCTTTCCCCAAATGACCGTTTAATTCCGCAACATTAACCGTAGCATAACGGTATAACGTAGAAGAATTAAATTCTGTTGTACCAAGATGACCCGCACCGTCGTTATCTTCGGGAGCTCTGTCATCCACAGCAGTAAAGAAATCATATTCATTTTGGATTTTGTGGGTAGATATGCTATGAGCCACTTGTGCGGCTGCATCATAGTTTAAGGAAGGGTCGCTGGCAACCATACGACCGAACAAAGCAATGTCAATGGCGGGGAATTCTTTTAACGCATTTTTATAAAGAGATTTTTCTTTTTCTTCCGAAACTGCCAGTTGGGCAAGCGCCTCTGCCTGTGCATCGCTGATAAAAAATAATGCGTCCGTGACTGTATCATTGTCTTTCAGCTTTAATCCTGCTAATTTTAAAGCTTCTGCAGCTAACTTTCCTGCTTTTTTCTCATCGACATCAGGATTATGTTGCAGAATTTTGGAAGCAATCATATCTACCACACGTTTTGTACGTGTTCCAACGTCTTCTTTCTCAAAAATATCAGGAAACATAGCACGCATGGCATATTTCCATGATTGACTGGAAACCCTTGCTCTGGTAGCCCCGCCGTATACGGCTGTTTTGGGACTTCCCGTATCATCGCGATTGACACAACTGGGTGGTACGGTTTGCAGTACGTGTATATCTACGTAAAAATTTTTCTTATTCATTTGAATCTTCCTTTCCTGTTTCTGTTGTTTTTCTTCTATAGAAATCCTGTCCCCATCTTAATCGAACCTGGGACCTGTAATCCTCATTTTGATACAAATATAGATCTTTGGCCAACTCGGGATAGTCCAAAGGTATTCCCTCTGAACGAAGCAGCTGTATCATCCCTCTGAGGTGATGGGCAAGTTCTTGTATATCGGCAGAGGTGGCCAATACATTAAATCGCCTTTGAATTCGTGTTTTATCATCTTCACCATGTATCAAACAAGCCACTGCCTTTCCCAGACCGTTTCCTTGCCGATACATAGATTCCTTCTGCAAATCTTTGCCCTGTTGATGAAGCGCAAACAGCGTCAGTGCAATATAAACAGACCATTGTGCATGGGTTGGCACACCGCTTCTGCTTAACATTTCTTCGGGTAAATCCTGTAAAAACAGTTCCCAAAGCTCCGGAATATCTCCCGGGGTTGTCCCGATTCCCCTGCGTAAATTTGCCAAAGACGCCTTTACAGCTCCGTCTGAAGACGAATTGACGATACGCTTTAACCGATATTCCACAAAATGGCCTACATTTTGCGTTTTACTGGACATGCTCATTCCTCCTATTTCAATGATTCTTTCAGATAATATGAAAACTTGTTATATACTTCAGGCGCACAATAATGGTTTGTTACTTCTTTTCCTTTGATTTTTTCTGTCGCCATTCTGCCGACAAAAGCGGCTGTTCCCGCATTTTCCACCAGTTCTTCTCCCAAAGCAGCGGCAGTTTTCCAAACATAAGTCAGCCATTGAGATTGCAGATGATTTCTTTCCTCTACAGTTTGACCGGGGTCTAATACGGACAGCCATTTGCGAAACGGAAGATCCAAACGGTGATAAAACTCTTCTTTTGCACGGTAGCTTGCTGCATCTCCTTCATCGCCACCTGCGGATTTTACCAAATCTCTGGCCAATCTGCCGACAATATTCGCTATTTGGTCGCATCGTTGAATTTCGTTTAATGCCAGTGTTCTCCATATTTCTCCTGCATCTGTCAACAACTCCGCATAAAATGTAAGGGAATCGCTAAATTCATCGGTTACAAAAAAGTCTTTATCCCCGTATTGAACAGAAGCAATACTGAAACATACCATTTGATGCTTATCCAATAATTCTACCTTCTGTAACTGATTCATCCAAGTCACAACTCCCGGCAGATGCTTTGTATCATTTTGTTCTACGATAGAAGCAAAATCACGCCACATCTGTTTGCTGGAATCATGACGCTTTGGTTGGTATTGTCCTGTGGATTTTCCTCTTTCCATAATAGACTTCCAAACGGTCATTGTTTCATTGAAGGCATTTTCTCTGGAGAAAAAATCTCCTCCCAATAATCTGTAGCCTGTTACCTTATGATTGTTCCTCTCCAGCAGCAATCGTCTGGACTGTAAGGTAAGCAGTGCGGCAGGATTATCCGGAATGGTGATTTCAATTCGTTCTCCTTCCCGTGCCTTTGGAAGCTCCCATGCAGGTACATTCGGTTCCCATGGTTCATAATCCTCTTTTAAAAGCACCAAATTCAGCATCAGTGTTTCAAATAATGTTTTTCCCTTAGCAGTAATCAGACCTAATTTTCCAAGCCACCCCGCACCTGGGGAAGGCAAATTTTTTCCTTTTGGTTTTGCAGACGTATCGTCATATCCGTTTACATACAACAGCCATCTTGCAGCTTCCGCATAGGAAATCTCAGTTTTATCTTTTCCTGTTCGCGGCGGAAAAAGACGTATTTTGTTACTGCTTTCCGACAGCTCTCCAATCAGCTTAGCCGCGGAATATTCCGTTCCCTTGGCAGCAGAAAGCGCCTGTCCAAAAGGACGTTCCGGATGAAACAGCCAAAATTTTTCGTGCTGTGTATGCAAATATGCTTTGATGGGCTCTATTGGAAAACTGTTTTTGTTCCATAATGCACCCCAACGGTCCAATGCATGGTCCGTCTCTTCTATAGGTTCATCTTCTCCATGTTCGTCCACACGGGAAAAGACGGTATGCAATACTGCCAGCAATAAGCGAAGTACCGCTACATTCTGCGTTGCGAGCTCACCTGCCAAATCTGTATAAAGATGCGCTTGTTCAAACACTGTCGTCAGGGAAACTTCATCAATGTTTCCGTCCCTTTTCATCACTTTTATCCAAGGTTCGTCCAATAGATTAAATTCACATTCTCGGTTCTCCATGTTCTTCCTCCTTTCCATACCTGAGACCTTCTTCTTGTGTATACGTGATATGAAATCCACATAGTTCTGCACTGCATGCTTCATTCAACAATAGTATCAATTCTCCTTTTATCCAAAATGATTCCTGCCATTCCAGAATCATTTGACTGTTCATACGTTCTAACTCTTCAATGGTTCTGTCCAAATTTTTACCAACACAAAACGCTCTGGGCAAGTTCAATCTTTGACGCGCAATTTGCCTGCATTCTTCTTCCGACGGAACATGATTTGCAGGAACAACGACACCTCCATTTTGCCAAGGTAAAAAGGAAATTTGTCCGTCTTTTCTTTGCATCATTACCAAAACACTGATAGAAGTATCTCCGTCTCGTACCGTTGCCTGCGCTCTTTCCTCATTGTCGGGCAAATCCGTACTGAGCAAATCTGAAATCACATTCAAATTGGCATATCGTTTTGAGAGACTGGGTTTTGGTATGGAATAAACCTTCGCTTTTTCCTTTTGGCTGTCTATATGCCGGCAATAATCGCTCCATGCCTGCTGGGAAATCTCGTCCAACTCTGATGTATCCTGCGGTTCCTGATAAGTATCCTGCACCAACATTGGTATATCCTGCGGTAACGTAATGGAATTTGGCAGTAACCGTTTGGTTTGCAGTAACAGCCAATCTCCATATACAAAACGGGAACCTTCTTCTAACGTTTCTGTGTTTGCGCCCAATACAGCACAACAAGGATGGGTTACGTTTGCAAGACGCTTGCGAGTATGACGGTGTAATCGTCCCAATCGCTGGAGCAATAAATCCATTGGACACAAATCTGTGATGAGAACATCAAAATCAATATCCAAAGACTGCTCCAAAACTTGAGTACCTACCACAATCAAATTATCGCGTGTATCAGGCGTAGACTTTTTACCCAAACGCTGTAACAATACATGTTCTTTTTGAGCACGGTCAGGCATCAAAAAATGAGAATGAAACACTAAAATTTCCGTATCAGGCAATAGTTTCTTCAGGTTATCTGCTAAATTTTGAGCTCTGCTCACAGTATTTACAATGACCCCCGCACAGCCGCCTTCCGATAACGCTTGTTTTAGACAATCTGCGATTACTTCGTCAGAAATGCACTTGACCGAAACGGTTTTGGAAGGTGTATCCACGGAAATGGCTTGTTGCTTGATGTCTTCTCCATCGGTCCACGTTAATATGGGATATGCTCTGCTAACAGGTAATTCGTCATCTTTCAACTTTTTTCGCCCCAGATACGCACTGATAAATTCCAAGCGGCGTTTTTCGGGAAGCGTTGCGGAAAGCAGAATCACAGGAACTCCATATCTTCCAAGCCACATCAGCGCTCTGTCCAAGTATGTGTTCATGTAAGCATCGAAAGCATGACACTCGTCCACAATCACAATCTTTCCTGCTAACCCTAAGTGGCGCAGCATGACATGTTTTTGTTTCAATGCCGCCATTAACAATTGGTCTACCGTACCAATGACAAAATCAGAAAGCAACGCTTGCTTTCTTCCTTCAAACCACTGATGTGCCACCAATCCGGAGGAATTCATATCCTCCGCAAGTTGAGAGGCGCCATGAAACAACGCTTGATATTGCTCGTTGAGTTCTGCCATACCATGTGCCAACCGAATGGAATGCAGGGTATCCTCCGACTGCTCCATTGCCCACTGCTCTAACCGTGGAAAAATGCCATTGGCAGTAGCCTGGGTAGGCAATCCAAAAAATAAGCCTGCGCTGCCCGTTTTAGCGGTCAACACTTCTGCCGCAGCCAATGCTGCTTCTGTTTTTCCTACACCCATTTGTGCTTCTAAAATCAGTATGCCGGGCTGTACAGCATTTTCAGCTGCCTTTATCATTGTCTTTTGGACCTCGTTGGGTAAAAATCCAAAACGGCTTTGAAACTGAGCATCATCCATAAAAAAGCAAGAAGGCGTCCATAGGTCCGGCAAATGCAATGTTTCCCAAGCCTTTTGGACTCTATACTCAACGGAACTATCCGCTCCGTTATCATCTATGTCAATCAAGGGAAAATAATTGGTGTTGCTGGCAATCCAGTCTGCCATAATCAGAAGTCCTGTTAACAACATCTGCGCCCCCATATTCAACTGCGGCAATTCTTCTACAGATGTGTATCCTGATGTTTCCAAAGAAAATTGGAGCCATTCCTGTCTGACTGCCTCCCAAAGCTTTCCTTGTTCACTGTCTTTTCCTTTACAGCCGTAGTAATTCTCTTCATAGTACCGTGTTTGATTTTCTATATCATACTTGATTTCCTGCGGTTTTCCATGATGCGCTCCTACTACCACCGCTACAGACTGAGGACAATCAAAGTCTAATAAAATTGCTTCTCCTGCCAAAGCATGGGGAGATTTGCTCGCTGATAACAAGGAATTCATTCCGTACAATAATAAACCGGAGTGTTCGATACGTGTTCTCAATTCAGGAAACTGTTCCGATATTCCCGATTGAAACACCGGCGTTAACTTGCCAATATCATGGGTCAAAGCCAGAAATGTACATAAATTAAAAAAATCTTCTTGGCTCATTTCGGAATCCGCCGCATGTACCACAGAGGCAGGAAGCCATGCAACCACGAGCTTACGAATGATATTTGCGGTATCTGCAAAATGTACCCACGCCGGCAGCCATTGCAATGCATTTTTTTGAGTTGATTTTGCCGCAAGACTTTGCAGCGCAGGTGAAAATTGTGGGTAAGCCGCTTTTATCCATAGAGACATAAGATTCTCCACCCTCTTTTAGAAACTTTTAATTTTCTCTCATTTTACCACATATTACCTGTAAAATAAAGCCTTTTATAGTAAATCAACCAAAATAATTCCACAATTTATTTTTAAATCTATTTATTGTTAATATATCTCACAATATAATTGTTTTCGAATTATCATAGAACAAACATATATAGAGGAAAGGGACAGAATTCCTATTTTTCTATATCTCCCCTAACCGGTTTCAGTCTCCGTTGTAAAAGTTGCAGTTGAACAACTAGAACCTCTGTACGCTCCCTAAAAAGTCCCCTAAATGCACTATTTTCTTATTGAAACAAGTTATTATCAAAAATAAAAAAAGACTCAGAACAGAATTTTTAGTTTCTGTTATGAGTCTTACTTTATAAATTCTTTTTCCCTGATTAAGATAATACCTCAGTGCCTTTTCAAAGATAATTTAGATAGTTCGCTATTATCGTGGATTCAGAAATAAAAGAAAACGACCGTTTCTTTTGTATCTATAAGTATGTAATATGAGAACCTTGATAAAACAAATCCTATTGAATCAACATTGCATCTCCAAATGAAAAAAAGCGATATTTTTCCTTCACAGCAACTTCATATGCATGCATAGTATGTTGATACCCAGCTAAGGCACAAACCAACATAATCAAAGTACTTTCAGGCAAGTGAAAATTTGTGATTAAACCGTCCAATACCTGAAATTGATAGCCCGGATAAATGAAAATATCTGTCCAACCTTCACTTTCTTTGATACAACCTTCTTTTTTGGCAACAGATTCTAAGGTACGACAGCTGGTTGTTCCAACGGCAATCACCCGCCCACCCTTTGCTTTTGTTTCCAGAATCAAATCCGCTGTTTCTTTGGACATTTCATAATGTTCAGAGTGCATAATATGTTCTTCTATCTTTTCTACACTGACAGGACGAAAAGTACCTAACCCGACATGCAGGGTCACATACCCAAAACGAACGCCCTTTTCTTCCAGCTTCTTCATGAGTTCCGGTGTAAAATGCAAGCCTGCCGTAGGCGCTGCGGCAGACCCCAATTCTTTAGAGTATACCGTCTGGTATCTCTCCTGATTTTCTAATTTCTCTGTAATGTAAGGAGGCAGCGGCATTTGACCGATTTGCTCTAACAAAGCATAAAAATTCCCCTGATAATGAAAACGAACCAATCGCTTTCCATCTTCCAAAATTTCCAGCACCTGAGCTTCCAGCAAGCCTTCTCCAAATACAAACCATGTGCCTGGCTGTGCCTTCCTTCCCGGTTTTGCAAGCACTTCCCATACATCTTGTTCTTTCTGTGTCAGCAATAAAAACTCTATGTGACCGCCGGTATCTTTTTTGCTTCCGTAAATTCTTGCAGGCAGAACACGGGAATCATTTACAATCAAACAGTCCCCGGGCTGTAAATATTCTATGATATCATAAAAATGGCGGTGCTCCAGTTCTCCGCTTGTTTTGTCCATCACCAACAAGCGAGAAGAGTCTCTCGGCTCTACCGGAGTTTGCGCAATCAATGCTTTTGGTAAATCGTAGTAAAAATCCTTGGTTTCCATACGTTAGAAACCCTCCTGTATTAAGTTCATATTAATAAATTTTTTCTCACGTAAAATTTATTATAAACTATTATAAATCATTTGACAATCGCAGTTTCTGATGTTATGATGTTGGTAAGTTTAAAAGAAAGATAGAGGTGCGGCATTTATAAGTACCAAGCGTGAAACTGCCCAAGTTTATGATCGTTTGCAAAAGGAACTGTCGCCGAAGAGTTTGAAAGTGGGTCATTTCAACTCTGGGTGCTGAGAGAATATCTCTGCAACTGTCATCATGCATGTATGATGTTGCGCTATCTGTTATCCTAATATGATAAATGGATAAAGACACAGTAGAAGCATAATATATCTGCATGATGATCGGTTTTCTGAAAACCGGTCTTTTTTGTTACCATTTTATTCTTTAGTATTTTGGAGGAACCAACATGAAACAGTACAAAGTAGGCATTATTGGGGCAACAGGTATGGTTGGCCAACGTTTTGCAACATTATTGGAAAACCATCCATGGTTTACCGTAACAACAGTAGCGGCAAGCGCACGCTCTGCCGGAAAACGTTACGAAGATGCCGTTGGAAGCCGCTGGGCTATGAAAACACCAATGCCTGCTGCTATGAAAGACATGATTGTATATGACGCAACTGCTGACATTGACAAAATTACCGCTCAAGTAGATTTTGTATTCTGTGCAGTTGACATGAAAAAAGATGAAATTCGCGCATTGGAAGAAGCATACGCAAAAGCGGAATGCCCTGTAATTTCCAACAACAGTGCACATCGCGGCACACCGGATGTACCAATGATTATTCCTGAAATCAACGACGACCACGCTGAGATTATTCACGCACAGCGCAGACATCTTGGTACAAAACGCGGATTTATTGCGGTAAAATCCAACTGTTCTCTGCAAAGCTATGTGCCTGCCATTCATGCAATCAAAGATTTGGGCATTACAAAAGTGCTTGCCTGCACCTATCAGGCAATTTCCGGTGCAGGTAAAACATTTGAAACCATGCCTGAAATTTTAGATAATGTTATCCCCTACATTGGCGGTGAGGAAGAAAAATCCGAACAAGAGCCAATGAAAATCTGGGGTCACATTGAAGGCGACCAAATTGTAAACGCAACTTCTCCAAGCGTTACCGCACAATGCCTGCGTGTACCTGTATCTGACGGACACACAGCTGCTGTATTCGCTTCTTTTGATAAAAAAATCTCAATGGAAGAAATCATTCAAAAATGGGAATCCTATCGTGGTGCAGCACAAGAATTGGAATTGCCCAGCGCACCAAAACAATTCCTTCACTACTTCCATGAAAATGACCGTCCGCAAGCAAAATTGGACCGCAATTTAGAAAACGGTATGGCAGTTTCTATCGGTCGTTTGCGTCCGGACTCACAATATGATATTAAATTTGTTTGTTTATCTCATAATACATTGCGCGGTGCAGCAGGCGGCGCTGTATTAATGGCAGAATTACTTTGTGCCAAAGGATATCTTGATTAATACAATCACATGAGATGACATTGACTTAGGAGGTTTTTACCATGAAAAAAGAGATTTTCACCGGATCAGGTGTTGCTATTATTACCCCTATGAACCAAGACGGTTCTATCAACTATGCAGAACTGGAAAAACTAATTGAATTCCAGATTCAAAACGGCACTGACGCAATCATCACTTGTGGCACTACAGGAGAATCTGCTACCATGTCACATGAGGAACACTGTGAAGTCATTAGATTTACCATTGAAAAAGTAAATAAACGTGTACCTGTTATTGCAGGCACCGGCAGCAACGATACTGCTTATGCCATTGAGCTGTCACAAGAAGCAGAGAAACTGGGTGCAGACGCTTTGCTGGTAGTAACACCATACTACAACAAAGCATCTCAACATGGTTTGGTAAAACACTTTACCGCAATTGCCGACAGTGTATCCATTCCTATGATTTTATACAATATTCCTTCCAGAACAGGATGTCTGATTAAACCTGAAACTTACGCAGAGCTTTGCAAACATCCAAATATTGTAGCAACAAAAGAAGCAACAGGAGATATTACTCTGATTGCAAAAGTTGCTGCACTTTGCGGAGATGAACTGGCTATTTATTCAGGTAACGACGACCAGACATTACCGATTCTGTCTTTGGGCGGAAAAGGAATCATTTCAGTTATCGCAAATATTTGCCCACAACTATCACATGATATCTGTGCAAAGTACTTTGCAGGAGATATTGCAGAAAGCCGTAAATTATTTTTAGAACATTTGGAATTAATGGACGCCATGTTTATGGACGTTAACCCAATTGTCATCAAAGAAGCTGCCAATTTAATGGGATTTGACTGCGGTTCCTGCCGTATGCCGCTTTGCGACATGACAGAACAAGACCACGCAAAACTGGTAGCCATTATGAAAAAATACCATTTAATCTAAATAAAAATATAAGACGGATGGAAACGCGCTGTATCCAGACAGCGCCTTTAAAGTGAAAGGCATGGAAAGAGCAAATGAAACGTATTATTTTAAGCGGAGCCAATGGTGCAATGGGACACGAAATCGCTGCATGCATCAATAATCGGGATGATTGCAAAATCGTAGCAGGTTTAGATATTAACACCAATGTATACAGCGATTTTCCTATTTATAATAATGCAGATGAATTAACATGCGGAGCAGATGTGATGATTGATTTTTCCCATGTTTCTGTTTTAACACCACTTTTGGCATACGCAACCAAGGAACGCATTCCTGTGGTACTTTGTACAACAGGATATACAGAATCTCAAGTAAACGAATTGAAAGAGGCATCAAAACAAATTCCGGTATTTTATTCCCGCAATATGTCTTTGGGGATTAACCTATTGATTGAGCTTGCCAAAAAAGCTGCCGTTATTTTGGGCGACCAATTCGATATAGAGATTATCGAAAAGCATCACAACAAAAAAATTGATGCCCCCAGCGGAACAGCACTGATGATTGCAGACGGCATTTGTGAAGTATTGGACCGTACCATGCATTATGAATATGACCGACATTCTCAGCGCAAAAAACGTGATAAAAACGAAATTGGTTTACATGCAGTCAGAGGCGGTACCATTGTGGGTGAACATGAAGTATTGTTTGCAGGACATCATGAAACACTTTCTCTGATCCATGTGGCCCAATCAAAAGAAGTATTTGCAACAGGTTCTATTAATGCAGCAATGTTTCTGGCAGGCAAACCTGCAGGACTGTACGATATGTCTGATTTAATTAATGAGTAAGAACAAAAAAGGAGGCTTTTGCTTTATGACAAACATTACTTCCAGTATGGATATCACATTGGTTACATTACAAAACTGTCCTTCTGATTTAACCGTAATTCATCAAATTTTTGATAAGGCGGCTGAGCTGGGTATCGACATTGATATGATTTCATTAGCGCCCTCCCAAAGCGCAATGTCTTCCCTATCATTTACCATGTCGGACCACGACCTGCCAAAGCTGTTGACATTCTCCAGCCACCTGCACAATGAGCTTGGAGTAAAAACAGTTATCAGCAGCGGCAACAGCAAGATTATTGTTGCAGATGAAGCGATGAAAAATCAACCGGGATTTGCCAGCAAAATATTTGGCGCTGCCGCAAATGCAAAAACAGATATCCGTATGATAACCACTGCAGAAACAGAAATTTCTCTGTTGGTGCCGGCATCTGATCATGAAACAACTGTCTCCGCCATTGAAGAAGTCATTGCATAAACCTAATTATTTTGATAACACAACGGAAAAGAGATACACAATATTGTGTATCTCTTTTTTCGTTTATCATATTTTTGTGTGAACGATATAACCATTTACTATCCTATTCTTGATTGACAATGAAGGATAGCAATAATACTGTGGTAAATTCTTTGATATAACAATCACATATTGAATCTGTTTTTCTCGAATAATATCTGAAAACCATCTCTATTTCTTGCTACATTATGATAACGTTACTACTTGTGTTTTGCCAAAACGCTTTTCAAAGGTTGCAATTTCTTGATACAATGTTTTCTCTTATCTTCAAATACACATACAACCAGTAATTTAGAAAAACTATTTTATCAGAAGTTCCTTCTGCATTATCATATTTTTCAGAAACACGCCATAACGTTCCACCTGTTGTTCTTTGACCAACTGATAGTTTCTGCCTTGAAAAAACGGATAGGCAGTGATGGAAGCATGTGTCACAATCGTTGCATAATTTTGCTCTGCTGCATATCGCTCCAACCTGTCCATAATTGCAGTTGCAATTCCCCTGCGCTGATATTCTGCATGCACATAAAGTCTGTCCAAAAAATTTCCGTTCAAATCACCAAAGCCAACAATAGTATTGTCCATTTCTGCTACCAATGTTTTATGATGAGTCAACGATAAATTCCAAGCAATCGGGTCAATATTATGATTGTTTGTCCACGCTTCTATTTGTTCCCGTGTATAATCTCTCCGGTTGATTTTATGAATTGTTTCATAAAACAATGAAAGAATGGCTTGACAATCGTCACTATGATAAGACCTTATGTTCATATGTGCTCCTTACAAACAGCGTCAGCGAAACCGAGAATATATCCAATAGATATAATCTATTTATGGTAACGACCATGATTTTGTATCTGAAACGCACGATAGATTTGCTCGCAAAGCATTACCCTTGCCAATTGATGCGGAAACGTCATACGCGACATGGAAAGCTGCAGCGTCCCGCTTTGTTTGACTTTATCACACAAACCGTGGGAACTTCCAATGACAAAACTGACTGCACTGACACCATTCAAAGCCAATGTACCAAGATGCTGTGCCAAGGTCGGAGAATCTATTTGCTTTCCTTCAATGCATAAAGGAATCAGCGTGCTGCCTGCAGCCAATTGGAGTATCTTCTCCCCTTCTGCTTTCAATGCCTGCTGAATTTGCGTTTCTGATGGCTGTTCTGGCAGTTTATGCTCTGCCACTTCTATGATACGAAACTTACAGAATGCGCCCAAACGTTTTTGATATTCTTCACACGCTTGTGTCCAGTAGCGTTCCTTCAATTTTCCTACGCAAATACAATTTACCGTCAGCATAGTTACTCCTTAAAATAGAATGGTTCCGTGTTTTGTATTTTCTCTTGGTGCAATATCAATTTCATAATCAAGACCTCGCTTGAGTCCTTCCATTGTCAACGAGCAAAGAGAGGTTTGCAGTGCAATATCAGGCGTATTGTTTTCGTGACTTAAGTGCGCCAACAAAAAACGAGCCGTTCCCATTTTTGCCAGTTTGGGCAAAATATCGGCACAGGCTGTATTGGATAAGTGTCCGTAATCGGAAATAATACGCTGCTTTAAGATATAAGGATAATTACCTGTTTTCAGCATACCGACATCGTGATTGGATTCCAATACAACAAAATCGCTGCCCGCCAAATTATGATATACTTGCTCTGTCATACAGCCTAAATCGGTTGCAAACGACAATGTGCGGTCATCCGCAGTTGTAATATGAAACCCAATTCCCTCCGCACAGTCATGCAGTGTAGGAAACGATGAAATCCACATACCCGCACATTCAATTCCTCTACCGTCTACCAGCTCTGCCGGAACATCTGCATTCAGCTGCTGCGATTCTTCCAACGCTTGCAACGTACCTTGAGAAGAAAACACAGGTATTTTATATTTAGAAGTAAATACACGGAGTCCCTTGATGTGGTCCGTATGTTCATGAGTCAGAAATATCGCCTTAATCGCTCCAATCGGAATATCACATGCAGACAGCATTTCTTGTATTTGTTTTGCACTGCGGCCAATATCAATTAAAATACCGGCATCTGCAGAGCCAACAAAATAACTGTTCCCACTGCTCCCGCTGAATAATGGGCAAATTCTGGCCATATTTCTCCTCCATTGCTTTTGTACTTCTTTTAATGAATTTCAAGGGGTAATTGTAATTCGATTGCTTTTAAAAGAGCATGATTAAAAATTGTAATAAAATCAGCGCCGTCGCTGGTGATAAAATAATTGGCAAGGTCCGTTATCTCTTCACTGATAAGAACCTCCCACGGTGGTTCTTTGGATAAGTCATCTATATCCCAAATGATTTGGTGCGGTTTTAAATTTTTGAGTTCTGCTGTGATAACGCTCAATTCTTCTCTGGCTTGCTCTGCATGTTCAGGCAATAAATAGCCTTGATATACGTCATTCATAATGACAGGAAAGCGGCTTCCCCACTTTCTGTATTCTAAATGATATGCCACTGTTGAAAAAAACGAATGAAGAAAGTCCGCACTTCCGATTGGAAAAAAGAAATATTGCACTTGAAACCCTACCATGACACCCACCTGATTTCTGTTTCGCAGTAATTATCAGTGATAGCACGAAAGAACCTATCGCATTGTACGACAGGCTCTTTCTGCATATCATTATCAAATTTCAGCAAATATCGTTTGCAGCTTACATTGCCTTTGGCTGTGTATCTTCAGGCGTGTGAATTCGTTTGATATCTGCTCCTAATTTTTGTAATTTTTCGACGATGTCTTCATAACCGCGCTCAATGTGACGAATTTCTTCAATTTGGCTTACACCCTTTGCACATAAAGCAGCAATCACCACTGCCGCACCTGCGCGTAAATCCGTTGCTTTTACAGGCGCTGCATTTAAATGGTCCACGCCTTCAATCACGGCTAATTTACCGTCTACTGAGAATTGTGCGCCCATACGGCGTAATTCTTCCACATAGCGGAAACGACTGTCCCAAACACTTTCCGTAATAATGCTGGTACCATGTGCAATTGCAAGCAAAACGGAAATTTGCGGTTGCATATCTGTTGGAAAGCCGGGGTGCGGCATTGTTTTTACATTGCATTTTTGCAATTGTCCTTCGCGTTTAATATGAATGGAATCGTCAAACTCTTCGACAATCACACCCATTTCCTCCAGTTTTGCAGAAATAGATTCCAAATGCTTTGGAATTACATTTTCAACCACTGCATCGCCGCCGGTTGCTGCAATAGCCACCATATAAGTACCTGCTTCAATTTGGTCAGGAATAATAGAATATGTAGTACCATGCAAGTGGTCCACACCATAAATTTTAATTACATCGGTACCTGCACCTCTAATGTCTGCACCCATGGAACTTAAAAAGTTTGCAAGGTCTACAATATGAGGTTCTTTGGCTGCATTTTCAATGACAGTCAAACCTTTTGCTTTTACGGCAGCCAACATAATATTAATGGTAGCGCCGACAGACACTACATCCATATAAACATTGTTACCTGTAAGCTCTTGTGCTTGTACATCTACCATACCGCCATCCAAACTGTAGGAAGCCCCCAAAGCGGAAAAGCCTTTCAAATGCTGGTCGATAGGTCTTACACCAAAATCACAGCCGCCCGGCATGGAAACCACAGCATGATGAAAACGGCCCAATAAGGAGCCAAGAAGATAATACGACCCTCTCATATGTCTTGCAAGCTCATAAGAAGCAATATGAGAATGAATCGGTCTGGGATCTATTTCAATTGTAGATTTATTGATTCTTTTAATGACTGCACCCATATCATGAATAATATGAAGCATATCGTTTACGTCAGTAATATTCGGTACATTTTCTATACGGCAAACTTCCTCTGACAAAATTGCCGCCGGTATAATAGCAATGGCAGCATTTTTAGCACCACTAATTGTAACAGTACCTTTTAGTGGTTTGCCGCCTGTAACTACATATTTATCCAATGAGACACGCCCCAATCGTTGTGTTATGTTCCAACTTGAACATTCTATATATCATTTATCTGAAAAATATAATCATCGTAAAATATAAAAAACATCTCCATTGATAATAATACATTGACAGAAAAAAGTCAATCTCTCACAAAAATTTATTCTTAACATTGTGAAAAACTGCAAAGAATCCGGCATTATCCTATACTATTGCAGAACTTATCAAAAGAATGGACAAAAAATTAGGAATCAATCCTATTTCCTACCGGATAGATGTTTCTCTTTCTTATATCAACATCATACCACAAAATAAAAAAAGTTTTGCAGAAAGACTGCAAAACTTTTGTAAAATTAAGGTGTTACGTAATTTAACGGGTCAACATGAGTTCCGTTTTCAATTACTTCAAAGTGCAAGTGTGCACCAAAAGAGTTGCCGGTATTGCCTACCAAAGCAATCGGTTGTCCTTTAAACACTTTCTCTCCGGCCTGTACAAGCAATTTGCTTGTATGGCCATATAACGTTTTTCTTCCGTTGCCATGATTGATAATAACATATAACCCGTAGCCGGAGTTGTCCATTTGAGCCAACTCTACAGTACCGGCATCTGCCGCTACAATGGTTTCACCGTAAGTATTTCCGTTTGCAATGTCAATACCATTGTGGTGTGTACCCCATCTGAAAGAAAAAGGACTGCTAATGGTATGAACGGTTGGAACCGGCCAAGTTAGTGTACCGCTGCTTTCGCCCGGCACACTGCCGTCCGGCGGAGTTTTGGTACCTTCAATCACAACTTTTGTTACAGGTTCTTGTGTTACAGTGGTAGAAATATTGGAACGTTCCGCTTCTTTGCCGTTGATATAAGTTACAGTATCAACGCATGTTGCTTTACCGTTCTCACCTTCTGTAACTACTTTGGAATACGTGTTGTATTTTGTATCATCTGTTTGTACTTCTGTCTCAAATTCAACATCTTTTTCATATGTTTCTTCTTTTACAACAGAAATGTTCAAAATGGATTTTTTTACAATTACACTTAATTTATCGCCATTTTGCAGCGGAGAAGATACATTTGGATTCAACGCTTTTAATTCATTGGCAGTGGTGCCAAATTTTTCGGCCAAAGAATCCCATGTATCATCTTCAGCAACTGTATAGCCCATAGGCTTGCTGGAGAGACCTGTTAATTGTGCTTTGATAGAATCCGCTGATTCAATGCTGGCAACAGGATAAATGTCTGTTTTGGTTTGAATATCGTCTTCAAATGAAATCGATTCATAGGTTTCAGGAGCATTGTTATTGAGCAAATCCTGCAGCATGTTGTCTAAATCGACAGCATTTTCAACAGCTCCAATGAAATTGCCGTTTACGTAAAGGCCGACAGCCTCTTTGTAAGTACTGGTGCTTTTTTCGGCCAATACCTCTGTGCTTACTGTAGTAAGTTTTGTTGTATCGGATGATGAAGCAGTAGCAACTATTTGTTTTGGCTGTATCATTAAAGTGTCTGAAGCGTTTTCTGCCATAAGCTGATTCATTACTTCAAACGGTTCTCCGTAAACAATTTGTCTTTCTTGTGCGGATGCACTGACACCGTTTGCAGACTGCATAGCGAAACCGAAAGAAACGGTTAACGCTGCAACTCCCAATGCCGGAGCAATTACATGTAATGCATATTTTGCAATTCTCTTATGAAAACTGCCTGTATGTTGAGTTCCTTCTGCAATACACTCTGCTTGTACTGCAAAGTGAGCAAGCACCCTTTGAATGGTTGCAGAATATAACTTCTTTGTTAATTGAAACATGGATTGGCAAATGCCTTTCCAAATTTGATGCATTCGTTTCAGTCCTGAGCTATGTTCCATTCTCCCTTGATTGGATTCAGAACGTTTAAACTGAAAAAGTTTAATAGTGAATCTTCCTCTCGTTACGAATTAAATTGTTACATTCGTGTAATCTTTCTCTGTGTATACTACTATAAAAATTACAAATTTGCAACCTTTTTTCCGAACGATTAGAAAATTATGTGAACTTTGCTTATAAATTATTCGTATTTTAGTTGTTCTACTGTCCAATTTGCAATATAAGGAAGGAATTCTTTTGCTTGATTTTTTGCATCTTCCAAATCGTGTTCCAAATAATTTCCGCATTCTACTGCTGTATTTCCCGGAATTTCTCCCTCATAATTGGCAATGTCTGTCATAATTCTTTGAATTAATGCAATGGCGTCTTCCGGTTTCATATCTCTTACCAAAAAGTAAAAACCGGTTCGGCATCCCATAGGACCAAAATAAATAATTTTGTGTTCATATTCAGAATTACGGGAAATCGTAGCAAACAAATGCTCAATGGTATGCATGGAAGCGGTCGGTAAAAATGGAGGAACATTTGGTTTCTTCATTCGAATATCATAGGTAATAATATCATCATCAATTCTGGAAGTATAAATACCCGGCTGTAATTTTGTATGGTCTACGCAAAAACTTGGAATTCTTTTCATAATGTCATAACTCCTTTTTCTGATTCATTAATACATGTTTGGACTGCTCAACTGCCAACTCAAACAAATCCATATAACTTTCTGTACGGTTAGCGGTATCCTCTATCGGCCATTGCCACTGGGCATGATACGTATTGGCATAATCGTAAGCATCACCTTCATTGATGCCCCTGAAATAACTGGATAAACGTCTTTTATACTCTTTGCCGCGTTCCATACGTTCAAAAAAGCTTTTTTTCAGCGTAGAACGGTCGTTGAGCATACCGCAAGTTTTTCTTGCATCTTCTGTTGCCTGTAACAAAACAGACAATTCTTGTTTTTCGTCAAATAAACTGTCCAACAAATAGCAATATAATGATGCTACCTCAAGCTGTACCGCCTCATCCTTCGGAAATATTTGCTTCATATCAAACTCTATGGGCAATTGCCCTTTCAGATAACGCAACATAATAATATCCAAAGAAGTTTCTATTTTATTTCTCAGCGACAGCTCTTGCTCTTTTGGGTGCGCTTGTTTGAGCATATGCAATCCATATTGGATAAAGGGCTCTGTGTGTTTTTTTAAAACAGCACGGCATTCCAATCCAAAACGGTAACAACGCAAGACGGGAGTATCTCCTTTCTGCCGATAGTCGTCAATGGCTTTCAAAACGGTGGATAACTCCAAGCTGTCAAACCGTTCTGTATAAGATTTTAACATAATACCCGACTGCCAAAACAAAAAACGATGAAAGGTTAAAAATTCATACCCTTGCACGCCCCATAAAAAAGCGTTTTGATTCCACTCTTTTATGCTTTGAGAAACAGCATATTCACCTATTTGCTCCCCATATAAATGTTGGCATATTAATGTAAACAAATACTGTCCCTCCTTTGCCCTATAAGTGTAGCATAAAAAAGAAAAATAGAAAACCTTTCAACCGAAAAATAAGAACAAGAATTTCTATCGCTATATGCAAATATAATTCATCAATGATGAAAGAGAACCTTCCCAAATACATTATCGTTATTCATAATCCGTAGAAATTCTTTTTTGATTCTCTTTTTCTGACTCTAAAATCATGCATACATCACACTCTGCGGAAGCATAACGCTTTTCAAATACATAGGCAACCCTTTCATGTTTTCTTTACTGATAAAGACTGCTGCCCGCTTTTTGTCATAGATGTCTATTTATTGCACCAATGCCATCATATCGTCCTGCGGCGGACAAGTCAGCTCTATCCGATGACCGGTTACGGGATGCACAAATAACACTTTGGAACAGCACAGCGCTTGTCTGCCAATGCCATTTAAGTGACCGCCATACATATCGTCACCTGCAAGAGGATGACCTATGTGAGAAAAATGCACACGAATTTGATGTGTCCGCCCTGTTTCCAGACGAATCTGCAGCAAAGTATGATGATTGGTGCCCCCAACCGCTTTCCAATGAGTAACCGCACGCTGACCGTCCTTGGCAATTTCTCTTTGAATGGTATAGCCTTCTTTTAAACGAATGGGAGCATCTATGGTTCCTTCCCCTTTTAAAACACCTTCACAAACAGCCGTGTATTCTTTTTCAATGGATTTACTGAGTACTGCTGCCGCATAGCCATGTTTTGCAATTACAATCAAACCCGATGTGTCTTTATCCAGACGATATACGGGATGAAATCCCAATTTTACACCATGGATTTGGTAGTGATGAAACAAGGCATTAGCCAGACTGTCTCTGTCATGACCTGCTGTTGGATAGATAGGCATACTCCAATCTTTGTTGATTACGATGATGTCGTCATCTTCGTACACAATGGAAAGCGGCAGCGGAACCGCTTCAATATCCTTTTCGATGTCAGGCAAATTGACGCATACCACATCTCCTGTTTTTAATAAATCATTGGCTCTTCCATGTTCTCCATTGATGGTCAATCCCATTTTGACACGCTTTTGTTTTGTAAGAAGTCTTGCAGATAAGTTGCAGTATCCCCTTAAAAATACTTTCAGTTTTGATTGTTCCCATTCTTTTGGAACTGTGAATGTCAATGCTCTCATAGTAATATACCTCTGCAATAAAAAAGGTGACAGCTCTGCTGCCACCCTTATGATAAAACGGGCTTTATTTTACTTCTACGGTCCAATGCATGGTATCTTCAATATTACCCCATTGAATTCCCGTTAAAGTATCATATAAGCGTTGTGAAATCTCACCGATTTTACCGTTGTTAATCTCCATTACATGGTCATCCCATTTTAACTGGCCAATCGGAGAAATAACAGCAGCTGTTCCTGTACCGAATGCTTCTTTCAGCTGTCCGTTTTGATAAGCGTCGTAAATTTCCTGTATCTCAATTGGACGTTCGGATACGTTCAATCCCCAAGATTTTAAAATCTCAATGGCAGACATTCTGGTAACGCCGGGTAAAATGGAGCCTTGCAAAGCAGGAGTTACAACCTCATCACCAATCACAAAAAATACGTTCATGGTTCCTACTTCTTCCACATATTTGCGTTCCACGCCATCCAGCCATAGCACCTGGGTATATTTTTGTTCTTCCGCTTCGTCTTGTGCTTTTAAAGAAGCTGCATAGTTGCCGCCTGTTTTTGCATAACCCATACCGCCACGAACAGCACGTACATATTTGCTTTCCACATAAATTTTAACCGGATTCAAACCTTCCGGATAATAAGCGCCAACCGGAGAACAAATCACCATAAACATAAGATGTTTGCCCGGATGTACACCAACGTGTGCATCTGTAGCAAAAATAAAGGGACGAATATATAAGGAAGTACCTTCTGCGGTTGGAATCCAATCTTTTTCAACAGATACCAATTTTTCAATACATTTTAATGCAAATGCTTCATCTATTTTTGGAATACACAAACGCTCATTGGATACATTCAGGCGTGCCATATTTTTCTCAGGACGGAATAACAACACGCGTCCGTCTTTGGCACGGTATGCTTTCATGCCTTCAAATACAGTTTGTCCATAGTGCAAACACATAGCGGAAGGATCCAGCTCAATTGGTCCGTAAGGGACAATACGAGCATCATGCCAGCCTTGACCTTCATCATAATTCATGACAAACATGTGGTCTGTAAAAATAGAACCAAAACCAAGTTTTGTTTCATATGTTGGTTTTGCCTTTGGTTGTTTTGTAAGTTCAACTTTGATTTCCTGCATTGGGAAAGACCTTCTTTCACTTTATTCTTTTTTATTGTACCACCAAATGACTGCACTTTCAAGCAGCAGTGCAAAAAATATAGTGAATATAGCTAAAAATTTCTCAATCCTTTTGGATATCTGTTCTTTAAGCGTCCCGCAGAACATTTTCCGAATCCGGTCAGCACACCTTCCACGGCAATTCCCGTAAATCCTTTCAAATGATTCGGCACCGCAATTTCTTCCCCTTTTAAAAACTGTTTGAGCGACGGGTCATCATTGGCAAAGGAAAGCACTTGATACAGCTCTTGCGGTTTTGCCGCCATAAACAGACCGTGTGCCGGCTCAATTCGATTGGTCTTTCCTTCTCCCAGCGGGACTCCCGCACGCAATACACCCAAACCGTCCAACTGCGGCAAGCCGTTAGGAAGTAGCAAAAACTGCTCTTTTACTTGCAGTATTTCATGTTCCCACGGTTCTTTCATAACAGAGTTTAACAGTTCCTCAGCCAATTTTACATCTTGTTTTTGTTTTGGAGTAAATAACTTGGGGTAATCGGGATTCTCTTTGACTCTGCGTAGTTTTGCAACAAAATGTCCGTCTCCGCCGCCCATAGGAAAAATACGTCTTGTTTTTTCTAAACCAATGCCCGGGCGTCCAAAGGTAACATCGCTGTTTACCAATTCAAATTCCGGATGACGTTCCAAAAATGCAGATACGGTATCCTCGTTTTCTTCTTTGGAAAAAGTGCAAGTAGAGTACACCAAAATTCCGTTTTCTTTTACCGCTTGTGCAGCGGAATCCAAAATCGCAGCTTGCCGTACCGCGCATGTCTTTACATGCTCCAAACTCCAATCTGCAACGGCTTGTTCATCTCTTCGGAACATGCCCTCTCCCGAACATGGTGCATCTACCAGTACCTTATCGAAGAATCCTGCCAGTTTACTGCATAAGACATCAGGATGACACGAAGATACCACTGCATTTCTCACACCCAGCCGTTCTATATTGGACAGTAAAATATTGGCACGATTTTTGACGATTTCATTGGACCATAAAAGACCTTTTCCGTCCAACAAACCTGCAATTTGAGTCGATTTTCCGCCGGGTGCCGCACAAAGGTCCAATATAGTGTCACCCGGTTTGGGATTGAGAACAGTTACAGCGGAAGCAGCGGAAGGTTCTTGAGAATAAAATGCTCCCGCATGATGCAAGGGCAGTATACCAACCTTTGCTTCTTCCTCTTCAATATAGTATGAAAGTGGAGAAAAAGGAGACGGTGATAATGTAAAAGGTAAATTTTTTTTCAAAATTTCCCAAGTGCATTTCAGAGGATTCAAACGTACTCCCTTTTTAGATGGTCCAGAGTAACTTTCTAAAAATGCAGGATAATCGTCTTGTAAAAGCTGTTCCATTTTATTTATAAAATCGATTGGTAAATTTATCAAAAATATCAACTCCAAAACATTTACTCGTATAAAGCAGAGAAAAACGAGACATAATACTGATAAGGGGGTGAATTCTCATGGATAAACAAAACGCTCAAAACAGAAAAAACACAACTCATGAAAACTGTGGTCATTCTCAAGACGCTCAGAACACAACCACACAAACTCAAACTCAAAAACAAAATAAAAACAATCAAAACGCTCAAAATAGAAAAAATCAAAATCACAGCAACTAACTGTTAGCAATACCTTTTAGAAAATCGTTGGATTTTAACCACAAATCCAACGGTTTTCTTTTTTTCATGAAAAAAGTTCTTTACATTTTGGATGCAAAGAACTTAAAAAGAGCTTATTCCTTTCGCTTTCTGTTTTTGATGATATCTTTCAGCGTCTTTTCCTCTTTTCCATTTTCTTTAAAGCCTTCACCATTAATCTGGCCCGCATCTCCTATGATAATAAAAGCATCAATATCAATTTCTTTAATCAGCTGTGTTAAACGATACACTTCATACTTGCGAACCGCACAAAGCAACACATCGCCCTCTTTGCCCGTATAAGCGCCTTTTGATTTTAAAATGGTCACACCTCTGGACATTTGGCTGATAATTGCCTGAGAAATTTCCTGGCTTTTTTGCGACATAATAAACAGCATTTTTCCTGTGCCGATATCCGTACCATACAGTACAGCGTCAATCAAACGTGTTGCCACAAAAATAACAATTACCGCATACATAGCACTTTCCACACTTTTAAATACAATTGCTGAGATGACAACCACACACAGGTCAATGAACATCATTAATCTTCCCATTGAAAAATGAGGAAAACGTCTTCCCAGCAATCTGGCTGCCGTATCCGTTCCTCCTGTGGTACCGCCGCGAATAAAGATAAGCGCCAAACCCGCGCCTTCCGTTACGCCCGCAAAAATAGCCACCAACATTTGATCCCCTTGATACGGGGGAATAAACATAGCGATTACGTCAATGGAAATCGAAGTTAAAATAATCGCAAAAATGGTTTTTACCACCAGCTTATAGCCTAATTCCACAATTGCCCAAATAATCAAAGGTGCATTTAAGATCAAAGCCATGGTACCAACCGGTGTATGAATCAATGAGTTTAAAATAATAGAAATACCCGTTACGCCGCCGGGAGCAATTTGGTTTGGTTCAGAAAACACAGAAACCGAGATACCGTATAAAATACCGCCCAATGTAAAACATAAAATATCTAAAAAAATATTTTTTGCAATATTTCGTTTGTTTTGTAATTCCATTACCATATCACCTTCTTCTTACAGTCAAGGATACCATATGAAATATACACAGATATGGTTCCCCTACGTTACTTGCAATCAGTGTTAGTGTATGACAATACAATCAAATTAACACGACTTTTCACAAATAATTGAAAATAGTTGCCGCAATCTATCAATTTCACCTTTTAAATATAAATAACCAAACATTGCTTCAAAACCTGTGGCTGCGTGGTAATCGGCAGGTTCCGCATTTTTGGGAATCGAAGTATTGGCATTCCTTCCTCTTTTAAAAACCGCTATCTCTTCTTCTGTTAAAATTGGCATGAGCAGTTCCATAAACTTTGCCTGCGCTTGACACCGCACCTGCGCCACTGCGTTTTGATGCAATTTTTTAACAGGACAGTTGGCAAGGCACACCAAACGCTCTCTCACAAATAATTCAAATGCCGCGTCTCCAACAAACGCCAATGTCAGAGGACTTAGTTGTTTCGGGTCACACGCTTCATTAAATAACCGTTCCATACTTCCTCCAACTATTCAACAAAATCAAATTCCAAATCATACAGGCTTACGGTATCGCCTTCCTCAATTCCTGCGTTGCGCAGTGCATCAATTACGCCCGAATGAATCAAAACGCGCTGGAAGTATTGCAAAGATTCATAATCGTCAAAGTCTACGGTTTTCATAATGGCAAGCAGCCATTCTCCTTCAACCACATAAATATCACCCTGTTTTGTAACCTCTACGTGATGCTTTCCAATTTCATCAATCGGCTTCACAGGAGCTGCTTCCGGTTCAAAATGACGAACCGGAGGAAGCTTGCTCAATTTTTCTTCAATGCTTTTCAGCACAGGGTCTACACCATAACGAATTGCTGCCATAATCGGATAAAATTCATACCCTTGCTCTGTTACAAATTTCTCAAATTCCGCAATTTGCTCATCCGTCGCAAGGTCTGCTTTGTTTCCTACCACAATCATAGGGCGTTGAGCCAATTCAGGATTGAATTTTTGGAGTTCCTGATTAATCACGTTGAAATCTTCTTTTGGATCTCTTCCCTCACTGCCCGAAACATCTACCACGTGCACCAGCATACGACAGCGTTCCACGTGGCGAAGAAATTGGTGTCCCAAGCCGACACCTTCCCAAGCACCTTCAATCAGCCCAGGAATATCCGCAATTACAAAAGAATTGCCTTCTTCCATTCGAACTACACCTAAAACGGGAGTCAATGTGGTAAAATGATAATTTGCAATATTTGGTTTTGCTTCACTGACCACAGAAATAAATGTGGATTTGCCAACATTTGGATAGCCAACCAAACCGACATCCGCAAGCAGTTTCAATTCCAAAATAACTTCCATGCTTTCTCCGGGAATTCCCGGTTTTGCAAAGCGAGGCGTTTGTCTTGTGGGAGTTGCAAAATGTGCATTTCCCCAGCCGCCTTTACCGCCTTTGAGTATGACTTGTGGTTCAGGCGTGGAGAGATCTGCTACAATACGTCCTGTTTCTGCTTCTTTGATTAAAGTTCCCTGCGGAACTTTAATCACCAAATCTTCTGCATTTTTTCCGTTACAGCGGTTTTTTCTTCCGTTTTCGCCGTTTGGGGCCAAATATTTTCTTTTATAGCGGAAGTCAGCCAAAGTAGATAAATTGGTATCCACCTGAAAGACAATATTACCGCCGCGGCCGCCGTCACCTCCGTCAGGTCCTCCTGCGGCAACATATTTTTCTCTATGAAAGGCAACTGCGCCGTTACCGCCGTCACCTGCCTTTATTTTAATTTTTGCAACATCAATAAACATCGTTTTCTAACCGCCGTTTCTCCATATCTGATGGAACAATTTTCTTCTTATCGTTTGTTATACTGATTTTAACACCAAACAGACAAAACTGCAATGTATAAATGCCTGAGAGAAAATAAGATTTTTAATCATAGTATAAACAAAATAACATAAAAAAACCCGGGAACAAGTCCCAGGTTCTTCAAACAATTTTAAAAATAAAATTATTGCTCAACAGCGTAAACGCTAACTTTTTTACGGTCACGACCATAACGTTCAAATTTTACTTTGCCGTCAACCAAAGCAAACAGAGAATCATCGGAACCTCTGCCTACGTTCTCGCCTGGATGAATGTGTGTACCACGTTGTTTTACAAGAATGTTACCTGCAAGAACAAATTGACCGTCTGCACGTTTTACACCAAGACGTTTAGACTCGGAATCACGGCCGTTTTTTGTGGAACCCATACCTTTTTTATGAGCGAACAATTGAATGTTAATCTTTAGCATTACTTACACCTCCAAATAATTGACTTGAATACGATCCGGATACTGCTCCTCAATTCCAATTAAATGAAGCTTGAGACCTGTGAGCAAATCGCGGCAGCGAAGTGCATCACCAGCAGCAACTTTCACAAACATCATACCGTCTTCCACAGCAACTTCTGTGTCCGCTTTTATGATTTCTGTAATGGTATTTGCCGTCATATATGCTACAGATGAAACTGCAGCACATACAATATCCTCACCCGGGTCAGCATAACCAGCATGACCTTCCATCACAAAGCCAACTAAGTTGCCGGAAGCTTCCGATAAAAAGCGTACGAATATCATTACGCGTTGATAGCGGAAATTTCAACCTTTGTATATGGTTGTCTGTGGCCCATTTTACGTTTAGAACCTTTTTTCGGTCTGTAAGTGAACACTGTGATTTTTTTACCCTTACCGTTTTTCAGCACTTTACCTGTAACGGAAGCACCTTCTACGTAAGGAGTACCAATCTTCAAACCGTTCTCGCCACCAAGTGCAACCACTTGGAATTTAACCTCGGAATTTTCTTCTTGTGCAAGCTTTTCCACATAAATGACGTCGCCATTTTGTACTTTATATTGCTTGCCGCCTGTTTCAATTACTGCAAACATGAATCTAAGGCCCTGCCTTTTCTATAATCTCGCTATTATCAGGTGGGAATATCCGCTTAAAACCCGTAATATGCGGCTTATCAATAATAGCACAAATATACAAGCTTGTCAACAAAATATACGTGTTTTATGAAAGTTTGTATGGTCCTCTTATTTTTTTCTGGAAGCAAGGTATTCCGCCAATTCTTTCAAGTATTGTGTGTCACCCTGAAAGGATTCCAAAGCATGAACAGCCGTTTGTGTCAGCTGCTGTACCAATGCCTTTGCCTGCTGCATGCCCAATATGGAAACATACGTGCTTTTATCGTTTGCTACATCGCTTCCTACTTGCTTACCAAGCGTTGCGGTATCTCCTTCAATGTCCAAAATATCATCTACAATCTGGAATGCCAACCCAATCGCATCAGCGTATTCCTGTGCTGCCTGTAACTCTTTTTCACTGCCGCCGCCAAGCACACATCCCATTTGTACACAGGCTGAAATCAGTGCTCCCGTTTTTCCCTCATCCATCTTACGCAGGGTTTCCAGCGGAATTTTCGTTCCCTCTGACAGCAAATCAATCACCTGTCCGCCTACCATTCCGTCAGCGCCGATTGCTTTGCCTAAAATGCCTGCTGCGCTTGCAGCACGATGAGCGCCCGCTTTTGCAATCGATTCCTCGCTTAACATCACTTCAAATGCAAGCGCCTGCAATGCATCGCCTGCAAGTAGAGCCATATCCTCCCCATATACTTTATGATTGGAAGGCTTTCCTCTGCGCATATCGTCGTTGTCCATACATGGCAAATCGTCATGAATCAAAGAATAGGTGTGTACCATTTCTACTGCGCAGGCAAACGGCATTGCAGCTTCTTGACTGCCGCCGCACAAGCGGTTAAACTCCAACACCAAAATGGGACGAATGCGTTTGCCTCCGTCTAATAAGCTATACGTCATAGATTGTACCAATCGCTCTTGTAAACCACCTGTTTGGGGTAAATAATGTTTTAATGCGGTTTCTATTTGATTACAATATTGTTCGGTCAAATTACTCATCATCTTCCCCGCTTTCAGTTCTACCTTGTTCCAAAGCAGTCATTTGGGTAATTTTCTGCTCTGCTTTATTTAATTTGTCATAGCAGAAAGATGCCAATTCTGTACCTTTTTCAAATAATTTTAAAGATTCATCCAGTGAAGTTTCTCCGCTTTCCAGCTTTACGACAATTTCATTTAACTGATTCATAGCGGTTTCAAATGACATATTTTTATTCATTGCATTTCACCTCATCTACCGTACAATCCAATACACCGTCTGATAGTGTAACCGTTACCTGCTGACCTGTGCAGACTTGTGCTGTACTTTTTATGGTTTGTTGATTTTTATCTTGTGTAATGGCATAACCGCGGGACAATACCTGCAAGGGACTGAGTGTATGCAGCTGTCCGCTTAATTTACTCAAGCGATGTGCTTCGGCCTCTGTTTTACGCTTCATTGCCGAAGAAAGCTGTTCCGTATAACGGTCCAACTTCATCGTTTCCATAGCCACTCTTGTTTGCGGAGTTTGAAAAGATTTCGAAGTAACTAATCTATGTAATTGTTCATGATAACTTCTCATACGTGTCCGAATCAAATGTGTCAGTGTAAATTGATAGGAACGCAGCGTGTCTTTTAATTCCAGCTGGTCAGGAACCGCCAGCTCTGCCGCCGCCGACGGGGTTGCCGCACGACAGTCTGCAACAAAGTCGCATATGGTGATATCCGTTTCGTGCCCCACAGCCGAAATAATCGGAATAGAAGATGCGGCAACGGCACGGGCAACGATTTCTTCGTTGAACGCCCATAAATCTTCCATAGAACCGCCGCCTCTGCCTACAATCAGTACGTCCGCCGCTTTTTTGCGGTTAAACAGTTTAATGGCCTGCACCACTTGTTCCGCAGCGCCTTCTCCCTGTACTTTTACAGGACAAAGGACCAATTCCGCCAAAGGGTATCGACGTGCCATAACCTGCTGAATATCATGAATCACTGCGCCCGTCGGAGAGGTAATCACTCCCACCTTGTTCGGAAACTCGGGAAGCAGCTGTTTTTTATTGGTATCAAACAAACCTTCTGCTGCCAGTTTTTCTTTTAATTGTTCGTAAGCCAAATTCAACGCACCCAACCCATCGGGCTGCATATCTTCGATATAAAGCTGATATTGACCGCTTTGTTCATACAAAGATACTCTTCCGCGTACCAACACCTTCATACCGTCTTTCGGTTCAAAGCGCAAGCGGCTTGCGTAGGAGGAAAACATAACCGCTTTGATGACACATTTTTCATCCTTCAAAGACAAATATAAATGTCCCGAACGATAATGATTTGTAAAATTGGAAACCTCGCCGCTGACAAACACCCTGTTGAGGGAAGGGTCTCCGTCCAGCAGCGATTTTACATACATATTCAACTGTGAAACGGTTAAAACAGATGGTGCATTCATTTACAATTGACCTTCTTTCATAGCAGTTAATACTGCAATACCCGCTGCGTTATCCGCAGAATATTCCGGCGGTGCAAAACAAGCGCCGTACTTGTTTGTCAGCGCCTGACGAATGATGCTGTTTGACATCACGCCGCCTGCAAACAGCAACGGCAATTTTCCGTACGTCTGCAATAATGTTTGCGAAGCATAATCCAAAGCTGCCAAAATAGAATCCAAACAAAAGCGTGCAATTTCTTCCTTTGGATGTCCTGTTTCCAATAATTTTTTACATTGATTTTCAATGCCTGACAGAGAAAAATCCTGTCCTTTTACGGATGCTTTTACTTTACACGGCTGCTCCCATTGTAATGCCAGTTGCTCTAACTCTTTCCCTGCGGGAAAGGAAAGTCCCAGCATTACTCCTACACGGTCTACGGCTTGTCCTCCTTTTAAATCAAGTGAACAAGAAACGATTTCCGCGGTAAAGATACGCTCTTTATCGGGATGAACCAACACAGCTTCTGTGGTTCCGCCTGACACATGAAATGCAATCAAAGGGTGAGACAGCAAATCCAAACGGCCTGCGCCATATAATGCCGCCCCAATATGCCCTCCCTGATGAGAGAACGAATAAAGCGGAATACCATGCGTTTTCGCAATCACTTTTGCAATACCTGTTCCTACTGAAAAACAAGGCATATACGAACCCTCAGCATCTCTGGGTTTTACAGAAACTCCCACTGCTTTGGGCACATAGTCATCCTTCCATAACGCATCCAATAAATCCGGAATATGTTGTGTATGGTGAAAAACGGCGTCACTTTGCCGTAATCCCAATTCTCCCTGTTTCACGGGAAGTAATTTTTTCTGTTGTACCACACTTTTATCCGTCTCATGGAGCACAGCCGTGGAAGTTGTGTAATTGCTGGTATCAATTCCTAAATATACATTACGCATTTTGCGGCTCCAGCTCTTTTGCAACGGAACCCAACACGCCATTGATAAACGGTGCGTCTTCACTGCCGCCGTATTTTTTCGCCAAATCCACTACCTCATTGATAGAAACACTCAGTGGAATGTCTTTTTCATATATCATTTCATAAATGGCCAGTCTGAGCAAAGCCAATGATACACGGGATAAACGACTCATTTTCCAGCCGTGAATGTTTTGTTCTATTTTTTCATCAATCACTGCCTCATTATTCTGTACGCCTGTCGCTACTTTTTCCGCAAACGCAGAAAGCACCAAATCTCTGGACTCCCCTGCATTTTCTA
This sequence comes from uncultured Oscillospiraceae bacterium, assembly GCA_900541905.1. Lineage (GTDB taxonomy): Bacteria > Bacillota > Clostridia > Oscillospirales > Acutalibacteraceae > UMGS1071. The sequence goes on from UQLQ01000007.1 coordinate 33,726, forward strand.
CAATTTGTGCGATGGTATCGTTGTTAATGGTACGCTCAAAAATAAGAATAAACGCCTGTTCTCTTTGGTCGCGCCTGTTCATACATTTCCTCCTATAATAAAAGACCACCCACTTTGTGGATGGTCTTTGTTTCATTCATTCTTTTTCCAATAATCCACGTATGAATTATAGCATAAAAAAAATTGCAAAGCAATTTTTTACCTGTAAATGCTATAACGTTCTTGTAATAACCAAAATTTTGAAACATTGAAAGATGTTCCTTTCAATATTGATTTTGTACCTGTTATAACACTTTCATACTGTAACAGAAATTAACGTTAATTTGAAAGCGTGCATGACAAAATATCAAAAGAACAGCCTAAATTCAAATGTACGAATCGCTTATTTTGAAACAATGGTAATTTTGTCAGCAGATATTTTCGCCTGTGCAACCACAATATCTTTAATGGCAATTGCATCGGCTGATGCAAATTCACCGTCTTTTTGCACTACCACATTGCATGCTCCGTTTTGAATAAATGCTACACAGTCCACAAAACCTTTGGATTTTACCAGGTTTTCAATATTGGTCTCTGTAACAATATTTTGCGAAATCTCTGCCGCCTGATTGGCAGCTTCCGTTTTTGTACTCTCATCCGCCGTGGTATCATCAAGTACTTTTTGCACCAACTCCTGAGAAGCGTCTCTGGATTTCTGACGCTCCAATCTGGCCTGTGCAAAATATGTATTTATATCTGTATTCGCTCCTGTATTTGCTGCTTCTGAAGAAGCCTCTGACGCAGCCCCTCCTGAAACGGCACTTGACACAGCTTCCGATACTGCGGATGACGGTGTAGAATCCACAGAGCCGTTAACCAGCTGTGCGGCCCCCAGTTCTTTATCTGAAACACTGGTACCTGCATCTACAATCTGACTGTTGCCTCCAAACTGCCAATTTAAGTATACTGCTGCTCCCAAAGCCACTACCAAAGCTGCGAGAACCAGTTGTCGTTTACGAATCGCCATATACATAAAACTCCCCTCAATTTTTATTTGGATTGAATGACACAAACACGAGTAGACGTAATATCAAGCGCCGTTGTAACAGCCTGTATTACTTTTTGCTGTATCAGTGGATTATCTCCTCCGTCGCACACCACCACTACGCCTTTTACAATGGGTTGAACTTCCGTCACTGCAATCGGCTGCTGTGTTCCGTCGGAATTTTTAATCACCAGATATTTGGTTTCGTTGCTGTTATTGGACTGATTTTTTGTTGTACTGCTTGTATTCTTGTCTTGCTGTGTTTGCGTACTTGTTTTTTCTTCGGTTGCATACACTTGTTCTGAACTTTTTTCTATGGTGACCAACACACTGGCATTTCCCACTCCTTCAATTCCGTTAATTAAATTGGTCAGGCTTTGTTCGGTCTGCGTTTTAAAATCATCTACTGATTGCGCAGAGGCAGATGTCTGCTGCACTGTTTCAGTATTGGTTGTTTGTTTTTTATTCCCTCCAAAAAAACTGGAAAGGAAAATAACCAAAATTGCAACCACACCTACCACTACAATGATTTTGCGCGCATTGTCATTTTGCAGCAGTCTTTGCATAAAATTGAGACCTTTTTCCTTTTCCCCAATACTTTTTTTATCCGCCATGGATTGTTACCTCCGTTTGTAATCCCAGAACACCGTTTAATTGTTGTTCCAGCACATCCTGTGACATGGTAGCTCCGCTGACCGTCACTAACACTTTGCTAATAGATATGCTGTTGTCCTCATTAGTATCCATAATTAATTCAACATTTTCACAATTCACACCTTTTTTTGCAAGTTCAACCGTTACAATATTTTGTATTCCGCTGCTTGCGGCAGTGTGAATTTGGCTGTTGACCGTATCTGTAAGATCAACGGATTGATTGGGCTGTTCTGTATCGATATACGCATCAAACCCATTGCTGATTTGCGGAACCAAACTGATAATCGGCATCATAATGCCGTAAAGTACAAATGCTCCCAGTACCAGCTTCATAACACGTTCCATTGCTCCGTTTGGAGATATGTACTGCAAAATAGAGGCTGCTATCACCGTAAAACAAACACTGATTGCCCATGACTGCACACCACTCATTGTACGGCACCTCCCATCATGAGAACAACAACGGTTGAAATGGTCATCATAGCCATAGTGCAAAGCAAAATGGCCAGCATCATACTCATGACTTTAGAGGCTGCATTTAAAATAGAGGTGATTTCTTTTAAATCAAATACATCGCCGATTCCCGCACAAACCGTTAATGTCATCTGCCAAAGCAAACATTCAATCAAAATGGGCAGGAACATAAAAACCACTGCCAGTACTCCAAATGCGCCTACACCACCTTTGAGTACCTTGATACATCCCTGCACTGTGCTCAATGCTTCTCCCAATGCACTGCCTACCACGGGAACAAAACTGCTTACCACAAAACGAAGCGTTCGATTGGTGGTAACATCCACAGAACCGCCCAGTAAACTTTGAATGGTAAGAAGCCCTGTAAATACACTCATGCAAAATCCCAATACCCATTTCACAATTTTGGAAATGGTATTGCACAATGTATTCAGCCGTAAGGTAGGCGATATAGCGGATACCACGGAAAATCCCAAAAAGATATTCATACATGGCGCTAAAAAATGCGCAGACAAAAAGGAAATGGAATTGGTGGTTCCCAGCATGAGCAAATTATACGAACTGGCAGTTACGGTTTGTCCGTTGGCAATCATAATACCCACCAAAACGGGAATACATGCCAGCATAAATGTAGAAGCGCCTTGAATGACCCCCGTAAGTTTGACAATAGACTGAACAATTGGCGTAATCACTACCATACAAATACATAATGTACCGATTAGATTCATAATTCCGCCCATATTTTTTTCGCCCAAATTGATTTTCATACTACCCAGCAAAGCACAAAGCATCATAATTCCAAGCAAAGACAGCAATGCTTTCATAGGGGCCTGGACACCTTCTCCCAGCATTTTGAGAATCTGAGAAAAAACACTGTTGGGCTGAATCGACTGGATACTGTTCCAGTCCACACCGCTTATCCCCATTTGGTCAAGCTGTGATTTGGTATCGTCAGGCAAATAATTGGGTAAATCATTTGCACCGGAATCTTCTGCCTGTTGTTCATAATATTCCTGAAACATTGCGTCATCTTGGCTTTGGGTACTGTCTGTTTCCGCAGCCGAAACGGGTATGGCAAACACAACAAATACCAATGCCAAACAGCAAAGTATTTTTTTCACATCCTTAGCCCCCTATTAAGGTAATGGCAGTATTGGCAATTGCTTCAAACAATGGCAACGCCATTAAAATAACCGCAACCTTTCCTGCAAGTTCTACTTTTGACGCCAAAGAAGATTCTCCGGCATCGCGGCAGGCGTCTGCCGCAAACTGTGCCAAAAAACAGGTGCCTAACGTTTTTATTAAAATGATGGTATACTCTCCCGAAACACCGGAAGCGGACAGCATATCCGTAATACTGCTTAACGCCGGAGTAAAATTTTGAAATATCATAAACAAAATGAGCCCGCCGCCCAAAACGGAGAGCAGCATAGCATATTCTTTATGATATCTGCGCATTAAAGTAGCTAAAACGGCAGTTAAAATCGCAAGACCGATAATGGCCAAAATATTCATATGCTATAACCCGAAAATAGATTTGATGGATTGAAACAGTACGTCTATTTGCTGAATCACCATCATTAAGACCACAATCAGTCCGGCCAGTGTTGTCATCATGGCCTGTTCCTCACGTCCGGAACGAATAAGTAATTGATTAAGCACCGCAACAATAATTCCGATTGCGGCTATTTTAAAAATGAGATCAATATCCATATTTGCGATTCCTCCGTTTTAACATATTAAAAGTGCAACGCCTGTTCCAAAAAATAACCCCAGCATGGAAAACAGCTTAGACTTTTTCTTCTTTTCTTCCCTTGCCTGTTCTATTTGTTCTTCCAACAATTTTGCGGTGACTTCACAATGAGCAATTTGACCCTCTATATCTGTATGTCCCAATTCTGCTCCGAATTGTTCTATCAGCCGTTTATCTTTTAGCTTTAATCCACTGCCTTTTGTTCCTGACGCTACCCCGTTTTTCCATGCCTCATCAAAACTTTTTCCTGTTTCGAGCAATAAATGACACTGCCATAACAGTTCCATATCTCCACAGTATTTGTCTATGATTTGTCTTAGAGGTAACGCATGAAATCGCATTTCTGTTTCCATAAGGCGAATTACTTTTAGGAAAGATTCCAGTGTTTCTACTCGCATACGGAGTTTATACGACTCCATGTAGCCTAACAGCGTTGTCATGGACACCAGAACAATACTGCCTACCAATTTGACCAAGTAAATCACCTGCTTTATGTATCTCTGCAATCTGTCCCAAAGCAATCGCATCCATCATGGCAATATAACCAAATGCCTGTGACTGCAATAGAGATTGTCCTTGCTTTTTTCTCAATAAATCATCTATATTTCCTGCATGTATGGTTGAGATGATTGCAGCTCCTGCATGCAACCCTTGCTGTATAGCTTCCAAATCTTCTTGTCCGCCCAATTCATCACAAAAAATAAATTGGGGAGACAAAGCACGTACTGCTTGTATCATTCCTTCTCCCTTGGGATAATGGTCTAAAATATCCGAACACAAACCCAAATCATTTTGAGGAATGCCGCAGTAGGTTCCTGCAAGTTCGCCGCGTTCGTCTATGATTGCTACTTTTTTGGGAATGCCTCCCGCACCTGTGGCAAGCTGACGCGCCAAATCCCGCAGTAATGTGGTTTTGCCGCAGGAAGGCGGTCCCGCAATTAACAAACCTTTGGAAATGTCTTGTCCGATTCGGGATAAAAGTTCATTTGCCGCACCGTATACCTGCCTTGCAACACGAATATTCAAAGATGATATTTCCCTGACGGTTGCGATTTGTCCCTGCTGTAATACAGCCGTACCGCTGATACCTACGCGATGACCGCCCATAATGGTAATGTATCCTTTTTTGATTTCTTCCTGATGCGAATAAATGGAAAAATCACATATTCTTCGATAGCTTTCTTCTATATCCTGTTTCTCCGTTACAACCGACTGACCGTTATGTTTTAAAATGTCGACTCTGGTTGGGGTATGTAACGTAACAGGCCGTCCAACTCTAAGCCGAATTTCATTGATTGCCTGCTGATGCAATACAGGCAACTCATACAAAATTTCTTTTATACGCATACATATAGGCTCAATTGCCGAATCAAATGGTTTTGTTTCATATGCTGACACCGGTAAATCACACCCCTTATTCAGATGAATTCTAAAAACAGCTTGTTTTCATTAAGAAAATATATCTTATTTTCTTTACCATACATATGGACAAACTTGCTGTAATAGAACATCTCTTTGAAAAAGTTTGTCCTAACCCTTATATATGTTGGTTTACATAAAAAAATACCCGATTTATCACTTTTACCGATTCCTAACAACACTCCATATCCGTACAGTAAGTTATGGTTAAATCATTTAGAAAGTTCTGTGAGTACAAAAAAGCTCATACAAATCCTATCGTTTGTACGAGCAATCATTATTTGATAACTATATTTGATAACTATTTCGTTCTAGGTCTTCTTGTCATAAGAGGCAGTAAGTAAAAAATAAAAAAGACAGACATAAAGACATGTCTGTCTTTTTTATTTTTTACTCTATCTCTGCCACCATGTCTAAAAATTCTTGTTCTGTCAATACCCTTATCCCCAGCTCTTGCGCTTTTGTCAGTTTACTTCCGGCTTTTTCTCCCGCAAGCACATAATCGGTATTTTTTGAAACAGAACCCGTTGCTTTTGCACCGAGAGATTCCAATTTTTCTTTGATGGAATCCCGTGTAAAATGCTCCAAACTGCCTGTGGCTACCACAGTTTTGCCAAAGAAAGGATTATCTTGTGCAACCTCTTTGATTTCTATCTCTTCAAACGTAATCATTTCCAATAAATGAGAAAGCATGGTACGATTTTCTTCATGGCCAAAATACTCATACAGATTTCGATTTACCACTTCACCAAAATCCCGCAGCTGTGTAAAATCATATTCCGAATCTACTTTTGCAATAAAATTATCCCAACTCCATAAGCAAGCTTCTGCCAATACTTTTGCAGAACGTCTGCCGATATTTGGAATACCAAGTGCTACCAAAAAGCGGTCTAACGGCACAACACTGCTTTTTTCAATGGCATTCCACAACTTCTGATAAGATTTTTCTCCAAACCCTTCCAAAGAGACAATTTGCTCTTTATGACGGTCTAATTTATAAATATCCGCAAACTCTTTAATCCAGCCCTTATCCACAAACTTCTCAATGGTTGCAGCGCTCATTCCGGCAATATCCATTGCCTGCTTGCTTACAAAATATACAAACTGCTGTACCCTTCTGGCAGGACAGTGGGTATTGGGACAAAACAAAAATCTGGCATCTTTCGGCTGACGAATTTCCAAATCCGTATCACAGCAGGGACAAACATGAGGCAACTGATATGTTCCGCTTCGAGTTAAATTTTCTTCAATTTGAGGAATGATCTTATTTGCCTTATAAACGGTAATGTCATCGCCTTCACCAAACTGAAACTCCTGAAAAATATCATAATTGTGTACGCTTGCACGACTGACCTCTGTACTGTCGATAATCACTTTATCAAACAAAGCCGTTAAACTTACCATACCTGTACGTGTGGTATTCAGTTCAATTTCCCGGAATTTTGTGGTCGCGGTTTCATCCGCCCATTTATATGCGATTTTATTATTCTCGTGGTGGTCGGTAGCGCCTTGTATTAATCCAAAACGAATATTATCATATTCAAAAATCAAACCGTCAACAGGATATGCATATTTTAGCGGGTCAAATTTATCAATATGCTCCTGTATTTCCCGGGAAGAATGAAATATCAAATACTCCCGTTCCACTACGGTAAATCCGTTATCTTCTAAAAACTGCATTTGTTCATGGCATGTTTCCATATGCATTTCTTCCGAATCTACCAATTCAAACGCAATAAATTCCAAATAGCGCTGTTTTACAATAGAAGAATTTAATTGCCGAACACTGCCTGCCGCCAGATTACGCGGATGCGCATATTGGTCTTCCAAAGGGAGAGCATCATTGATTCTCTCAAAATTTTTCCAAGAAATAACGCCCTCTCCCCGTAATTCCAATTCACCTTGATATTGAATTTTCAGCGGTACATTGGTAAACATTTTTAGGGAATGGGTTACATCTTCTCCCTCTTCACCGTTACCGCGTGTAATGGCCTGCTGCAATGTACCGTTTTGATACTTTAACACAATGGTGAGTCCATCCAGTTTCCAAGACACCATAATTGGTTGGTCCATAACGAATTTAAACAGTTCTTCCGTTGATTTTGTTTTTTTGGAAGACAACATTGGTTTGGAATGGGTCACCTTTGTAAGACTTTCCAAAATTTGTCCCTGCACCTTTTGTGTGGGAGAATTGGCAAAAATAATTCCTGTTTTTTGTTCCAATTCTTCCAATTCATCATAAAGCTTATCATAAGCTTTATCTGTCATAATTGGTTTATCGTATTTATAATAAGCTTCCGAAGCACGGGACAATTCCTCCACAAGCTTCTTCATTCTTGCCAGCATATTCTTACTCCTTATTCTTCAAATCCAAATTATATTATACCCCTATTTGCTGAAATTACAAAGAAAATTTTTAAGATGCCTGCTGTGAAGCAGTTGTCTGATTTGCATTACCATTGGATGCAGTCAAATTTGGCAATTGAAAATTGGCATATGTACTCGGCACTTCACCTACAATGACCGTTTCTGCCACAACCACTGTGGTATCTACGTCCGATTCGCTTTTCATTCCCGGCAAATAAGAATAACAGGAAGCATGTATGGTGAGATAAATTTTATGTATCGTCTGATTGATTCCGGCCGATTCAAAACTGCTTTTAAAATTGATGTCTACATTTCCGATTAAACCTATTTTCAGCGGAACTCCCGGACCATAGCCTCTTAGCAGATTTCCTCCTATGAGTGTACCGATTGGCACACTGGTACGGGAGGAATTGTTAATGAGCTTTTCCTGAATGGTAGTAGTAATCTCCGACTTAAACTGATTCATATTTACCATATTGGTAGTAATACCAAGAATATTCCCGCTGCTGTCTCGCTCAATGGTTACAAAATCATTATACTCTATATCCTGGGCTGATATTTTTTCCTTAATTGCTTCTTCTATGGAAAGCGTAATTGCTTGTTTGGCTACGGTAGCAGTTATGGATTGTATCATGGGACGTAATTTAAAACTGAAAAAACAGCATAGCGCAATGAACAGAATGAAAATAAAAATCCACTTTTTCTTAATACCTCTTCTGCGACGACGGTTGCGACGCCGATATCTTCGCACAGCAACCCCCTCCTTTAAAATATGCGCAATACGCACTACTAGCATAATACTCACAAAGAGGTGAAAAAGTGCCTGTCTCATTGAAATTCATAAAAATAAATATAAAACAACATAAAAAAACACAGGAAATAGTTTCTTTCCTGTGCTTTCTATGATAAAAAATCAAATCTTATTCAGCTTGTTCTGCTTCTTCATTGTTTTCCTGAGCAACCGGCTCTAACAATGCTTTGATAGACAAACTTACACGTTTTTTATCAAAATCAATTTCTGTAATTTTTGCTTTTACAACTTGGTCAACCTTCAATACATCTTGAGGTTTCTCAATTCTTTCGTTTGCAATTTGAGAAATATGAATCAAACCGTCAATACCCGGAAGAATTCTTGCAAAAGCGCCGAATGCTGTCATGCCAACAACAGTAGCATCTACAACAGTACCAACAGGATAATCGTTTTTCAGAATTTCCCATGGATTGTCTTCCGCGCGTTTGTAGCCCAAAGATACTTTGCCTTTTTCACGGTCTAAGCTTTTGATGTAAACAGTTACTTCATCGCCTACATTTACAACTTCAGACGGATGTTTGATTCTGTTCCAAGATAGTTCGGAAATGTGAATCATACCATCAATGCCGCCCAAGTCAACAAACGCACCGTATGCGGTCAAAGATTTTACAACACCTTTGTACTCTTTGCCTTCTTCGGCAGTTTCCCAGAATTTATCTGCCAATTCTTTTCTTTCGTCTTTCAGTACTGCACGGATAGAACCAACAGCACGGCGACGAGAACGGTTTACTTCAATAATGCGGAAGTTAACCTCTTTTTTCAGCAAGTTTTCCAGTGGTTCGCCTCTGGTAGCAGTTGCTTGTGAAGCAGGAATAAACACTCTTACACCGTTGGTAACGGCAATTACGCCGCCTTTGATTACTTCTGTAACCACACCTGTTAAAACAGTGCCGTCTTCCTCTGCTTTTGCAACAACGTCCCAGCCTTTAATTGCATCCAAACGTTTTTTGGAAAGCATAATGGTACCTTCCTGGTCATTTGTACGCATAATCAGCAATTCAATTTCATCGCCGATTTTGACAATGTCCTCCGGTTTTGCATTTGGGTCGGAAGACAATTCACTTGCAGGTACAAAACCTGCTTGCTTTCTGCCTACATCAACCTGAATTTCGTTTGGAGCTATACCGACAACTACGCCGCGTACCTTTTCGTCTGTATTTAAACTTTTTAGAGATTCCTCTAACATCTCTGCAAAGCTAAGTTCGGTGTTCTCCTCAAAATGGCCCTCGCCAGCTTTAATATCTGTCATGGTAACAAGTACCTCCTTTATGATACTTGCAGGTGTTGAGGCACCTGCAGTAATTCCTACATTTTTTGCAGCCTTCACTTGTTCCACAGGAAGCTCCTGTGCCGTTTCAATTAAATATGTAACACAATGAGGCTTGCATACATCATAGAGTTTGGCAGTATTGGAACTGTGCTTTCCCCCTATAATAATCATCAAGTCAGATTTTTTCGCCAATTCAACCGCTTCTGACTGACGTTTTGCAGTCGCATTACATATTGTATCAAAAATTGTGGCATTTGTATATACCCTTTTGAGGATTTTCAAACAATTTTTCCATTCTATTACATGAAAAGTGGTTTGAACTACCACACTAATCGGCTGATTGACCAAATTTGGCTCAGATTCTGACAAATTTTGCAGCTCATGCGCACTGTTTACAATATAACATCTGCTGCTGCAATGTCCATGTATGCCTATAATTTCAGGATGCTTGGCATCTCCAATGATAATAATGGTTTGTCCTTTAGCAGACTCTTTTTCCACTATTTTGTGAATTTTTGTCACAAACGGACACGTTGCATCAGAACAAACCGCATGCTGATGCGCAATGCTATCCATTGTTTCCTGGGGCACACCATGAGCACGAATCACTATGGTTCCGTCTTTCGGGGCATGCTCTACGGTTTCAATAATCTCTACACCGCGTGCTTCCAATTCCGCAATCATTTGCGGATTGTGAATAATAGGACCTAACGTATATACTTTTTTTCCTTCGTCCAACAGTTGGTACACCATTTGAACAGCCCTGTCTACACCAAAACAAAATCCTGCGGATTTTGCTACTTCAATACTCATTCTTTCGCCTCCAATAACTGATTCATTCGCTCTGCAATCACGTGAGCGGCATATTTCATTTCTTTGCGGCTTCCATCCGTAAAACCGAACTCTTCGTATGCAATCGGTCTTCCAAAACGGATGGTTACAGGTTTTAATGCTTTGATATCGCCGTTTGTATCAATGCCGACAGGTAAAACAGGCGCTTTGGCATGATATGCAATCATAGCAATTCCCGATTTTGGCTGAAACGGAATGCCGTGAGCGACAATGCCTCCCTGAGGAAAAATCCCAAGCAAACCGCCTTGTTCCAAAATTTCAATTGCCTGCTCAATCGCTTTTGTATCGCCGCTTCCTCTTTTCACGGGAAACGCACCCAGAGTACGCAAAAAACGGTTCACCGCTTTTCCATGCTTTACAAACAATTCTTCTTTTGCCATATACCGTACGGGACGTTTTTTCACACTGACCCCCAACAAAATAGGATCCATAACAGACCTGTGGTTACTGCACAAAATCATTTTTCCCGCAGCAGGAATATGTTCCGTACCAATCACACGCATACGATATATCCCCTTTGTAATGGGAGAAACCACTGTATGAAGCATGGAATAAAGCGTCATAACGTATCACCTTTCTGTTTTTAAAAGGCCTTCTCATCACGCTCCCGCATTTCTGCAATGCGCTGCATTACCATGCGGCTCGCTTTTCTGTATTCGGAGCCGGTACCTTCCACAATGCCAAGTTCGTCCGGCTGAATTAATTCACCATAAGAAATTATGGTTTTGTGAAACGGCTTTGCCGCCACACCTGTTTTGGTTGTCATGCAAACAGGCAAAATAGGCGCTTGATGCTGATGCGCAAGCATAACAGCTCCTGATTTTGGCTTTCCCAATTTACCGTCTAAAGAACGCGTACCTTCAATAAAGATACCAACCGCACCGTCTTGTTCCAAAATTTCACCGCATCTGTCCAGTGCGTTGGAGTCTCCAACACCGCGGTCAACAGAAAATGCGCCCAATGCTGTGATGAGTGAGCCCACAAATTTATTTTCAAACAATTCTGATTTTGCCATATAAAAAATTTGACGTTTGGTATCCAACGCTAGCATCGGAGGGTCCTTCAATGAGATATGGTTGCTGCAAATAATCACTTTTCCTTCTTTGGGAATCCGTTCACGATGATTTGAAGTGTGAGGATAAAAAAAGGAAAAAGGGGGACCTCCCACAATTTTACTGAAATTATAAAATGGACTGTTTTTCATATGTGTACCACCGTTCTCCAACAACGCCTATCAGTAGTTTGCAACGCATTGCCGGTAAATAATCAAAAACTTTCATTTTTGTTCCTTTTATATGGAACATTTGCAATATTTATGCGGCTTCAAACAGAAATTACCGCTATGATACTGATTCAGCTGCAATGAATTCTTTTAATTTGTCTATGACTTCCTGCATGGTCATTCCGGTTGTATCGACAATCACCGCATCTTTGGCCGGCACCAAAGGAGCAATTTCACGATTGGCATCGCGCTCGTCTCTCTCCTTGATTTCTTCTAAAATAGCCGACAAATCCGCTTCGTTTCCCTTTTCCAGCATCTCTTTATGACGACGCCTTGCACGTTCTTCCGCAGACGCTGTTAAAAATACTTTTACCTGTGCATCGGGAAGCACAACCGTGCCGATATCGCGTCCGTCCATAATCACGTTATGGGTCTTAGCCATATTCTTTTGAAGTTCCAGCAAAAATTCACGGACAGCGGGTATAGCCGATACTTGGGAAGATGCTTTGGACACTTCCGAAGTGCGAATCAAATCGCTGACGTCTTCTCCGCATAAAATCACTCGCTGTTCTCCGTCTTTAAACTCCAGTGCAATATCAACATGTTCCAGCTCTTTCGGTACCGCCTGCTCGTCACCCGGAAAAATATGTTTTTTGAGCATATGCAGTCCAATCGAACGATATAACGCACCCGTATCAACATAAATAAAACCGATTTCTTCGGCTACTTTCCGTGCAATACTGCTTTTTCCCGCTCCGGCAGGACCATCAATGGCAACTGCTATCATGGTTTTCACACACCTTTCTACATTTCCCATTGTGCCTGGGCAATGGCTGTTGCAGCCAAATACCCGGTAGAAAATGCAATTTGTAAATTAAATCCGCCTGTATAGGCATCTGCATCAATGACTTCTCCCGCAAAGTAAAGTCCCTTGACCAATTTGGATTCCATGGTCTTGGGAGAAATTTCTTTGACAGACACACCGCCTGAAGTAATGATTGCTTCATCAATGGGACGAAATCCCTTTATCATCACTTTGAATCCTTTTAATTCCTGTGCAAAGCGGCGTCTCTGCTCTTTTGTAATTTGATTGCATTTTTGATTTGGTGCAATCCCCGATTTTGCAACCATAATCGGAATTAATTTCCGAGGCAATAATGCCCCCAAAGAGTTGATAAAATCTTTGTTTTGATTTTCCGCAAAATCTTTTTGCAATCTTGTATCCAATTGCTCCAAAGAGAGTGCGGGCTTTAAATCAATAGAGATTTGATACCGATTTGGCTCCATATTCCGCATATGACTGCTTGCGCTTAAAATCATAGGGCCTGTCACTCCGTAATGGGTAAACATCATCTCGCCGAAATCATCATAAATTTCTTTATTCTGTTTTGTATCTATTACGTGAATCGCCACATTTTTCAAAGATAACCCCTGCAATGCAGGGCAATCTTTTCCGTTTGCAACAAGAGATACCAACGACGGACGCAGTTCCGTTATGGTATGCCCTGCCTGCTGCGCAAGACGATACCCATCCCCTGTTGAGCCGGTAGCCGGATATGACATTCCGCCGCAGGCAATGACAACATGCTTGCTGAAATACTCTGTTCCGTCCTTACACCGCACTCCCGTAACCGTTTGCTCTTGTATGCGTAAATCTGTTACCACTGCCTGCCGAATCTGCACTCCATTTTGTGTACAATAGCTTTTTAATGCATCCACTACATCAGAGGCAAGGTCAGACTGAGGAAACACACGATTGCCTCGTTCCGTTTTTACGGGAACGCCTAAGTTTTCAAAAAAACAAATGGCGTCCTGAGGTGCAAACTGAGAAACAGCGCTGTATAAAAAACGCCCGTTAGAGGGAATGGCCGCAATGGCTGTTGGAACATCACAATTGTTGACAATGTTGCATCTTCCCTTACCCGTAATGCGCAGCTTTCTTCCAAGACGGCTGTTCTTTTCCAATAACAGCGTATGCAGTCCGTTTTGTGCGGCAGTACCTGCCGCCATCATTCCTGCGGCACCGCCTCCCACGATAATGACATCAAACTGATTCACCTGGTTTTTCATCCACCTTTTCATAAACACCGTATTCATCCCAAATGGTTTCCAAAGAATGAAATACGTCTTTTACTTCATCTTTCTTCTTGATAGCGCTTGCTACAATTAATGCGTTAATTAAACTGAGCGGCGCCACCAAAGAATCTACAAACGATGCCATTTCACTGCGAGCCAATAACAGAAATTCCGCAGGGTCTGCCAATGGAGACAATACACTGTCCGTAATCGCCACTACCTTTGCACCGCGGCTGGAAGCAAATTTCAGAGCCTTAACCGCTCTTTTGGAATAACGGGGAAAACTGATGCCGATTACGGCATCTTTTTCATCCACATGAATCATTTGCTCAAATATTTCCGCTTCGCTGGTGGCATTGACCATCTGCACATTTTCAAATACCAAATTAAAATAATAAGACATAAAGGAAGCAAGTGCATGTGAGCTTCTTACTCCAATAATGTAAATCTTTTTGGCAGAGACAATCGCGTCTACCGCTTCATAAAACATTTCGTGAGAGGTTTCTTCAATGGTTCTGCGGATAATATCAATATCTCTGTTTAACACAGCGCTTAAAATTTGGTCACTGGGACAGGATTTCTCCGTCATTTCCAAACGCTGTACAGAAGTCATGCGGCTGCGAATCATTTCCTGCATGGCACGCTGCAGTTCCGGATACCCTGCATAACCGATTTCCGTTGCAAAACGCACCACCGTAGATTCACTGACGCCTACGGTTGCACCTAATTTGGCAGCCGTCATAAAAGCAACTTCATCATAATGCTCTTCTATATAGTTTGCAATTAAACGTTGTCCTTTTGAGAACTCAGGCATTTTACGCTGAATTCTGGCTGTAAGCTGATAATTCATTTCTTCTCCCTAAAATAATAGCAGTTATTATGGATTATCAAATCCGTAAATCATAACAACTAAAATCAAAAATTTTAAATCGGAGCAAAACGCCATCCGACCCGCTTGAAATAGAGTTTATAAGCGATTGCAAACGCGATGAAGCGTTCACTCCTCATCATTTCAGTGGGAGATGACAACTCCCGCTGAAATAATAAATGGCATCCGCCGCCTTAGAGACGGGGGCTATATCATATGAGTATAAGCTGATATATTCAGTTTAAAGGGTTATCCTGCAAAAATCAAGGGAAATTATCACAAAATTTCTGATTTTTGCAGTCTGTTTCCACTCTTCTTGCAAAAATCAGCAGCATCGTTGCCATAAAAACAGCCGTCTGAACTTCAGACGGCTGTGACATTAATGTTTGTTTTGAAACCACTTACGAAATACTTTATGTAATTGCTTAATATAAAATGCAACCACACCGGTAATTGCAATATCGTAAATGAAAAATATGACATTTCCCGCAATCCAAAATACCCAAGGTAATGATACTCCGAATAAACTCAGGCTGTCCGCAGGAATGCTTAACAAATAAATCGCGATAAAGTACGCAGAGACAATCGCCGCATTAAACACGGCATATTTCAGTACCCATTGTACAATTTTATTTTTTAAACGTTCAATCAATGCTTTCAAAATGGGGTAATAACCGAAGAATATCACATAAAGCAGAGCCGCTTGTTTGTCCGGAACAAAAAATACGGACAAAACAGCAACAACAGCAAATGTGGGCCAAGCCCATCTGGCTCCCATTTCAATGACAATCATAATCATCAGCAAACCCGCCAAAGCCGGCAGTGCAAACGTTGCCATTGGAAGCAATGCGGTTAAAAACATAAGCGCAAGCCCCAAACCTGCCAATACACCGCAAAATGCAACCCGTATTGTATGATTCACTCTTGCATCCTCCTATGCTTTCATCAGCAGCAACGGATTAAGTCGCCGCCAAAACATTCGCAACAACAGTCAGCACACAGCAAACCGCTGCAAACATCACAACCGCTGCATCCACCTTGACGCGGTGCGCCCGGATTATATCCTCCGTAAGCACCTGTACGTTGATTTTTAATTTGGTTATAAGCTGCCGAATATTCAGGATTGGATGGATCCATATCGCATGCTTTTGCAAAGTGATTATATGCTTCTTCCATCCAACCGCGTTTATAAAGAACCGTTCCTTTTAAAAAGTACCACTCTGCATTTCTGCTGTCTGTAGGTACACCATTTAAAATTTGTTCGGCATCTGCAATACGGCCTGCCATAATCAAATTACGAACATCAGCAAAATTGGAGTTTGGGTTACTGTAATTTGGATTATATCCGCCGCTGTAACCTTGTGAGGAACTTCCTCCGTTTTTGCGGTTTTTGCGCTCATTCATAATTTGATCGTATGCTTCATTGACCTCTTTCATTTTTTCGTTGGCCAAATCTGCAATTGGGCTGCCCTGATAATTATCCGGGTGATATTTTTTTGCCATTTCACGATAAGCTTCTTTTACCTGCTCATCGGTTGCATCACGAGAGATGCCTAACACTTTATATGGATCCGACATCATGGTTCTCCTTTTTGAACAATAATTCCTTTTGCATTTGAGGTAAACCTTCAAAAATAATATTATGAATAATCGGTTCGAAATGATGAATCTCCATTAAATGATACGAACCGACCACTTGTGATAATACCGCATTTAACGATTCATTGCAATAGGTTTTTACTTGTTTTATCTCTTCCTGTGTACTTTCTTTTGATAAACCAAACTTTATAATAAAAGGATTAAATGCATTTTCTTTGATATCCTTTTCAATATCGTCTGCTGCATCAATGGTATATACCCATTTTCCCAGAAAATAACCAAAGTTTTGTAACACGCGTGTTAATATTTCATCCGTGGGACGAATCATAGCAAAGGTTCGCGCCAGCATTTGTGCCGTAGGCTCGGCACAGGCATCCAGACAAGGATTTTCCTCTTTTTCCACCTGTGACTGCGTTGCTATGGTCTCGTCCAGTACTTTCTTCAGTTCAGGATACTTTTTGGCAGCTTTCTTATTGGCGCCGGCAACCAGAGGCAGCACCAAATACGCTTTTAACTTGCCACCAAAACCCGAATCTTCAATATCATCACGAATTTTTTGGTAAGTCATCATGACGGTAAGCGCTGATGCAAACTCAAAATTTACTTGACCGCTGGTACAGTAATTGCATTTTTTCAAAGGATTAAATACACATTTCCCGGGTTGAAACGGTGTGCACTCCTCGTCCAGTCCCAGCATCATAAGTACCAAAAAGGTACTATCATAACTCAAAGCAAAACGAGAAGCAATTCCGTATTCTTTTCCCATGCGCTTGCACAACGAACAGTAAATGCCTTTATACTGGTCATATTCACGTACTTTTAATTCCGGTATTTTCGGTCTGATATAACCAAACAAGTACAAAACCATCCTTATTTTATAATATACAATTTATTCTACTATATTCTTGTAACTCATTTAATTAACAATATGTAAATTTTCTTGCAGAAAGCGTGCTTTTCATAGATAAAATTGCTTTTTTCATATAGAATACATATAGTACAAATGAAACTATGATGTTTGCCAAACAATATCAAAATAAACAAAAAACGAACATGGAGATGATATACAATAGCTCAAATACAAAGAATTTCATGCGGACATGTCAATTGCTATTTAATAACCGAAAAAGAGAATTCTATTTTAATCGACACTGCGCAAAGCAAATATAAAGAAAAATTGTATCAAATTTGCAAAGAAAAACAGGTGCGGCTAATTGTGCTGACTCACGGCCATATCGACCATACAGAAAATGCCGCATACTTATCCCATCGTCTCCAAGTGCCAATTGCAATGCATCCTGAGGATACAAATTTGATTGAAACGCCTCGGGCACAAACGCTTCATCCAAATGGACTGATGGGAACCATATTGCTAAGGATGTCCAACCGCAATCAAAATATTCCTGTTACTCCCTTTACACCTACCGTTTTACTGCGTGATAACGATACGCTAAAAGAATTTGGTATTAACGCAACCATCATTCATTTACCGGGCCATACAAACGGTTCTATAGGAATTGACATTGACAGTACCGATTTCATAGTCGGCGATACTTTAATGAATTTCGTATATCCATGCCCTTCTTTACTTTATACGGATAAACAGGCATTACGGCAAAGCTGCAATAAAATAGATTCCCTGGGAAACAGAACCGTTTATTTTGGTCATGGCAGACCAATAAAAAACAGAACATAGACTGTAACATAAAAAGGAAAGTTTGCAACAAACTTTCCTTTTTTATTATTGTAAATATTTCTTCAAATACTGTCCTGTGTAAGACGCTTCCACTGTTGTTATTTTTTCAGGTGTTCCCTGTGCTACAATGGTGCCGCCGTTATTACCGCCTTCAGGACCAATGTCAATAATATGGTCTGCTGTTTTAATTAAGTCCAAGTTATGCTCAATGACAACAACAGTATTTCCTGAATCCACTAATTTTTGAAGAACATTAATTAACATATGCACATCGGCAATATGTAATCCTGTCGTTGGCTCGTCCAAAATATAAATGGTACGACCCGTGGAACGTTTGGACAATTCCGTAGCTAATTTTACACGCTGTGCTTCACCGCCGGAAAGCGTTGTGGAAGGCTGGCCGATTTTAATATACCCCAAACCTACTTCCTGCAAAGTTTGCAATTTTCGTTGAATTTTCGGAATATTAGAAAAGAATTCCAAGCCTTCTTCTACTGTCATATCCAATACATCAGAGATGCTCTTCCCCTTATATTTAATTTCCAATGTCTCACGATTGTACCGTTTTCCTTTACATACATCGCAAGGCACATAAATGTCAGGTAAAAAGTGCATTTCAATCTTTAAGATACCGTCGCCTTGACAGGCTTCGCATCGTCCGCCTTTGACATTAAACGAAAATCTGCCTGCATTAAAACCACGAATCTTGGCATCTTGCGTGGAGGCGTACAATTCACGAATGTCCGTAAATAGTCCCGTATAAGTTGCAGGATTGGAACGCGGTGTTCTTCCGATTGGAGACTGATTGATTTGAATCACCTTATCAAGTTCTTCCACGCCTTTGATATCCTTAAATTTTCCCGGCTTTGTCTTTGCGCCGTTCAAGTGAGAAGCCAGATATTTATATAAAATTTCATTGATTAAAGATGATTTTCCCGAACCTGATACACCTGTGACGCATACCAATTCTCCCAACGGAATGTCTACATTGATATTCTTTAAATTATTTTGAGCCGCACCAATGATTTTCAGTTTTTTTCCATTGCCCTTGCGGCGCTTTTCAGGCACTTCCACTTTCTTGCGCCCACTCAAATACTGACCCGTGACAGAATCTTCAGATTTTAATATATCAGCTACTTTTCCGTTAAACACAACATTTCCGCCATGTACACCTGCTCCGGGACCAATATCTATGATGTGGTCCGCTGCCAACATGGTATCTTCATCGTGTTCTACCACAATAACGGTATTACCCAAATCCCGCAGATGACACAACGTGCCCAGCAGTTTATCATTGTCTCTTTGGTGCAATCCAATACTCGGTTCGTCCAAAATGTACAGCACGCCCATAAGAGAGGAGCCGATTTGTGTAGCCAGACGGATACGTTGGCTTTCGCCGCCGGAAAGTGTTCCCGAAGAACGTGACAGCGTTAAATACTCCAATCCAACACTTTTCAAAAATCCGAGACGTTCCTTGATTTCTTTCAGGATAGATGCTGCAATAAACATTTCACGGTCTGTCAGTTGCAAATCATTTACAAATTCCAATGCTTCTGTGATAGACTTATCGCAAAATTCGCTGATATTGATACCGCCGACTGTCACAGACAAGCTTTCGGGAGACAAACGTCTGCCATGACATTTGTCGCATGGAATAGCGCTCATATAGGATTCAATTTCTTCTTTAATCCAGTTGCTTTGTGTTTCTCTGAAACGGCGTTCCAAATTGTTAATGATACCTTCAAATTCTGTTTTATACTTTCCTGTACCGTATTCATTGGTGCGTTCAATTTCAATTTTTTCTCCTTTGGTACCGTATAACAAAATATCTACAATTTTGTCGGGAAGGTCGGCAATCGGTGTATCCAAAGAAAAATCATACTGCTTTGCCAGCGCTTTCATGTACATGGCAGCAATGGTACTGCCTTCCATAGCCCAACCGCTGGCTTTCAGACCACCCTGATTGATAGAAAGTTTGCGGTCAGGCAAAATCAAATCAGGGTCTATTTTCATAAACACACCAAGGCCTGTACATTTTTCGCAGGCACCAAACGGATTGTTAAAGGAAAACATGCGCGGCGTTAATTCTTCAATGCTAATTCCATGTTCCGGACAAGCATAGTTTTGCGAAAACATCATATCTTCCCCATCAATGACATTTATCATAATCAATCCGCCTGAAAGTCCCGATGCAATTTCAATGGAGTCTGCAAGACGAGACTTCATATCCTCCTGAATCACAAGACGGTCTACCACAATTTCAATGGTATGTTTTTTGTTCTTCTCCAATTTAATTTCTTCGGATAAATCATAAATAATTCCGTCAACTCGCACGCGTACATATCCGGCTTTTCTGGCCGCTTCAAATTCTTTTACATGCTCGCCTTTTCTTCCCCGTACAACAGGAGCCAGTATTTGTATTTTGGTACGTTCCTCCAGTGCCATCACGTGGTCCACAATCTGGTCAATAGTCTGCTGTTTGATTTCTCTGCCGCAGACAGGACAGTGTGGAATACCGATTCTGGCATACAGCAAACGCAAATAGTCATAAATTTCCGTTACCGTGCCCACAGTGGAACGCGGATTTTTCGATGTGGTTTTTTGGTCAATGGAAATAGCGGGAGACAGCCCATCGATATAATCCACATCAGGCTTTTCCATTTGACCTAAAAACTGGCGCGCGTAAGAAGACAAAGATTCTACATATCTTCTCTGTCCTTCCGCATAAATAGTATCAAACGCTAAAGAAGATTTTCCCGAGCCTGACAATCCAGTAATGACAACCAGTTCATCTCTCGGAATTTCAATATCAATATTTTTCAGGTTATGCTCTCTGGCACCTTTGACCTGAATGCTTTTCATAGACACAGCTTTGCCTCCTTTATTTTTGACCTTCTAATTGTTTAATTTTATCGCGCAGGAATGCTGCGTGTTCAAATTCAAGCAATTTGGCGGCAGCTTTCATTTCTTTTGTCAATTGTTCTATCATCAGCTTGCGTTCCGCCGCAGTAAGTTTTTTCTTTTTCTTTTCTTTTCCTTCTTCTTTATGGGTGGAAATTTCCAAAATTTCCGCCACCTTCTTTGTAACCGTCTTTGGAATAATACCGTGTTCTTCATTGTATTTGATTTGCAGTTCACGGCGGCGTTCTGTTTCCCGAATGGCGTTTTCCATAGACGGAGTAACGCAATCCGCATACATAATTACTTTACCTTCTGAGTTACGTGCCGCACGTCCAATGGTCTGAATCAAAGAGCGTTCAGAACGAAGGAATCCCTCTTTATCGGCATCCAATATAGCAACTAACGATACCTCGGGAATATCCAATCCTTCTCTCAGCAGATTGATACCGATTAAGACATCAAATTCACCCAAACGCAAATCACGGATAATTTCCATACGTTCCACCGTATCAATATCATGATGCATATAACGTACACGGATACCTACATTTTCAAGATAACCTGTTAAGTCTTCTGCCATTTTCTTGGTAAGCGTTGTGACCAATACACGATTACCTGTGGCAGTGCGCATATTAATTTCAGAAATCAAATCATCAATTTGTCCATCTGTCGGGCGGACAAATATTTCAGGGTCAACCAAACCTGTCGGGCGGATAACTTGTTCCACCACTTGTGCAGAGTGTTCCAATTCAAAATCGCCCGGTGTTGCGCTGACAAATACCGCTTGATTGATACGCTCATAAAATTCATCAAAATTCAAAGGACGGTTATCAAAGGCAGACGGTAAACGAAATCCATAGTCAATCAAATTGCTCTTTCTGGCTCTGTCACCTGCGTACATGGAACGTACCTGCGGAAGCATCACGTGGGACTCGTCCACAAACATCAAATAATCATCCGGGAAATAATCCAACAAAGTATACGGGGCGCTACCCGCTTTTCTGCCTGCCAATACGCGGGAGTAGTTTTCAATGCCTTTGCAAAAACCAATTTCCTGCAGCATTTCCATATCATAATTGGTACGCTGCTCTATACGCTGAGCTTCTACTAATTTATCATTTTCTTTAAAATATTTTACACGTTCTGCCAATTCGTCTTCCAGTTCATGAATGGCTTTATTCAATTTTTCTCTTGGTACAATGTAATGAGACGCAGGATAAATGGCAGCATGTTTTAAATCTGCCTTTAATTCTCCCGTCAATGGATTGATTTCGCTGATTCGGTCAATTTCGTCTCCAAAAAACTCCACGCGAATGACAGCGTCAGATGATTGTGCAGGAAATATTTCCACCACATCACCACGTACGCGAAACTTATTGCGAATAAAATTCACATCGTTGCGCTCATACTGTAATTCAACTAATTTACGAAGCAAATCGTCACGATTTTTCTGCATACCGGGTCTTAATGAAATTACCATGGTACGGTAATCAATCGGGTTACCCAAACTGTAGATACAAGATACACTGGCTACAATGATAACATCTCTTCTCTCAGACAGAGCCAGTGTTGCAGAGTGTCTTAACTTATCTATTTCATCATTAATGGCAGAATCTTTTTCAATATAAGTATCTGTTTGCGCAATATACGCTTCGGGCTGATAATAATCATAATAAGATACAAAATATTCAACTGCATTATTAGGGAAAAACTCGCGGAACTCGGAACATAATTGAGCCGCCAATGTTTTATTATGTGCCAAAACCAAGGTTGGCCGGTTTAACCGCGCTATGATATTTGCCATAGTAAATGTTTTACCGGAACCGGTAACACCAAGCAAAGTTTGCTCTCTATCCCCTGCCTGAATACCTTGCACCAATTTATCAATTGCTTTTGGTTGGTCACCTGTAGGAACATAATTTGATACCAACTGAAAATCCATAGAATCCCTCCGGTATGATACAAAGTTCATCCGCAATCACAATGTGCGGTAATATTCCAGAATATCATTTATGCTGAATTTCATATACTTACAATATATAGAACATTTGTTCCAATCATATACCTATTGTACATTAATGTCAATGGAAATTATAGCATTAAAAAAATTGCTTTGCAATTTTTTACAAATTAATACTAAAACGTTCTTGCTAACAAACAAACTCTGTGATTTTGAATTTTGCTAGGTTGTTCTAACGTATCAACGTTAAACTGCCCTCATAACAGTCAAAATTTTGAATATGGAAAGACGTTCCTTTCAATGTTTGTTTTGTTTCGGTTATGGGGGGCTAACATAAATTTACAAGTGCTGTAATAGAAACAATCTCCTTAACATATTTTATAATTTACTGAAAGTCTAAGGCGTATAAAGTAAAAAACACAGTATCATTGCGATACTGTGAAGCATTACATTAATCTTGTTTGTTTTTATGTTGTTTGCGTTTTGATTCGTAAAAAGCCAGACGAGCACTCTTCATTTGCCCCTTTCCAAAAGGGGTTTTGATTTTAATAATTTTCGGATTATATTGCTCCTCTTCCTCCGTCTGAACGACTTGATTTTCCGGCTTTAAAATATGAGCAAGTAACCCACAGTCTTTCATAGACAAATAATCAGGATATCCAAATATAATATGATCCTGAAGATGTACATCTATGGTTTCCATGGCAGCATGTAATTTTCTGGTTGCTATAATATCTCCGGGAGATGGCATTACATTTCCACTTGGATGATTATGTGCAATAATAGCCTCTGCCGCATTATAAGTAGCTGCCAACGTAATAATTTTGCGTATGTAGAGAGGCACTGTATTTACATTGCCTTCTGTTACAACTCCACAATATAATACACGATTTTTGCTGTCCATCAGTACCAACACTACCATTTCGTTTTTTCTGCCGATAAACTGTGGTGAAATAATACTCATGGCTGAATTGGTATCGTAAATACGCTCTTTATCAGACGTTTGTGTATTGATATAGTGTCGGCTTAACTGAGGAATTAGTTTTAATAAAATAGCCACATTTTGTGTAATGCCCTTTGTTTTGGTCAATTCTTCAATAGGAGCATCACATACACCGGATATCGTACCAAAACGGTCTAATAATTCATGTGCAATCGGGTTGGTATCTGCTCTTGGCAAACCGTAAAATAATAACAATTCTAAAATCTGATGTTCTTCAAATACATCTAAATTATGTTTCAAAAATCTTTGTTTCACACGCTCTCTATGACCTTGATGGACAGAACGTTCTTTTGTTTTTGTCTTTTTATGCTTCGTTTGACTGCTCTCTGTTTCTTCATGTATTTCTGACAAAATGACCTCTCCTTTCCTTATAAATTGATAAAACCTCGAAAGTATTTATTAAAATTATTATATCACGGGTAAATAAAATATCCTATTAAAAAGTTGAAATGATATAGGATTTACTTGCAACATAAATACAAACACGTTATACTTTTTAGTAGGTGATGACATGAAAACAATTACAGTCGGTATCAATGATGCCGGACAACGTCTGGATAAATTTTTAATAAAAACTTTCCCAAATTTACCAAAATCTATGCTATATAAAAGCATACGAAAAAAAGATATTAAATGCAATGGAAAACGGTGTGAAATTTCTACACATTTACAAGTCAACGATATCCTAACATTATATTTAAAGGATGAATTCTTCCAAAAAGAAGAAAAAGAATATGACTTTTTAAAGGCACCTGTAAAATTAAATATCGTGTATGAAGATGATAACATTATGCTGGTTGATAAAAAACCGGGCCTGATTGTCCATCCTGATGAAAATTATCATTTCGATTCTTTAATCGCTCGTATCCAGCATTATTTATATGACAAAGAAGAATATTTTCCCGAACAGGAAGCCTCCTTTGCTCCGGCTTTAATTAATCGTATAGACCGCAATACAGGCGGTATTGTGATGGCAGCTAAAAATGCTGAAACATTACGTATTATGAATGAGAAAGTAAAAAAACGCGAGATAGACAAATATTATTTATGTATTGTCCACGGTAATATGATTAAGAAAGAGGATACATTGGAAGGATATTTAGAAAAAAATGAAAATCAAAACCGTGTCTATATTTCTCAAAAATCCACAAACCGCACAAAAAGTATTTATACACATTACCGTGTATTAGAAGAAAAATCAGCTTATAGTTTACTGGAAATTGAATTGTTAACAGGAAGAACGCATCAAATCCGTGCTCATATGGCGTCTATTGGTCATCCCCTGGCAGGTGACGGAAAATACGGAACCAATGCATTAAATAAAACCAATCCATTTCGTTATCAAGCATTATATTCTTATAAGTTGCGTTTTTCTTTTGAAACGCCCGCAGGTATTTTAGACTATTTAAACCAAAAAGAATTTACCGTAAAAGATATTTGGTTTTTAAAAGAATTTCAAAAATTTCAATAGCATGGTTTATATTTATTGGGGTAATGCAAAACAGTAGTACCTTCCTTTCTAATCAATCATCTAAAAATAAAATATTCCATATAAATTTTGTAACGATATATAAAATTTTGTTCTATAAGCTGTATTACACAGCAAAAACGAGGACACATTGGCATGAAAGCGAATGTGTCCTTATCATTTTTACCAACTGTTTCTGGCTACAGAATGGAACTGCTTTTATATATTCAGCTTTAAAAAAATAAAAAATAAAATCTATAATCCTTCCATATTGTGCCTTTTCTCGGTCTAATACTACCACATAATTTTTGAATAAAGTTGTTTGTAGATACACTACTTTATGTTTTCATACTAATTTTTTACATATTTTGCAACCTCTATGAATGTTTTATATCTATTTATTAACACAGATTTGATATTCTTCTCTTTTATAGGTACATTCTGCAACTATCATGAACGTTTATATTTTCTTTTTTCTCACATTATATATACTATGTTTCCTTTTTTGTTGCAAAAACAACAGAAAAAATATGGATATGGTGTTATGATTTATCATAATACAAATTATGAATACTACCATGTATAAAATATATACAAAGATGTCATCAAAAAGAAAAAGACGATAACTATAAGAACATTCCGGAGTGTGATGAAAAAATGAGTAAAAACTTAGGACCAATTCACTTTTGGCTATATCGTAAAATTATGATTCAACAATCTTTCACCAATCAACTTTCCTGCGAATTACTCGATTTGGAGCATAAGAAAAAACTGAATACCATGCTGGACCAAACAGTGGGTACGATACCGCAAGAAAGCTTAGAAGAGCAGATTGATACAATGAATATTCACGGCTGGCTTCAAGATAAAATTAGAATTGCAGAAGTCAGACTGGGGTATGTAGTGGAAGAAATAAAGAAAACAACCGGTTCCCTTGTCAAAGCACAGCAAATTGCATTGGAATTTGGCAGAAGTTTATGTGAAAGCAATTCTTTAACCCCGGAAGAAGGCTATAAACTGATTGAGGATAATCTTCTAAGCGGAATGCCTTGTGACAGAGTAAATGTTATTTTGGAACATGACGAAAATCACCTGAAATACCAACAATCAATAGAAATTCATGACAAATTTTGGAGTCAGGCTGATGCGGATATCAAAGATTATTATCTTCTAAGAAATAAGATAATAGAAGGAATGCTTTCAAAATGCGGGCTAACATTTTCCGTTTTCAATAACGAGATATACGAAATCAATGTATCGTGATTCTTTACTTTAAAACGACGTTAAACACGAAACTTTGTATCATAAATAGGAGAATGAAAATGTACGGAATCGAAATTTTACTGGAAGAGCATAAAAATATTTTAAAATTTGTCAATTTCACACGAGAAGAATGCAAAAAAATATTAAACGGTGCAGATATTGACGTAACATTATTCAAAGAATGCGTTAGCTTTGGAAAAAATTATGCCGATCATCACCATCATGTAAAAGAAGAAGAAATCCTTTTCAAAAAAATGACTGAGCATTTAGGAAAGACAGCAGAAACGATTATAAAAAACGGTATGCTTGTGGAACATGACCTTGGAAGACTTTATATCAGCGAACTGGAAACTGCTCTGAATCGATACGAAACAAAAAAAGATGATGATTCAAAACTGGATATTATCTCATATATGACAGCCTATGGACACCTGCTTAACAGGCATATAGACAAAGAAAATAATGCTGTTTATACATTTGCTGAAAGACAGTTAAACGTCCAACTGAAAGAAGAAGTTGACAAAGAAACAAAAGCATTTGACGAAACTCAAGAGGAAATTGCCTTAAAAGAAAAAGCGCTTGCATGGCTGAATACCAAAACAGCTGTTTCCTGAGGAATTTTCAAGCTAATGTTTATACAACAAATTTCAAATAGTTTTATTAGTTCAATACACATTTTCATAAATTGAAATCTTTATATTTCTTCATAAAAACAGGGAGGTATTGTGAATAACTACCTCCCTGTTTTTTCTACCAAAAAACTGTGTACTTTCTGCTGTATTAAAACGGAACATTTACTTTAAGTAATATTTCAGTTTTCATATTCTTTAACTATTTTTATCTACAGAATGGAATTGCTTCAAGTTGTTGGACTTTAAGCTGCGCTTTTCCAGTTCAGCATTAATATCCTCCACTGTTACATTTTGATGTACCATCAATACTGTCAAATGATATAACAAATCTGAAATTTCCATTACCAATTCATTGTGGTCATTATTTTTTGCGGCAATCATTACTTCACTGCATTCCTCGCCGCATTTTTTTAAAATTTTATCCAAGCCTTTTTCAAATAAGTAATTGGTATAGGAACCTTCCGCATGGGCGTCTTTTCTCGTAATAATAGTATCGTACAACTCTTTCATAGGATTGCTCATAGATATCCCTCTTTTATGTGTTATAAATATTATCGTTTCCAAATCTCATTGAAAAAACAAGTGTGAGAACCGGTATGGCAAGCAGCACCGATTTGTTCCACTTCTACCAACAATGTGTCATCATCGCAGTCTCCGTAAATACGGATTACTTTTTGCAAATGTCCCGATGTAGCGCCTTTATTCCAAAGCTCTTGACGGGAACGGCTATAAAACCAAGTATAACCCGTTTCCAGCGTTTTTTGCAGTGATTCACGATTCATATATGCCAGCATCAACACTTCTTTGCTTCCTGTTTCCTGTACAACAGCAGGAATCAACTCTCCCTTTTGAAAAAAAGAGTCCAGAAAATCGGACTGTAATACAGCACCGTTTTGTGTCAAAATTTCTTTCATATGGATTCTCCCCTTGCTGCGGATACGGCCTGGAATAAATTCAAGTCTCCTGTATACAGTGCTTTTCCGCAAATGGCGCCATATAGGTTCAGCGCTTTGAGCTGATAAATATCATCCAAATTGCTGACCCCACCACTTGCAATGATATTACAGGAAACAGCACGGTTTAATTGGTCAAGCATCTCCAAATTTGGCCCCGTTAACGTTCCGTCACGTGAAATGTCAGTAAAGATAATGGTCTTTACCCCCACCGCTTCCATCTCTTTGGCCAAAGTTATATAATCCACTTCCGATTGTTCTATCCAACCCTCTGCCGCTACTTTACCGTGCAGAGCATCAATTCCAACAGCAATTTTGTCTCCGTATTTGGCTACCGCTTCTTTGACAAGCTGAGGATTGCGCAGAGCCACAGAACCCAAGATGACACGAGAAACACCTTGCTCCAAATAAAATGCAATGGTTTCCATATTGCGGATACCTCCGCCGATTTCCACTTTTAAATCTGTATGAGCAAGCACGTCAAATATCAAACTGCTATTCACAGGTTTTGCATCCTTTGCTCCGTCCAAATCAACCATATGAATCCAGGAAGCGCCTGCATTTTGAAAGGATTTTGCAGTTTCCACCGCATCTTCCGCTACCTTATGTGCAGTTGCATAATCGCCCTTTACCAAACGGACACAAGTGCCGTCTTTGATATCAATTGCAGGAAAAATAATCATTCTGTTTGTTCCTTTCTGTATTACAGTACACCTTTGGTGGAAAGCACTTCTCCTCCGGTTTGTTTGCATGCCAAACGCATAGCATGTGCCACTGCTTTATAAATTGCTTCCACACAATGGTGGGTATTTTTTCCATATTCCAGCTTCACATGCATGGTAATACCTGCGTTGGTTGCCAAAGCTCGGAAAAATTCTTCCGTCATACAACTGTCATAGCTTCCGACCTGCTCCTGTGCAAACTCTGCCTGAAATACCAAAAAAGGTCTGCCGCTGATGTCCAAAGAACAAAATGCCAAAGCTTCATCCATCGGAACATAAAAACTGCCGAAACGAGCAATACCACCTTTATCCTGCAATGCTTCCTGAAAGGCTTTTCCCAGCACAATGCCTGTGTCTTCTATGGTATGGTGGCAATCTACATGCAAATCGCCCTTCACTTGTAGCTGTAACCCAAACCCGCCGTGTACGGCAAATGCGGTTAACATGTGGTCAAAAAAACCGATTCCCGTATCAACAGATACACCACCGCCGTCCAAACACAGCGAAAGATGAATATCTGTTTCTTTTGTTACGCGATTTTGCGTGGAAGACCGCATATTAATCCGCCCCTTTCTCTGATAAGAATTGTGTGCATAACCGCACTACCGTTTCGTTTTCCTGTGGGCTGCCTGCGGTAATACGCAGATAATCCCCCATATAACGAATGGCAACGCTGTTATACAACAGATAGTGATACAATTCCTTTGCATAAGGCGTACACACAAATACAAAGTTGGTACAACTGTGATATAAATACAAACTGTTCGGAAACTGCTGTTCCAGCTGTTTCATGGCATCGAACAGCTCTTTTTTTGCATATAAAAGCGTAATAATGGCTTTGTCAGTCATCTCTTTTTGATTTAACACCGCCGCGCCGAATGCCTGTGTCACCGTATTTACATTATAGGGAGATTTCACGGCACGAATGGCATTGGTCAGCGTTTGATTCGCTACGGCAAACCCCAAGCGAACCGCAGCCATACCAAACGCTTTGGAACAAGTACGTAAAATAATCAGGTTATCATAGGATTCTGCTTCCTGTAAAAGCGACTGATCCCAAAAATCCATATACGCTTCGTCCAAAATTACAAGAGCATTGACAGAACGAATCAAACGGCGTACTTCATCTTTGCAAAGTCCCAAAGAAGTCGGATTGCATGGATTGGAAAAAATAATCATGCGTACTTGCTGTTCATTGGCAGTTTCAATGACGTTATCTACATTTATGGTTAAGTCCTCATTTTTGGGAACTTCAATACACTCTGCTTCTACGATAGAAGTATAAAAGCGATACATGGAAAAATCATGTGAAAGGGTAAGAACACGGTCGCCTTTCATTAAAAAAGCAGACATGATTACTTGAATCAATTCATCTGAGCCGTTTCCTGCTGTCACCAAATTGCTTTTTACATCGTAATGTCTGCCAAATGCCTCAATGGTTTCGTTGGCATATGGGTCGGGATAACGGTTAAATGCAATTTGATTCACATAGGTATGGAATTGCTCCAAAATTTCATCCGGAACGGACAAAAAAGATTCATTGGCATCCAAACGAATTTGATACTCCCCTTGAATGGGGTCATAAGGTTTTAAATCTTTGATTTTCTCATTTAAACTGTATGACACGTGTTTCCCCCCTTTGTTATCATTCGGAACGTACTTTGATGGAGTTTGCGTGTGCTGTTAAGCCTTCCGCTTCTGCCAAAGCAACAATATCATCTTTTGCGGCTTTCAGGGCGTCTTGTGTGTAATAAATGAAACTGGACTTTTTAATAAAACTGTCAACGGACAACGGCGAGAAAAATCTTGCGGTTCCGCTGGTCGGCAAAACGTG
The DNA here is from genome assembly GCA_900541905.1 of uncultured Oscillospiraceae bacterium. Taxonomy (GTDB): domain Bacteria; phylum Bacillota; class Clostridia; order Oscillospirales; family Acutalibacteraceae; genus UMGS1071. The sequence continues at coordinate 64,547 of UQLQ01000007.1, forward strand.
ATTTGGACCTGCATAATAATCGCCAAGCGGTTCGGGAGAATAATTTCCCAGGAACAAGGAACCCGCATTGTCCAAACGGCCGATGTATTCCAGTGGATTTGCAACGCAAACCTCCAAGTGCTCGGGAGCCAAATCGTTTGCAAATTCAATGGCTTCGTCCATGGTATCACATACAATGACTGCGCCGAAATCGTCCAATGATTTATTGATAATATCTTTTCTCTCTAGGTGCTCTACTTGCTCGTAAATTTGAGCAATGGTTTCTTCCGCAATTTTGGAAGATGTGGTGAGCAGAATTGCGGAAGCCAATACGTCATGTTCTGCTTGAGACATCAAATCCGCAGCCAAATATTTTGGATTTGCGGTTTCATCTGCTACAATCAAAATTTCGCTTGGACCTGCAATCATGTCAATGTCTACAGTTCCGTACAAATGTTTTTTTGCAGTGGCAACAAAAATATTTCCCGGGCCAACGATTTTATCTACCTTCGGCATGGTTTCGGTACCATATGCCAAAGCTGCAACTGCCTGTGCGCCGCCAACCAAAAAGACTCGGTCAACGCCCGCTGCCAAAGCGGCTGCCATAATGTCCGGATTTGGCTTGCCGTCTTTCCCCGGAGGCGTTACCATAACAATCTCCTGCACACCTGCAATTTTAGCCGGAATGGCATTCATCAACACGGAAGAAGGATAAGCCGCAGTACCGCCCGGTACATAAATACCTACTTTTGCAAGACCGCGTACACGCTGTCCCAAAATAACACCGTTGTCTTTCGTATCCAGCCAGCTTTGTTGTTTTTGACGACTGTGGAATTCATGAATATTTTTGGCCGCACGCTCCAACGCTTCCAAAAAATAAGCATCGCATTGTTTGGTCAGTTCTTTCATTTGTTCTTTTGTAATTTCCACTTGCTCCGGAATGCTGCCGTCAAACTTTAAAGTGTATTCGGCAACGGCTTTGTCTCCGTTGTTGCGTACATTTTCCAAAATATCGGCTACGATAGCGTCTACTTTTCTGTCTTTTTCATCACAACGCTGTTTTAACTGCTGTACATAGGTACGGGTTGTATTTTCATCTTTTTCTACCAATTGAATCATGATTTTTTTGCCTCCTTTGCCTGTTCCATTTGATTGATTAATGTATCAATCTCCTGTTTGCGAAGCTTCATGCTGGCTGTATTTACAATCAGTCTTGCAGAAATATCGCACACTTTTTCTATGACTTCCAAACCGTTTTCTTTCAATGTGGAGCCTGTTTCCACAATATCAATAATGGCGTCTGACAATCCCAACAGCGGAGCCAATTCCACAGAGCCTTCTATCTTAATAATTTTTACATCCATGCCTTTGCCTTCAAAAAAGCTGCGGGCAACGTTGGGATATTTGGTAGCAATGGTTTTAGAGGCATATCCGCTGTAAAAGTCTGTACCTTTGGGAGCCGCCAATGCAAACTTACATTTGCCGAATCCTAAATCCAGTACCTCATAAAAACTGCTTCCGTTTTCAATAATGGTATCTTTTCCTACCACACCCAAATCGCACACGCCATGCTCTACATAGGTAATCACATCGGCTGCTTTTGCAAGAACCACTTCAAATTGATTGTCTCCGATAGGCAAAATCAACTTTCTGCCTTTTTCATGTACCGCAGTACAATCAAAACCAATGCGTTCAAACATCGCAACTGTATCTCGTTCCAGCCTGCCTTTAGTCAAAGCAATTCGTAATGGCTTCATGTCGATTCACCGCCTATCTTGTTAACGTCTCTATTTTTTCGCCTACAAAATCTACCCTTGGAATTCCCATTTCTTTGGCATAATCCAAAGATTCTTTTCTGGTTGCAAAAATACTGTTTTCACAGCGTTTTCCCTCGCCTACCAAATTAGCAGCATAACAAAACGCTTTCATTTCGTAACCGTCGTCACAATGTACCAATACATCTACATTGGGCGCTTTCTTGCCTTTTCCGTTATTGATTAAAATGTCAGTAATGGCATCCACATTCATAGCAAAGCCAATAGCGGGCATAGGAGCGTCAAAACTTGCAAGCAGATTGTCATAACGCCCGCCCGTTAATACCGCGTCACCGCAGCCTTCCACATAGGCACTGAACACAATATCCGTATAATAGTCAGTTCTTTGTACCAGACCTAAATCTATCATAATATGGTCGCCAATCCCTAAATCTGTTAAGGCGCTGTATAATTCCTGCAAATAAGATAATGTCTCAACAGAAGCATGATCCACACAGAATTCGGCAGCCTCTTTTAAAATTTCTTCTCCGCCAAACAAACGCGGCAAACGACGCATTGCATTGACTGACTTGCTTTCTCCCAATTGGTCCAGCACCATATCAAGTGCCGCATAGTTTTTCGCTTCAATATACTGACGGATGTCTTCTCTTACCGCATCGTCAATGGGCAGCTGGGCGGCAATAGCTTTGAAAAATCCTGCATGCCCCAGTTCAATTCGGAAATTCGGCACACATCTGCTGAGGGCTTCAATTGCAATTGCCAATACCTCCAAATCTGCTCTGCGGCCTCTGGCGCCTAAAAGTTCAATGCCTGACTGCATGACTTCATCATTGCGGCCTGTAAGTCCGGGATTGTTGCAATAAATGTGCTGGGTATAGTACAGTCTGATAGGCTTTGGAAGATTTTGCAGTCTGGTTGCTGTCAATCTGGCAATGGGCATGGTAGAGTCGGGACGCATACAAACCAAACGCCCTCTCTTGTCACTCATTTTGTACATGACTTCCTGCCCGATTCCTGAAGATTCCGTATCAAATACATCATAAAATTCCAGTCCGGGTGTTATGACTTCATGAAATCCATGGGAAGAAAACACATCTGCCAAAGTACGTTCCACATAACGATGCGTCAAGCATTCCTCAAACAGTAAATCTTTGGTTCCTTCCGGAGTTATTTTATGGTATTTTCTCATGATTTCATCCCACCGTTTCGGTTTTATTTTTCTTTATCACTTTAGCACACTAATATAATAACATATTAGCATAGGAATGTAAACAACAAAATTAAATAAATATTTATGGTCTAGAACATGGTCATTTGACTACTTTCAGGTAAACCTTTTAACGCACCTGCCTGCTGGAGCATCTCAATCACTGTTTTGGAAACTTTGGAACGGGCCTGCAAATCATCAATGGAGATATATTCTCCGCCTGTTTCTCTTGCTGCGGCAAGGCTTTGTGCAGCGGCATCGCCAACGCCGGAAAGCGAAGCAAACGGCAAACGGATTTTGCCGTCCTCTACCAAATATTTCACCGCATCGGATTTATATAAATCTACAGGAAGTACCTCAATTCCGCGTGCCAGCATTTCATTGGCAATCTGGAAGGTTGCATACATATCCTCTTCTTTTTTGGTCGCTTCTTTTCCTTTCATGGTAATTTCCTGCATTTTTCGTTTTACCGCTTCTTTACCCAAAATAACGGTAGCGCCGTCAAAATCCTCACCGCGTACGGTAAAGTAAGCTGCATAGTACTCCAACGGTTTATGTACTTTGTACCAACCTAAGCGCAGTGTTGCAATCATATATGCAGCTGCGTGCGCTTTTGGGAACATGTATTTAATTTTCATACAAGAATCAATGTACCACTGAGGAACATCATGTTCTCTCATAGCATTAATGTGCTCTTCCGTTAGCAGTGTAGAAGCTTTACCCTTACGGGTAATCTCCATAATTTTAAATGCCATTTTAGGCTCTAATCCCTTTAGCATTAAATAGGTCATAATACTGTCACGGGTACCGATTACCTCGGAAATGGTACATACTTTATTTTTAATCAGGTCTTGTGCATTGCCAAGCCAAACATCCGTACCATGAGACAAACCGGAAACCTGAAGTAAGTCGGAAAATGTTTTTGGTTGTGCATCAATCAACATTTGACGCACAAAGCCCGTACCAACTTCCGGCAAAGAAAACGTACCTGTTTCAGAGTCAATATCTTCCGGAGTCACTCCCAATGCTTCCGTAGAAGTAAACAGCGACATGACCTGAGGGTCGCTCATAGAAACATCCATCACCGATATACCAGTATAGTCTTCCAAATAGCGATATATGGTGGGAACATCGTGTCCCAGCTCATCCAGTTTACAAATGGTATCATGGATAGAATGGAAGTCGAAGTGAGTTGTAATATTGTCCGATTTCTGGTCATTGGCAGGACGCTGCACAGGACAAAAGTCGTAAATTTCCATACCTCTCGGTACAACAACCATACCGCCCGGGTGCTGGCCCGTGGTACGCTTGACACCGGTACATCCCAAAGCCAAACGCAATTCTTCCGCACGGTGCATGGTAATACCTTTTTCCTCACAGTATTTTTTCACGTATCCAATGGCCGTTTTGTCCGCAATGGTGCCAATGGTACCCGCTTTGAACACATTATCTTTACCAAACAATGTTTCTGTATAACGGTGTGCGTCACTCTGATATTCACCTGAAAAGTTCAGGTCGATATCAGGCGTTTTATCGCCGTCAAATCCAAGGAACGTTTCAAACGGAATGGTATGTCCGTCACGGTTTAACAATGTACCGCAATGAGGACAATTTTTTTCAGGCAAGTCAAATCCTGAACCGTAGCTGCCGTCTGTAATAAATTCGCTGTATTTACACTTTGGACAAACATAATGGGGTTCCAGTGGATTTACCTCGGAAATACCTGACATGGTAGCAACAAAGGAAGAGCCGACAGAACCACGGGAACCTACCTGATATCCGTGAGCCACTGAATCTGCCACCAGTTTTTGTGCGGTCATATAAAGCACAGAGAAACCATGTTTGGTAATGGAACCAAGTTCTTTATCCAAACGATTTTTTACCAGTTCAGGCACAGGGTCGCCATAGATTTCTTTCGCTTTTTCCCATGTAATGCGAATCAAATCTTCCTCCGCACCGTCAATAAACGGAGGGAACACACCAGGCGGAATCGGGCTGACGTCTTCCACCATATCTGCAATTTTGCGGCTGTTGGTAACAACAACTTCATATGCTTTTTCTTTACCCAAATACGCAAATTCCTCCAGCATTTCTGCCGTTGTACGCATGTATAAAGGCGCTTGTTTATCGGCATCACCAAACCCCTTACTTGCCATCAGAATTCTGCGGTAATCCGCATCTTTCGGGTCTAGGAAGTGAACATCACAAGTAGCAACGACCGGTTTATTCATTTCCTCTCCAAGTTTTACAATGGTTCGGTTAAATTCACGCAAAGCTTCAACATCAGGAACTTTTCCGTCTTCCACCATGAACATATTATTGCCAATGGGCTGAATCTCCAGATAATCATAAAATCCTGCAATTTCTTTTAGTTTCTCCCAAGGCTGTCCGTTAAAAATAGCACGGAACAATTCACCTGATTCACAGGCGCTGCCCAACAACAAACCTTCACGATATTTTACCAGCTCACTTTTGGGGATACGAGGATTCTTATAAAAATATTCCAAATGTGCTTTGGAAATCAAACGATATAGATTTTTTAGGCCCACTTGATTCTGCACCAAAATAATTTGATGGGCAGGCTGAATTTTTTTGCTGTCCCCCCCTGTCAGCGATGTGTTAATATCTTGAACAACGGAGGCGCCCGTATCTTCTTTCAGGCGTACTAACAGATTGGCCAGTATTTTTGCAAGAACCGTTGCATCATCACTGGCACGGTGATGGTTAAACGGGTCTAATTTCAAATATTTTGCAACGGTATCCAATTTACAGTTTTTTATGTCTTTCAGCATGGCGCGGCACATTGGAACCGTATCAATATACGGATAGGTAAACTCCATATCATGGCGCTGTGCCGCCATACGAATAAAGGCTGCGTCAAAGTTTGCATTATGGGCAACCAAAACCGCATCTGTTCCGCAGAACTCGTAAAAAGCACGTACCGCTTCTTCTTCGGACGGTGCATCTTTTACCATATCATCTGTAATACCTGTCAACTGGGTAATTTTTTCGGGAATATGCTGCTCCGGATTGACAAAAGTATTAAAACTTTCAATGATTTCACCGTTTTTTAATTTCACGGCGCCAATTTCCGTTAAGCGGTCCGTATTTGGACTTAATCCTGTGGTTTCTACGTCAAAACAAATGAATTCATCGTCCAAACTGCGCCGGGATTCACCTGTCAGAGCAGGAACCATATCATTGACAAAATAAGCTTCCACTCCGTAAATGACTTTAAATTCTCCGCCGTTTTTACGAATTTTATTGACCGCATTCATTGCATCGGGAAATGCCTGAGCTACACCATGGTCCGTAATGGCAATGGCAGGCTGTCCCCATTTATAAGCACGATTGATTAAATCGCCCGCCGTATTGATACCATCCATACTGGACATGTTGGTATGTAAATGCAGTTCCACACGTTTTTCTTCCGCCTGGTCTACCACTTGGAGCAATTCAACAGTAGCAATACCCCGTGCCCTGCAAACAATTTCACGGTCGTATTTATCGTATTCAATTTCACCCCGTGTTAAAATAGCGCTGCCTTTTTTCAGCATATCCAAAGAACGGCAATTGGCAACATCATCTATAATTTTTAAGGTCATAGAGCCTGTATAGTCTGTAATCTTAATGGAGTAAATCTTTTTGCTTTTATCTCTGGTAAAACGTTCCTCCAAATCAAAAATCTCACCCCAAATGGTAACATTGCCTGCATCCGGCGTTACTTTTCCGATTGCAATCGTTTTTCCTTTTACAGGTCTTCCGTAAATATCCCGTGCAGTATTGGGTAAAACAGTAGGCATTAACGTCTCACTTGTACGAATTTGTGTTGTTTTGGGATTTGGACGCTCTTGCATGGATTCTTCATAGCGTTCCACCTGTTCTACCACTTGTTCTCTCTGTATGGTTTCTTCCTGCTGTTTTTTGCGCTCAATGTAAACAGAACTTTCGTGGTCAATGGTGAGAGTACCGTCAAAATTTACCGTCAGCGGAATTCCAAATTCGTCCATCACCAATTTTTGCAAACATCGGTCAACATGACGGGATTTTAACAATTCAAATCCGCCATGCATTAATGTGATGTTTAATGTTTCATCTTGTAATTTTACTTGCGCATCTTTAAAACATCCTGTCAAACTGGCGTCGCGCCGTTTCAGTTCACAAAAAATTTCATTGATATAATCTTCTGAAAAACGTTCTTTTGGAAAATGAGGAAACAACTCTACTTTTTGCAGTTCCAACGGAGATTTCCAAATTGCTTTTTCCAATGCAAACAAGTCCTTGCGCTGTACCAAATCTAAAAATGATACCTGCAAAGACAACATCCGTATTTGCTGATTAATTTCTACTTTTTGAATTTCACCATCCGCAATTGTTTCCGATAATTTGGAAACATCGATATACGGCTGAAAAAATGTACGAATCTTTTTCAAATTATCCCGTTCCTTCTACATTTTTAAAATTTCTTCCATAAGTGTATCAATCAAGATATCCTCCGGTACCTTTTTAATCACTTCACCTTTTTTGAATATTAATCCTACACCGTCTCCGCCGGCAATTCCAATGTCAGCCTCTTTCGCTTCGCCGGGCCCATTTACCGCACAGCCCATAACCGCTACTTTCAAAGGCTTATTGCATTCTCTCAAACGCTGCTCTACTTCGTTGGCAATACCGATTAAATCAATTTTCGTTCTGCCGCAGCTTGGGCAGGAAATCATTTGAGGGCCTGTGCTGTCCAAATCAAGCGCTTTTAAGATATCTTTTCCCGCAGCAATTTCTTTGACCGGGTCGGCTGTTAAAGAAACACGAATGGTATCGCCAATGCCGCGCTGAAGCAATGAGCCGATTCCTACCGCTGATTTAATCAGTCCCATACGCTCGGTTCCTGCCTCTGTTACACCCAAATGTAACGGATACTCACATTGCTGAGCCGTTAGCTCATATGCCTTTATCATGGTATCCACATTCGAGGATTTAATGGAAAGTACAATATCGGTAAAATCAAATTTTTCCAATAAAGAAGCATGATGCAAGGCGCTTTCACAAAGTGCCTGCGGTGTAGGCCCCCCGTATTTTTTCAAAATCTCTTTTTCGACGGAGCCTGAATTCACTCCGATACGAATGGGAATATTTTTTTCTCTGCATACCTTTGCCACAGCTTTGACGCGGTCGTCGGAACCGATATTTCCCGGGTTAATTCTGATTTTATCAATGCCTGCAGCGGCAGCTTCCAGAGCCAATCGATAATCAAAGTGAATGTCTGCAACCAAAGGAATGGTAACGACTTCTTTTATGGCAGGAATCAAAGCAACTGCATTTTTATTTGGAATTGCGACACGCACCATTTGGCAACCTGCTTGCTCCAAAGCAATCGCCTGTGCTACATTACCAGCAATATCATCTGCTGCAGCATTTAACATAGACTGCACACTGATTGGCGTATTTCCTCCAATTGCCAATGTACCTGCGTATACGGTTTTGCTGTAACGCCTGTTCATAAAAGCACCTCTTTCTTTTCTAATATTATCTTCTTTGTTATTATAACATAAAAGAAATTGGGAAACAATTTCTAACACATAAACGTTATAACGTTCTCTTAACAGCCAAAATTTTTAATTTTGACGCTGTTTTGAGGTTGTTATAGCATTTAAAAAATTGCTTTGCAATTTTTAACACATAGGCGCTAAAACGTTCTTGTCAACAATCAAAATCTGTGATTTTGCACTTGTTGCTAGGTTGTTATAACATAGAAAAAATTGCGAAGCAATTTTTAATAGATAAACGTTAAAACGTTCTCATAACAGCCAAAATTTTAAATTTTGTTGCTGTTTTGAGGTTGTTATAACATAAAAGAAATTGTTTCACAATTTCTAACCTATCAATGCTAAAACATACTTGCCAACAATCAAATCCATGTTAGTTTTGTTGTAAGGTGGTCATAAGATAAAACACGATGACAATGAGAATTCAAACGTTAATTCTGTTCATGTTCAAACCGTAATATAATCGCTGCTGGAATACCCTACAGTCCCCTGATAATCCACAACATACCAGTTTTCCCACTGACCCAATACCTTCACCGAGGCACCTTTTGGTATTTGACCGATAATAGGTGCATTTAAATTCGGTCTGCTGCGGATATTCAGCGGAGTGCTTTGCGTTGTCACAGTACCCGTACGTTCCGGAACAGGAGTGGAAATAAACGGTATTCCAAAAATATCCGTTAATGATTTTACCAAATTGGCTGCCATCTCCTGAATATGAGTACGAATCCACTCAGCATCTTGCGGATTGTCATGGTAAGCGGTTTCGATTAATACAGCGGGTGCATTGGTTTTGGTTACTTCCGCCAAGGAAGTGGTAGGCACTGCTTTGACCAAATCGGGATTGGGGTAAATCTCTTTAAAGTTGTCGGCGATAATCTCAGCCGCATTTCTGCCAAACGGGCTGTTGGCATAATAGTATACATCTGTTCCCTGCAATTTTCCGGCCATGGATTCCGGCGCCGCATTGGAATGAAGGGCCAAATGCAGGTCATAATAGCCTGCGTTGGAATCCCGAATGGATTGCCCGACATTGGTACCAATCTTATTTCTGGTATATTGAATGCCGTTGGTACGTAAGTAGGGAATCATGGCATCGGCAAGTTTGTTCATGTATTCCTGCTCGTTTCCTGAGCCATAGTACTCATTGTACGGTTGCAGTGACGGACTTAAAAAAATTCTCGGCATAACGACTCCTCCTTTGATACAGTATATGCCGCATTTTCTGATAGGGAACAAAAAATTACTGTTTCAAGATGTTTTGAAAAAAGGCAGCACTGTCTGTTTCGTTGGTACGCAGATAGCGGCCCAGTCCGTACAAACATTCGGGATTCTGCGTTAATACGTTGGTACGGCTTTCACATACAAAGGTGGCCTGAAATCCCATGCTCCGAATGTAGGATTCCGTTGTATCGGAAAAAGCGCCGAACGGATATACAAATGTGGTTGGAGCTGTTCCGATATGCTCTGTGATGCTGTTTTGTGCTGTTTGTATATCTTGTGTAATACGCGCCTGATAATCGCTTTCGGATTCTCCTTTTCTTTTCTTGATGCCAACCTGCTTCTGATTGCTTGCATGTAAATTGCAGGTATGGTTCTGAATCTCAACATACCCCGAATCCACCATCTCTTTCATGTTATCCCAGGTAATGTGACCGTAGTTGGCGTTTTCTTCATTGGCCTTACTGTATTCTTCCGTCTTTGTAATAATGGGAGCAATGACAAGCTTCATATCATATTGCTGTGCCAAAGGAAAGGCATATGCGTAATTATTATAATAACCGTCGTCAAAGGAAAGGATAATCGGCTTTTCCGGCAGCGGTGTCCCATTTTTTACATAGTCAATCACATCCTGCATAAATACAGGCGTATATCCGTTTTCTTTGAGATATTTCATATCGCTTTCCAGCAATTCGGGAGAAATGACGTATTTTCCCTGTCGTTTTGTATCTTTTAAAATGCCATGATACATAATGATAGGCAGTTGTATTCCCTGTTCCAACTCCTTGTCGGCTTGTACTGCGGTTACAGCTTTGTGAATGCCGAATCCTCCCGCAGCCAGACCAATCAGAAAACAAGTACACATCACAACAAACACTTTTTTTGTAAATTTAAAAGAACAAAACATATGCACATCTCTCCTTATTTGATAGACTTCCTTCCCAAAACATATTCAAATGCTGTATTTTATATACCTGTTCCTCTATATTGTCGATTTGTACATTTTTGCAAGAAACAATACAAAAACTTGCATTTAAAAAAATCAGGCTAAAATATAGAAAAAGGAATACAAAGAAAACAGACAAACAAAGAAAATGATTCATTTTCTATCATTTTTTACATAATTCACATAATTTGCACCGAGATTGTTAAAAAATAGATTAAATTGACATTCCAAACTGCATATGCTACAGTATAATCAAAGCAAAAAATAAAACAGATGGAAGGGATTTACTTATGAGTATTTATGTAATTACGGGCGGCACAACCGGAATTGGTGCAGCCACACGAGAAAAATTGCAGGAACAAGGGCATGAAGTCTTCAATATCGACTACAAAGGCGGCGATTATACTGCCGACTTATCCACAAAAGAAGGACGAAAAGGAGCCATCGAAGCAGTATATCAGCGTTATCCGGACGGAATCGACTGTTTTATCAGCAATGCGGGCGTTGGTCCTACCGTACCGGCCGCAACTTTGTTTTCATTAAATTACTTTGCTGCCACCGAACTTGCGGAAGGATTACAGCCTTTATTGAAAAAGAAACGCGGCAATTGTGTTATGACAGCTTCCAACTCCATCACCTTTCCGTATGTCCGTCAAGATTGGGTGGATATGCTGACCAATATTCATGACGAAGACAGCTTTACACAAATTGCGCAGGGTATTCCGCCCCAAGCAGGACCGGCTTGCTACAGTACCTCAAAACATGCTTTGACCCGCTGGATGCGCCGTGTATCGCCGTCTTGGGCAGTAGAAGGCACACGAATCAATGCAGTAGCTCCCGGCAACACCACCACTCCTATGACGCAAAATATGACTCCGGAACAAAAAGAAGCAGCTCTTCTGATTCCCATTCCCACACGATATGGCAAAAAAGAGTTCTTGGATGCGGAAGAAATCGCCAATGGAATTATATTTCTATCTTCCCCTATGGCCAGCGGCGTAAACGGAACCATTTTATTTGTGGACGGCGGAATCGACGCACTGTTGCGTTCTGAACGTTTCTAGTAGTGAAAGGAGCTTATGACTTATGACTTTATTGGAACAATATATTGATTGTATGAAAAAAGGCAACAACGTTGCACTGTCCGAATTATTTGAGGAAAAAGGAGTACTGCACGATTCTTCCGTAAATAAAGTAGGACAAGATACCATTCATCTGGAAGGAAAAATGGCTGTTGACATGATGTTTCATCACAGATTCGGCTTTAACGGCGGACCGTTCCAGATTTTAGATGTACAGTACCAGGAACCAAATACCGTCTCTTACTTTATTATGTATCAACAAAAATTCATTCCCGTTACCGCCATTATCTCTTCTGTTGGAGAAAACGGAAAAATCAAAAGAATGAATATTTTCCCACTTTAATCATTTGCAGCATATACTGCTTCCCAAAAAAACAAAAAGAGTATTCATTTTGCTGTAAAAATCGTTTCAGTATTCCCCACTTCTTCTGAAGACGATACAAAATCATAAAAAATGAACACCCAATCAAACTCTTTCAAAGATGAAACGGCTCCGTACGAAGTTTTACAGTTCGTACGAAGCCGTTTCTTATGACTTTAAAACCGTTTCACACTGTTTCTATTAGAAAAGATTTGCTTATACAAGAAACAAAATCTTATAAACAAAAAGACAGTTGTAATAAATTACAACTGTCTTTTTTGCTGTCTTTGTCAGACCGCTATCTGATATAAGAAAGCCAAAAGGGAATTTAGGGTATGCTTTCTTATGCTCATAAACAACTTTATCCGCTCATATATACATACCGTTTTCTTCTATACTGTTACTGAAAGCAGACTTTTTTTAGCAGCTCTGTTATAATATTGAAAAAATAAAAAACCGCTTATTAGCGTCTATTTGACGTGGTACTGTGTTCAAATATTCCTTGCTAAAAAAAGTCTACCTTTTTTCCAAAAATACCTAATTCAGAATGCCTTTTACTTTTCCATGAAAAAAATGATGTAAATAAAAGCACCCATTGAAAAATAAGTTCTTTTATTTGATAAATCAGCGTGAAGGAACAACCCTTCCAACAAATTTATTCAGCTTTTCTCTTTCTTGCAAAAAGAACAGTGCCTGTCATAACGCCTGTTGCCAACACTGCTATCACAATCCAAATGGCTACATTACTACTATCTCCGGTTTGTGGAGATGCAGATGTATCGGTATTCTCTTCAATGGTACCTGCTACCGTTTGTGGAGCAACGGTAAATTCGGTTGATACTTCACCGTCTGTATAAACCAATGTTAAAGTGTGTGTACCTTCTGTCAGTGTTTCCAAATATGCAACGTTCAATGTTACGATTGTGCTACCGCTTTCTACTGTATAGTTTTCCGCTGCAATTTCAGTACCGTCTACTTTTACTGCTATAAATTTAGAAAAATCTCCGTTTGATGTTACTGTCAAACCGTTTGTATTACCCTTGTTCCAAGTGCTGTTTGCACCTTCAGTAATCTGATAGCTTCCACTGACTACAGGCTCTTTTAACTGCAAACCTGCAATTGCATCCTCAATAGCTTGTGCCATTGCATCTACTTCTGCTTGTTTGCTGATATCCAAGTTAGGTATCACTGCCGCAATTGCATTGTCCACTGCCGTAAAGTCTTCATAATCATCTCTGTTCAAAGAATTTGCTTTTTCTATTGCTTGATTTACTTTGGTGTAATCTGCACCTTCAAGCCATTTTGCATATAAGGTCAAGTTTTGTGTTACCTCAGAATCAAATTGATATGCAGTGTTTAATGTTTCATCCGTATACCAACCTTCAAACACATAACCTGATTTTGTTGGATTTTGTGGTTGTACTGCTGTTCCGTTTGGAGAAACTGCTTGCGTATCAATCACAGTGCCTCCGTTTGTCTCAAAACAAACATAATAAACAACCGGATTTACTGTATCAGCAGCTTTTGTAAATGTTTCACCTTGGGGAACTGTAACTTCTCTTGCATTACCTGATGCAATATACGGCATTTTAATGGTTACATCTGTTTTATTATCAGAAATATTTACCGGGTAAGCAGCACTTTTGTTTTCTGCATTTCCGCTTTTTGTGCTGACACCCAGAACAATATCTCTATTTAAAACAAGGTCCGCAGCATTAAAAGTACATCCTTGTATGTTTAAATTCTGCACTGTAGCACTGGGTCCGGAAATATCAGTAGCACCTGTACCATCTTCCGTACCACGTTGTGCAACTTTAATTGCTGCTGTCAAACCACATTTTCCTGTAAATACGGTGTTGGTAATATTAATATTGGCGTTTTGTACTGCTACCAAATTTAAGTCTATGGTATAATCCCCACCATAAGTACTGAATTTTGTAGCATTGTTTTCAAAAGTACAACCATCAACGGTCAATACTTTTGCATTTGTTAAATACAAACCTTTTGAAGTATAATTTTGTATGGTCGTATTTGTTACGGTCAAATACAAATCCATTTGTTGATTTGCACTTTGATTTTGTGACTGAATTGCCATGGATGATGTATTGTTACCCTCCATAACCAGATTGGTTACGGTAAGATGTGTAGCTGTACCTTGATTATCGCTTTGTGCATCGCATATAATACGACCATTTAAAGTATTGCCTTGTCCATCAATTGTTAAGTTGGAACCTTCCGGAATTGTAATATCTTCTGTTACAGCAGATAATAACTGAATTGTTTTATGATCCGTTTTTGCCTCATTTACAGCTGCTTGAACAGAAGTATATTCTTTGCCATCCATAGAGGCAACATTATTTTCTGCTGCAAATACAGACATAGGAATAAAACCAAATACCATTACCGTTGCTACTAACAATGACAGTAACTTGTATTTTTTTGTTTTGTGTTTCAAAACAAAACCCTCCTCCTTCATATGGCAGATGTATTTTTTCATGTTCTGCCTATCGTATTCTTGCCTTTTGTCATATGCAAGGTAAAGCAACTTTCCAATTTCAGAGCAAAAGACACCTTTTAAAAATATAACTTTATAAACAAATGGTCCCAATACTGTTTGGTGTTACAATATCAGCACTAACCATATAAAAAATTCCCTCTCCTTCCATTTATAATTTATTTAAGTGTACTTTTACAACGAAACACTTCCAAAAAGTGTACTTTTACAAATTTGGAAATATAAAGCATATTTATTCCATAAAGCACCATAAACTATTGAAAAATAAGGAAATTTATACTATAATTATGAAATAAGGAGAGTATCACACCTTTTCACAAAAGTACACTTTTTGGAAGTGTTTCGTTGTAAAAGTACACTTAAAAAAAGTTTTGATAATAAATTGACAAATATTGATATACAAAAAAGAGTCTGAGAGAACACAGACTCTTTTTTTAATATCATTTTTAAACGGTTCAAACCGCAACGGTAAAGACTACAAAAAACTGCATAACACTGGCAGCAACCACAAACACGTGAAATATGGTATGCATATAGGCAAGTTTTTTTCCTTTAGCATAAATGACAGCCCCTATGGTGTAAAGAACGCCTCCGCCTACCAGCAAGCAAAGCTGAAGTATATTTAAATTTTGTACCAACGGCTTTATGATAAACACACATGACCAACCAATGCAAATATAACAAGCCATAGAAAACTTTTTATAACGCTTCATGTCCACTGCGTTTAATAAGATACCAATGACGGACGCGGCCCATACCACACCCAGCATGACCCATCCTGCGATTCCTTTTACGCATAACAGCAGCATTGGCGTATACGTACCTGCTATCATAAAGAAAATGGTACAGTGGTCCAAGATTTGAAAGATCTTTTTTCCTTTTGTCACAGGCAGCGCATGATATAAGGTGGAAATCACATAGAGCAAAATCATAGAAATGCTGTATACCAATAAACTGAAGATGTGTATAGGAGTTTTTGGAGTAAACACCATAAGCAGAACCAAAGCCGCAATGGATAATCCTGCGCCTATACCATGGCTGACAGCATTCCATATCTCCTCACCAAGGGAATAGAACGGAAGATTTAATACCGCACGGCGTTTGGCTGTTGCCAATTGTTTGATTCCTTCCATGCCATCACTCTTTTCTGTTATATTTTATACTTTGTGATATAGTTTTAAAAACTATGTATCTTCATCTTAATATGATGAAGGTGCAAAGTCAATGAAAAATAGAAAAGTTCATAAACTGTTTAGACTTCTTTGACATTCATTTTACATAACCAATACATTACTGCTATTATGAACTCGATTTCAAACAAATATGCAAAAAAGCAGCCTTTTCAATCAACCTCCTTGTTGTGTTGATTGAAAAGACTGCTTTTTATTTTTATGGATTCAGCGCCATCATTGCCGCCATTCCGCCCCGTTTTGCTCCCATCACACGATGAGAGAACAGCAAAGTGCTGTGGCAGCAGGTACAAACACGTCCCACCACAATATTTTTTTCAGGTACTCCCGCATGCATGATGACTCTGCGGTTCACTTCCCATAAATCCAGCATATACTTGCCTTCTCCTTTGGGTTGTAAACATTCATCAGGTACAATCTCGGTCAGCGCCATTACTTTTTCATACACAGGTGCATCCACCTCATAACAGCATTGCCCAATAGACGGACCAATGGCAGCCAGAATATCATTTGGATTGCTGCCAAATTCCGTCTGCATGGCTTCCACCATACGTGCGCCCATTTCCGCTACCGTACCGCGCCAGCCCGCATGTGCCAAACCAATGGCTTTTTTTGCAGTATCCACAAAGTATAACGGTACGCAATCAGCGTAATAAGTAACCAGCACAACACCCGGTTCGTTGGTAATCAGCCCGTCTACGCTTTGCATATCTTTGGGACGCCAAATGCCGATTCCCGCCTCTTTTGATGTAACACGGCGTACCACCGTATGGTGGTCCTGCGCGGAAGCGACCAGTTTATGAAAATCAAATCCCACAGCATCGCAGAATAAATGATAATTTTTCAGAACATTGTCATCACTGTCACCGCGATTGAAATTGAAATTCATAGAAGAAAATTCCTGTTGACTGACGCCGCCTTTTCTGGTGGAAAAGGCATGTGTGATATACGGCAATTCATCCAAGCGAGGAAATGTAAGGAACGGAACATGATTCTTTTCATTCAGCTGCATACAGCCAAGTGACTGCGACATACGGTACCTCCCCTATTATAAACGTCTTAAATTCCCTTTTCTGGCATTGAGTACGTAGAAAATAATAATCACTATGGCGTATACGCCCGCAACCGCACCAATGGTAATATCCAGCCAAGTCGGGAATCCTCCCATGAATACACGGATAAAGTAGGCAACCGAAACAAATAAAATCAGTATAGCACCGTTGTTTACAACAAACAAACGGTCTGTTTTGTCATTTCGCAATGCCACCAAATTGAATCGAACAAAAATAAATGCCATGCAAGTCACCGCAATACACAAATACAAATGGGTATTGCCTGCTCGATACAATGCTGCCAAAATAGCAAATAATACGGATGAGATAAACCCGCATATCATTGCAATATAAGAAAACGCTCTACTCATAATTACCTCCCGTAATCGATGTGATATTGGACTGGGGCAAAGCCGGAGTTACATATACGGTTTTATTTTTTACGTATATCACCATACCCGGCTTTGCACCTTGCGGTTTTGAAACGTGTTTTACAAATGTATAGTCAACAGGAACTTGTGATGAATCTTTTGCCCTGCTGTAGTAAGCTGCAATCTGCGCAGCTTCCAAAATGGCCTGCTCGGTAATTTCCCTGCGGTCTGATACAATAATGGTATGCGAACCGGGGATATTTTTTACATGCAGCCACATGTCATGATTGTTGGCGTCTTTTAACGTTAATTTATCATTCTGGCGGTTATTGCGTCCCACCAGTACGGTAAAACCGTCGCTTGTGATAAATTTCATCGGCGCGGCAGGTGCCGTATTTTTTTGTTTTCCCTTTGTCTTTTGCTGACGCAAATACCCCTGCTCTGCAAGCTCTTGCCGTATTTCCGATAAATCCCGTTCGTTTTCTGCTCTGCCCAATGCTTCACTGACCGAGTCAATGTAAGCAAGTTCTTGCTCCGCTTGATGAATTTGTTCTGTCAGTTTTTCCTGCGCAGTGCGTGCTTTTCTGTAATCCTTGTAATACTTCTGGGCATTTTGTGAAGGTGTCAACAGCGGGTCTATGGGAATTCTCACAACAGGATTGCCCTCTTCATAAAAGTTTTCCACTTCTGCATAGCTGTCCCCTTTTTGCAGACGGTAAACATTGGCATTGATGAAATCGCCATACATTTTTAATGTTTCCCGTTCTTCACATTGAGTCAACTCCGCCATTTGCAGATTGATTTTCCTGCTCAGACGTTCTGCCGCATTGGAAAGCAGTTTGGATAAATCCTGCGAACGCACCCGCATGCGCTCAATTTGGTCACGCTCCTGATAGAAAAAGTCCAGCAGTTTGGAAAACGAATCAAATTGTGAAATAGGTACGGCACTGTCATATTGTTCTATGGGCATAAAGGAAAAATCCATTGGCTTTCCGTTCGGATTCACCGCCATGTACGGTTTTCCCGTACTCATTTTTACCGTATCGAATAAGATGTCCAGCAGTTGTTCCAATGCACTCCAATGACACGGTTCCAGCTGAGAGACGGATAAATCAATTCCCTTACACGCCCTGTAAGCCAACTCTCTGCATACAATGGGAGAAACGCCTTGCAGCGTTTTCAATATTGCATCGCTCAATGGCTGTTCCTTTACAATGGATTGCAGCGCCTGCAAAACCTCTTTTACCGTACAATTGAGCATACATAATTTGTTTTGAGGCGGAGGACTGCGGTAAAGCAGACCGGGCAGTACCAAACGCTGGGAACTCATGTCTTCGTCCACACGTTTGAGCGCGTCAATGATTTTTCCTTCCCGGTCAACCAAAATGACGTTACTGTGTCTCCCCATGATTTCCGTTACCAGTGTACAGGGAACCAAATCGCCCAATTCGTTGTAAGCTTCAAATTGGAGGGCAACCGCCCGTTCCAATTCGGTTTGATGCACCCCCGTCAGTTTTGCACCGCCCAGTTTTTTACGCAGCAGCATACACAGCATGGGAGGCTGTTTGGGATTTTCAGGCACATGTTCCGTGATATGAATGCGCGCACTGTTTGCACGAGCAGACAGCAGCAAACGTACCGCGCCTTCTCTGGAACGGAGAGAAACGATGATTTCTTCCCGATTGGGCTGATAAATTTTATCGACTCTTGCGCCCAAAGCTGCCTGCTCTATTTCCTTTGCGGTATGACGCAAAAATACGCCGTCTAAAGCCATGTTTCTCCCCCTTTCAAAGAGACGGAATTAAACCAAATACTGTACAGGGTCTTTTTGTTGTGATTTGATAAAGCGTACTTGTGGAAATGCTTTGGACAAGCGGTTGCATAAAGGCTGTATGGCAACATCCTCCGTTGCAAAATGTCCTGCGTCCACCATGGTAATCCCCATGCTGCTTGCCGCGAGCAGCTCATGGTGTTTGCT
>UQLQ01000008.1 GCA_900541905.1 uncultured Oscillospiraceae bacterium
TTCACCATATTATCAATGGCAGAAATGGCAACCAGAGTGTTTGCGTGTTCGTCTACATGGACAGAAATATCGCAGAAATTGGTATACTGCACATGTTTAATATTGGCTACACTGCCTTTTGGCAGCATACGTACAAAGTATTCCTGTTGATAACGTCGTCCATACACATAACGAACCTGTTCTTCTGTTACACCTTCTTTTAGTGTAGCATAGCATGTTGCCAAAATACCACGGCTAACCGGCAGCAAGTGGGGAACAAACGTTAATTTTACCGGATTTGGAGCATAACAAGATAATGTTTGTTCTATCTCAGGCGTATGACGATGAGCCGCTACCTTGTATGCGGTAAAGCCCTCATTACAATCCGGAAAATGGGTGGTTTGGGTAGGTTTTCTTCCTGCACCTGTAGTACCAGACTTACAATCTGCAATGATATGGTCTGTTTCAATCAATCCCGCTTCCATGGCAGGCACAATAGCCAAAGGAACCGCTGTTGCATAACAGCCCGGATTTGCAATTAAGCTTTTTCCTCTGATAAACGGGCGGAACAATTCCGGCAATCCGTACACAGCTTGCTCATGTAACGCTTTATCAAGAAATTCACAGCCATACCAAGTTTTATAAGTTTCTTCATCCTCGAGGCGGAAATCAGCGCCTAAATCAATAAAGAATTTCATACGTTTGGCACAGGCTGCTGCCAGTTCTTGAGATAATCCGTGAGGCAATGCGGCAAATACAACGTCGCATTTTTCCACCACTTCTTCCTGGTTTTTGCAAACCATATCGCATAATCCAAGATAAGAAGGATATACTTCACTTAATTTTTGCCCTTCAAAGGTGACCGAACTGATTGCAGTCAGCTTTGCATAAGGGTGGTTTAATAAAAGTCTTACCAATTCGGCGCCTGCATATCCGGTTGCGCCGACAACTCCAACTTTAATTTCCATTGATTTGCCTGCCTTTCACCATTGTGCCGGTTATTTTCCCAGCAAGTTCAATACTCGTTTTGCCTGCATCTCTACATTTTCGGGAGCAGGAGCACCTAACACATTGCGTCCGTTTACACAGCGTTCCAAAGAGATTGCATCATAAATACCTTCATCAAAAGTATCACACACCGCTTTATAATCTTCCAGCGGCAGTGTTTCCAGTGTTAAATTTTGTTCAATACACTGCGCAACCAATGTGCCGGTTATTTTATAGGCATCGCGGAATGCTAAGCCTTTATTCACCAAGTAATCCGCACAGTCTGTGGCATTGATAAATCCGCGTGCTGCGGCATTTCGCATATTTTCGGGCAGCACCTTCATGGTGTCTACCATAGGAATAAATGCAGTCAGGCACATTCTTAAGGTATCTACTGCGTCAAAAATCGCCTCTTTGTCTTCCTGCATGTCCTTGTTATATGCCAAAGGCAATCCTTTCAGCATGGTCAGTAATGTGACAACATCTCCAATGACTCTGCCGGATTTACCGCGCACCAATTCAGCAATATCGGGATTTTTCTTTTGCGGCATAATGCTGGAACCTGTAGAAAAGGCGTCATCCAGTTCCACAAATTTAAATTCCCAAGAACACCATAAAATGATTTCTTCTGAAAAACGAGATAGGTGTACCATAGCCAAAGCAATGGCAGAAGCAATTTCCACACAGAAATCACGGTCTGCAACACTGTCTAAGCTGTTATTGGTAACCCTGGAAAAGCCCAATAATTCAGCAGTCATGCTTCGGTTTAGTGGATACGTAGTACCTGCCAATGCACCCGCTCCCAACGGAAGTTCGTCCATACGCGCTTTGGCATCTTTCAAACGGCCAAGGTCACGCAGGAACATCTCTGCATAAGCCATTAAGTGATGACCAAATGTAATGGGCTGCGCACGCTGTAAGTGGGTATATCCCGGCATAACATCGCCTTTATGAGTCATCGCCTTTTTACAAAGCACTGTTACCAATTCTTCAATTTGGCTATATAATGCATCACATTCCTTTTTCAAGTATAAACGTACATCCAATGCCACTTGGTCGTTACGGCTGCGTGCAGTATGCAGACGTTTTCCGGAAACACCAATACGCTGAGTCAACTCTCCTTCTACAAAGGTGTGTACATCTTCCGCATTTGGGTCAATAGGTAATGTTTCGTTCTGAATATCTTTATAAATTTGTTCCAGCTCTTTACAAATTAGTTCTGCTTCTGATTGCTCAATAATTCCGCAAGCACCTAACATGGTTGCATGGGCAATGCTGCCCTTGATATCTTCCTCAATCATTCGGCTGTCGAATTTTATGGAAGAGTTAAAGTCATTTGTTTTTTGATCAATCTCTTTTGAAAAACGTCCTGCCCATAGCTTCATGCCGGGAGCCCTCCTTATGGATTATCCTTAATTGAATTTACGTCCTTTTTTTGCCTGGATTTTCATAGACAAACCAAACAAGTTAATGAAACCTGCAGCGTCTGCTTGATTGTAAACTTCATCTTCATCAAAGGTTGCGGTATCTTCATCATATAGAGAATATGGAGATGTCATACCTGCATCAATGATATTGCCTTTGTAC
The DNA here is from genome assembly GCA_900541905.1 of uncultured Oscillospiraceae bacterium. Classification (GTDB taxonomy): domain Bacteria; phylum Bacillota; class Clostridia; order Oscillospirales; family Acutalibacteraceae; genus UMGS1071. The sequence goes on from UQLQ01000008.1 coordinate 2,554, forward strand.
AATTTCAGTTTGACATCGCCTGTTACATATTCCTGAGTGCTGTCTACAAATGCGGATAAAGCTTCTCTTAATGGAGTATACCATTTACCGTCGTATACCAATTCACCGAAGGTAATAGCAACTTGTTGTTTATAATGGAAGGTATCTTTATCCAAGCACATTTCTTCCAATTTATTGTGTGCATGATACAAAATAGTACCGCCGGGAGTTTCATAAACACCGCGGGATTTCATGCCAACCAATCTGTTCTCTAAAATATCCGCAATACCAATACCGTTTGCGCCGCCCAATTGATTTAATTTTGCCATAACTTCAAGAGCATTCATGTTAACGCCGTCAATTGCAGTTGGAATTCCTTTTTCAAAGTGAATGGTTACATAAGTTGCAACGTCCGGAGCCTGTTCCGGAGAAACGCCCAATTCCAGAATTTCATTGTATTTTGGTTCGTTTGCAGGGTCTTCCAAATCCAATCCTTCATGAGATAAGTGCCATAGGTTTTTATCTTTGGAATAATTGGTTTCCCTTGTAATTTTCAAAGGAATATTGCGAGCCTCTGCATAGGCAATTTCTTCTTCTCTGGATTTGATATCCCACTCTCTCCAAGGAGCAATGATTTTAATATCCGGGTCAAATGCACGAATGGACAACTCAAAACGAACTTGGTCGTTGCCTTTTCCTGTGCAGCCGTGGCAAATTGCGTCTGCGCCTTCTTTTTTTGCAATTTCAACCAGTCTTTTCGCAATCAAAGGTCTTGCAAAAGAAGTACCCAATAAATATCTGCCCTCATAAGCAGCGTTTGCTTTTAACGTAGGCCAAATATATTCTTCAATCAATTCTTTTCTCATGTCTTCAATGTACAATTTAGAAGCGCCTGTTTTGATTGCTTTTTCGTTTAAGCCCTCCAATTCATCTTCTTGGCCAAGGTCAGCAGAAACTGCGATTACTTCGCAATTATCATAGTTTTCTTTCAACCATGGAATAATGATAGAGGTATCCAAACCTCCTGAATATGCAAGTACTACTTTTTTAATTTGTTGTGCCATATCTATGCTCCTTTTTATCCGTTATAAAATATAAGTATTATTATACGCTTCTGATTGTATATTACAAGGACGTAATGTATAATTATTCAATTTTGATAAAATTTTCATATCATGACAAAATTCATATGATTTTTACGGTTTCCTTGTAGAAAATGCAATACATTCGAAAAGAAACTGAGAATTCATAGCGAACAGTTGCAAACTTTACTGAGAATCTGTAATATAATAAATAAGGTTACGATTGTATAAAAATTGATAAACAACGATATGGAGGGTACCAACATGTCTTTAAAACCAATTGATCCAAAAACATTAGAATTAAATCCTTTTACAACCATTGGAACAGAGTGGATGCTATTAACCGCGGGAAATGAAGATAAACATAACACCATGACCGTCAGCTGGGGCGGCTTGGGCGTGCTGTGGAGAAAAAATGTCACTTATGTTTTTGTGCGTCCGCAGCGTTATACTATGGAGTTTATGGATCGCGAAGAGTATTACTCATTGTGTGTATTTGACGAAAACTACAAAAATGCTTTAAAATTATGCGGCACTAAATCCGGCAGAGAAATAGACAAAGATAAAGAAACCGGTCTGACTGTCATGTTTGACCAAGCAGCGCCTTATTATGCTGAAGCAAAACTGGTTTTTATCTGCAAAAAGATGTCTAAACAAAAAATGGATCCCAGCTCATTTATAGATAGCACCATTGATGAAACGTTCTATAAAGAAAAAGATTATCACGAAGTGTTTGTCGGTGATATTGTAACTATCTTAAAGCGTGATTAAACTAACCTTTACTGAAAAAGCACTTCATTCAGAAGTGCTTTTTTGCTAGGAGACATTATTATGAAAATCAGAGACGTTTATACTTGTCCATTGGAACTGACACATGACATGATAAAGGGAAAATGGAAACCAATTATTCTATGGAGACTACGACTTGGTCCTACTTCCCTGTCAAAATTAGAACGTGACATTGACGGCATTACACAAAAAATGCTACTGGAACACCTGAAAGAATTGACGGAACTTGGTTTTGTTGCAAAGCATGTTTATGAAGGTTATCCTTTAAGGGTAGAATATTATCTTACAAAGTCGCAGGGAGAAAAGATTTTATCTGCTCTAAAAATTATGCAGGAAATTGGAATCGACTACATGCTGGAACATGGTATGAAAGACATTCTGATTGAAAAAGGATTAATAGAAGCACACCCACAAAAAAGTAAGTAATTTACGAAACTGATATACTGCCATATAATAAACCCATTAAATCAATTTGGAGGTTATCAATATGAAAGTAATCAGTCATGGAATTATAAACGGTATCATTGAAGATAAGTATGGTAAGCGCGGAACACTGAATGAAAATGGAATGCCTATTTATTCTTTGCCTTTTGAAATTTTGGACGCTCCACAGGGAACAAAGAGTTTTGCCCTGTTACTGGAAGATAAAGACGCCTTCCCTGTCAGCGGAGGATTTTCATGGGTCCACTGGGTAGCATGCAATATTACCAGAACTAAAATAGAGGAAAACGAAAGCCAGAATGCGTCAGATTTTATCCAAGGACTAAACAGTTGGATTAGCATGCAGGGAGGGCAGCAAAGTAAAGAGTTGTCCGCATACTATGGAGGAATGGCTCCGCCAAACGAACCGCATATTTATGAACTGCATGTTTATGCATTAGACTGCATGCTGGATTTAGAAAACGGCTTTATGATGCACGAAATGTTCCGTAAGATGGAGGGACATGTGCTGGATTCCTTTACTTTAAAAGGAAAATACAGCAATTGAGTATTTTTGAAGCAATTATGCTCCTTTGTTTTGGAGCAGCATGGCCATTTTCCATTGTAAGGTCAATTCGTTCTAAATCCACTAACGGAAAAAGTCTGGTATTTCTCATCGTTCTGATATTAGGTTATATTGCAGGCATTATCAATAAATTACTTTATCATAACGATATTGTTCTTTATTTATACATTCTCAATTTAATTATGGTATCGACCGACGCGATACTATGGCTACGAAATAAAAAATTAGAGTGTAAATAAGTGCATTCATCTTACCAATAGATTAACAGACGAGATTTCTTACAAATATTGTAAGAAATCTCGTTTTGATATAAGCTGTTGTTCTATTTCTATTTGACTCTTTTTCACTATATTGTTTTACAAAGTAAACAGGTTTGAATAAATTCTATATATTATGGTATAATTTGATAAATCTTTAGCAAACAAAAAACAATATAGCATAAAGGGGTAATAGGGTGAAACCAGCGTTAACCATACGGATTGCAGATATATCAGATGCCGCTGCATTACTGGATATTTATGCACCATACGTAGAAAATACAGCAATTACATTTGAATATACCGTACCTACTATACGGGAATTTGAACACCGTATCTCCAATACTCTACAAACCTATCCATATTTAGTCGCTGAAATAGACAATGAAATTGTAGGCTATACTTATGCAAGCCCATTTCGAGAACGCTGTGCTTATCAATGGGCGGTTGAGGTTTCCATTTATGTGAAGAAAACAGCGAAAAAAATGGGGATAGGCAAAAAATTGTATCAAACATTGGAAACCATTTTAAGCTTCCAAAACATCACAAATTTGTATGCCTGTATTGCTGACACAAATGAAGAAGATTTTCATCTCACAAAAGACAGTATATTATTTCATCATCGTCTTGGCTATCGTCAAATAGGAAAATGCACCCAATGCGGCTATAAGTTTCACCGTTGGTATGACATAGTTTGGATGGAGAAGCATATTCAACCTCATACAATACCGCCTGAGGATATAAAAACATTTAAAGAAATCCGTGAAATAGTAAAAACACAATATCATCTATAAAAAGAGAGTATGGATATAGTCCATACTCTCTTTTTTCATTCATCAAACAGAAATACTGCAATTTGGTTAAAAGGAAAAACCTACATACTCCATTCCATAGTAAATTCCATTTGGTCTGTTTCAGAATCCATTTGTTTCTTTTTGATTTGAAATCCCTCTTTAAAATAGAACCTCAGTGCAGATTGATTTTCCTCATATACCTGTAACGTAAGCGAAGAAAAAAATTGTTTTGCATGATTTAATAATTGTGTTCCTATCCTCTTGCCACGCATAGATTCCTCTACAAAGATTCCTTCAATATGATGCTCTGTTAATCCTATAAAGCCTTGTACTGAACCGTTTTTTTCGTATACATATACAGTGGACTGAGGCAATATCTCTTTTACTTGCTCAAAATGGTTTATCCAATATTCTTTTGGTATAAAAGAATGCGCTTGAATATTTGAAGTCAGCCAAATATTCATAACGGTATCTCTATCGCTTTGTGTGAATTTTCTTATCATTATCTAATTCTTAAATTACTCTTCCCCCAAAATTGCATAAGGCAATACCTGCTGCAATAAATCCGGGGTAACCATTGCAATAAGATGCAGACCTTCTTCCACATATTCCTCTTGCAGTACAGTACCATCTTTGCGAATTTCAGCAGCAAGCCCGCTTTTGGAAAATGGTAATAATAATTCCACTTTGGTATTTTTCACAGGGAGATTTTCTTCAATAACCTCCAGTAAACGATCAACACCTTGTCCCGTAGCAGCACTGATTCTCACTGCACCGCCAATCATTGGCATATGGTTAATCCCAGGAACCAAATCGCATTTATTCAATACAGGAATAATTGGTCTGTCTTTACAGCCCAGCTCTTCCAATAGTGTTTTGGTTACAGTTAAGTGCACTTGTGATTCCGCGCTGGATGCATCACAAATATTTAAAATAATATCTGCAGTTGCCGCTTGTTCCAAAGTGGATTTAAACGCCTGTACCAAATGGTGCGGAAGTCTGCGGACCAACCCAACCGTATCTATGAGCATTACGGTTTTTCCGCAAGGTAAGCGCAAAGCTCTCGCAGTTGGGTCCAGTGTTGCAAACAGCATGTCCTTTGCCAATACGCCTGCATCCGTTAAATAATTCATGAGTGTACTTTTTCCAACGTTGGTATAGCCCACCAACGCCACTGTGACGGTACCGTCTTTTTTCCTTCTGCGATTGATTTGCTCTCTATGTTTTTCTACTTGCTCCAATTGTTCTTTTAAAGCGTCTATCCTTCGATGAATATGGCGCTTGTCTGTTTCCAATTTGGTTTCACCGGGACCTCTGGTACCAATACCGCCTCCCAAACGAGACAGAGCAACACCTTTTCCGGTTAAACGTGGCAACATGTATTTGAGCTGTGCCAATTCCACTTGCAATTTGCCTTCTTTGGAAACGGCACGTGCTGCAAAAATATCCAAAATCAGCATTGTTCTGTCTATCACTCGGACATTTGTAATATCCTCTATATTCCGTATTTGTGTTGGAGACAATTCGCAGTCAAAAATCAACAAATCAATCTCCTGTTTTTGGCAAATATCTGCAATTTCCTGAATCATACCTGAGCCAACACAGGTAGCAGTTTCATAAGCCGGTCTTTTTTGTGTCATGGCTCCAAAGGGTTCTGCCCCCGCAGTTTTGGTAAGTTCGTATAATTCTGCCAAAGAAGCCTCTACATCATAACTTCCTGTATCTACCGCAACCAACAAAGCACGCTCTTGTTTCTCTGTATTTTCATGCAGTTCCATTTGCTTGTTCCCCCTTTGTTTTGCCTGAACATTTCTGTACCAACACTTTAAATATTTTTTAACCACTGTATTTCCTAAAAATGTTTATCTTAATGATAGTATAATAAAGCAGAAAATACAAGTAATTTCCTACTATTACGACAATTGGGGCAATGCCAAACATTGCCCCAACCTGTTCTCCTATTTTATTTAACCCAAAACTTTAATACTTATACATTCAAACACTGAAATTATTGAGTCTCGCTAGCAAATGTAACCGTACACTCTGCATGAGCAGGGATATAATCAGAAACAGCATTTTGCGTATCTTGCTGCGTTTGACTGCCTTTTACGGATAAAATCTGTACTGCTATTTGTTGTGTGCTTGGAGATTCGGTTACCTCAGCCTCAATCCCTCCTGATTTCAAGATATTTAAAAAGGCTGCTTTATTAAAAGAATTTACATCAATAGCACCGCGCATACATAACAGTTCTCTTCTTTCTTCTTCCGTGCAGGAACTGAGATTTAGACCAAATAACAATTCTTTTTCCTCTAAACCATAAGAAACTGCTGTTGGAATCAACGCTTCCTGCAATAATTCATCCAGTTGATCATGCAGTATTTTCAAACCGGCATCATAAGCTTTTAATTCTGCATATAGTCTGGCACTTTCTGTTATTTCATAAATCCCGGTTGCAAGCAAAGCATTGTGCATTGCTGTAAATGAAACACTCAAATTATATCACGCCGCCTTCCTCGATGATAATATTACCTTTCACAACCAATTTATTTTGCGGCATTGAATAATCTGCTCCCGGAGGCGTATAGTGGTTGGCAATCGCACCTGATTCCAACATATTCCTGCATAATTCAGCAACACGGAAAATACCCCCAATGTGCATCTGCGCAAAATAATCATCAATTACTTGCATACATATTTCTTTTGCCTGCTCAAACGAATACTTCTCTGCAGGTTTGATTTGAATCCGCAGCGGTATTTGTTGTAAAACTGCCGGTTTTACGGTTACCGCTACATTTAATTCCCTTGCTTCATCAAATTGCTTTTGTAATTCTTCTATGACTTCATCGGACGGCACGCCGCCTCTGGTAGCCACATATACAGAAACCGTCCCAACTCCATCATCTTTTGCAACTACGCCTGCGGAATAAACAGACGGATGTTTCATCGCCAATTCCCTGTAAAATGCAGCATTGGTTCCATTGGAAATATTTGCGTAACTCTTTAATAACCGTGCACGAAATGCATTGTCATCTTCAGCGTCCATGCCGCCAATAAACGGCTCTGCATTTGTTACTGCCTTAATACCGGAAGGAGGCGTAATCATAATTTGAATGGTATTCTCAGCCGTATTTCCGTTACGGCCTCCTTCTTTCGCCTTTGCGTTTACAGTCACGCTCAATTCATTTGCCTTTAAGGTTGCCTCTTCTGTTGTAACATATCGTACCGTATCTTCTTTATCTACAGCGCAAACAGTTCCAACGGGAATGGGCAAATCATAACTCAGCGCACTGGTTCTGGAAAAAGTTAAACTTCCTACTGCCGCTTGAGACTCCTTTCTCACGAGTCCTCTTTGTGTGCCGTGCATCGTCAAATATTCTCCCGTAGCTGTTTGAGGAAATACCTGACGCTTTAACCATTCTATGTTTGCAAATGAACTGTAAATTTCTCCCGCCAAAACTTGCATTCTTATTTCCAAATCACTGTTTTTTTCTACTTCATAACCTGCTTGCTGTGCAAAGGTTTGTTTCATTCTTTCTAAAATTTCCTCATACGTCTCCATTTACTCTCCTCCTTTCACTGAAAACTGTAAAGCATCGTCTCCGAATTCCGTTTCTACATAAACCGTAATTATTTTCTCTGCAATGACTACATCTTTTACCCTAACCTGCGGTATGAACTCCAGTGCTTCTTCAATGGTTTCCAATACCTTCTGTTCACATTTGGAATCGCTTGCAGCAATTTGGTACAATCTGCTGCCCAGCGTTCCGCAGTAAGGAAATTTACCTCTATGCGCTGTCATCTGTATCCAAACTCGCTGCAATAACTCCCGTCTGCCGCTGACTAAAATGGCAGATGTATCTCCGTTTTGTATCAAACTGTCTATGGAAATCCCCCCTCAAGTTGATTGCAGAGGAAATACCTGCCCATTTATGACAACATCTCCGTTATTTTTCAAGTGGATATATGCTCCGCCTGAAGAACGCAGCATCAGTTCCCCTTCAGATAAATTGACAGGCTCGGAAATTGCCCCCGCACACAATACCGTATCCTCTTCTTCCAACAAAACTACCTTTGTTCCTTTGGGCGGTACATAAGTAATGCCAAACGGAGCCGCTAAGGGCACTGCACTGTATTGTCCCACAGCTTGTATTGAAAGACTGCCTGTATTACTAAGTACCTCCCCTACTTGTATCTGGGCGCTTGGTTGTTCCAAAGCACCTACTTTTTGTGAAATCCACATCGTATCAACTCATTTCTTATCATTAAATATCTTCTTTTCTCAGCAAATATTCACAGCGTTCCCCGTTGCTATTCAACGTATAAGTCCAGCCTGCAATACTCAATTTATCAATGGTACCCAAAATCGCATCGGAAATAACAACAGGCATTTTTAAAGAACCACAAATGCCTCCCGCACACACAACTGTTACTTCTACTGCTTTTCGTTTTGCACTGTCAATCATACGTGTTCCTCTATAATTGTTGGAGACCACAAATCGTCTGCGCTGTACGCCCAATTTATGTGCTTGATTATCATGTACAACAGAAGTATATGCCTGTCCCAGTTTCGGCTGTACATACAACTCACTGACTCGTTTATAAAATTTGTCACGATAAAGAATTGACAGATAGGGAATACACGATGCATTGCTATTGTCAAATACCAACTGCTCGTTTGGAACCGCCCCGCTGCAATCAATATAATCGTCAGCCGTTACATAAGGAATCGTTCCAAAGCATCTGATACAAAACTCTTCAATGACTTGCCATTCACTCATTCCTTTGGTGATAGTCAGCTTTGTATCAAACGTTCCCCCATTGCCGATGAAGCCACAGAACCCATACGGTTCTACGTGGCGTTCATACAGTTGAGTCAAGGAAGGATAATGATATTCCTGTGGCATGGCTTCGTTATCCAAAAGCAATGCCGCCCTGCTGCGAGCAATTAATTTTAATACAGCACCACTTTTTGTTACCCCTACCATCTGTTCATCTATGATTCCTGAAAATATTGGTTTTTCACCATTCCAAACACGTATGGTTGCTATCTTTGGCACTTGTTCCGTAAGCGGAAACACAACTGTCATATCGTCGGCAGGAGCATCTTCATGCACATTGATTTGAACAGAAACAGGGGGCAATAATGCAACTTTTTTTCCGCTTACCGTATAGCAGCAATAGTTCATGGCAAAGTCACCTGCAAACCTTCTGTTAAATAACTGGGCCATACAATGTGAGGATTCAGCCGCAGCAATTCTTCTACCGTTGTATGTTCCTTTTGTGCAATGGTCCATAAATTTTCTCCATCTTCTTTCACCGTAACATGCATGCGAAACTGAGAGGTTTCAGGTACTGCAACAGAATTTCTGCTGTCTTCCCAGAATACAAACTGATAACGCAGAATATCCGGTCTTGTAACAGTCATATAAGAAAGAGAAACAGGCTTTGCAATCAATGCAGGAAAATTGGGCAATGATAGTAAACCGCTTTCTCCGCTTTCAAACAATGCTGCCAGCTTCTGATATGTTTGCATACAGCGTTTCCCCGAAAACTCGCCCTCTCCTTTAATAATTCGTTTCTGTTCTCCGTAATCCTGCATCACGGAACCATGGAAAGGAATCGACAATTCTTTCATATCTCTTGTAATAGAAATATTTAATGTTTCCGGATTTTTACTCCATATAAAATCTTTGAATCTCATAAGAGACACCACTAACCAATCACCTCTTCATCTAACTTATGTGCATATCTGCGATAATCCTGCTCCAATTGGTCAGAAACAGATGAGACCGTGTTGGTATCAAAAATATCTGTTGATGTTTGATTCCATAATTCTTCCATAACGATTCTCCTTCTACGATGCTACAACCTTTTGCAGTACCGCACAAACGTAGATTGGCTCATTTTGCAAATAGACTGCCCTGGATTTTGTAACCCAATATAGGACGTCATCCTGTTCCAGTTTAGTTTCCTCCAATTCCCTGTCAATGCGATATTCGGCCGGACCAAGATACAAGTAACCGCCGTCGTCCGTATGGTCAAAAGGAATGCCCAGCTCATTGGAAGAAGGTAAGTGTTGAAAAGACAACGGGCGAATAAATCCTTTTACTTGATATTCCTTTTTATATTTTGGGTACACCGTAATCTCGTTTCCGTATTTTTGAAACATAGTTTTTAAATACGCACTTTTTTTCATACTTTCATCTCCCAAAAACCAAAATCCGGGTCTTTCAGTAACGGAGCGGCATGGCTGCGTGCCTCAAGCCAAAATTCTTTTGCCCATTCCACACTTTTGCTGTTGTGAGAAATACGCACATCTCCTGCGGTAAAATCGGCTTCACTTGCTGCATTTTGATGCAATGTATATTGGTAAAATGCCAATGCAGCGGCAGCGGCACAAACCAAATCTCCAACACAAGAAGCATCTTTCTGTTTTTTTCTTTGTGATTCCAGCAAAACATAAGCGTCACCGCAAAGATCCTGCCATTGTTCTGCTTCCTCCACTGTCAGTCCTGCAAGCCTTGCGAACCTTCTCAATACTTCTTCCATAACAAAACCTAATTAAGCAGTATAAGAAGCTGCTTTTGCAGCACCCGTAAAGATTTTTGCAAAACCTGCAATGGTACTGATGGTTGCACGTTCCAATTGACGGTCAATCAGTTTATCATAATCTGTGATAACATCACCTGCTTGTACCATTTCCAATGCACAATTTTTATCAAGACCAATGATGGTTTTGTCTTTCAAAGACGGAACATGAAGCAAATTCGCTCCCAAAGGTGTGACAAGTTTGCCTGTACCTTGAAAATTCAAACCTGCTGTTGCATCTTTAAATTCGTCAATATTTAATAAATCCTGCATGGTTACAGTCGATGCTAACATGGTGTTTAGTTCATATGGAGCCAATTCACCCCAAAGTTTTACAATATCCGTATAAGTAGGTTTTGCAGATAAAGAGGTAGGTGTTAGCGCATTGTCGTTTCCGTCACCGTTCAGCAAGACATCTACTGCGTCTTTCAATTGTGCTCTTGCAATATACGCGCCAATTTGACGTAATGTCACCGTAAATAAGTCTAATTTCTGGAAACGCAACGCCTCATAGGAGGACACCAGCATTCTGCCTCTTTTATGAAGTTTTACCAGATTATCTTGTGTTCTGACTACGGTTTGAGGGATTTGGGCACCTTCCGCCACAGGTTTTAACTCTTTGTCATCTTCACTGGGAGATGCTGTAATGGTTCTGTAATCCATGGACTGGATTGTAGTCGTGGTAGCCACAATAGAAGGTAGTAAATTTGCATACTCCATACCTTGCTTTACCGCACGTGTTACATATTCGGGAAACAATGCAGCACTATCACTGGTTTGGAAAAATTTTTCTACCGCATCGGAACTTCTGCCCCCTACTTTAATGTCAAAACGTTTTAATTGACGCTGATAAGCATCCAAACCTTCCAATTCTGTCCCTTCATAGTTTTTGGAACAGTCCAGTTCTTCCAATACTTGTGTAAAACTTTTATTGCCGGAATTGTACATTCCTTTTTCCAATTTTAAATTATCATAAAAAGCCATTTGATTCTTCCTTTCCAATTAAAGAATAATACCGCAGGTAGAAGATTCACTGTCTACATCTACTACCAGACATTCTTTGCCTGTTTCAGATACTTCCGCCTTATCGGAAGTAGCACCAAGTTTTAAGATTCCAACCTTCATACCGGAACCTGTGTATGGCAATCCGCCATAATAACCCTGTAACTGTACTGCCGCAAAACCGTTTCTGACGTTGAGCGCAATACCACAAAAAGCTTCTTTGGCGGTACATAAACCGACTTTGCCATTGCCTGTTATTTTTACAGGGGAGCCTGCTTTTACACTGTCTTCCGCTTCAAATGTAGTTACGCTTTCACCGTAACCGTTTAATGATACTTTCATATATTCAACTCCTTAAATTTTAAATGCCTGATTTGTGCTGTTTTTCTTGTATTCTGTTCCTTTTGCCACAGCCAACTGCGGAGAAAGCGGAATCACTTCTTCCGCTTTTGTACGAAATGCCTTCTCAAAGACTTTTAAATCTTCTAAACTCATACCTTCTGTCACACGCTTCATCACCTCAGAAGAAATTTGAGGCTGTGCCAAACCGCAAAGCTTAACTACATTGCGGCTTACCTCTTCTCTGTATGCTTTTCCGCATGCCGCATATTCTTCCATTTGTTCCAGATGTCTGAGCATTTTTCTGATTTCTTCTTCGGAAAGGAATAACCCCTCTTGAGTCTCTTTCATTTTTTGAATGATTTGTTCCACAGTCATTCCCCCTTTCGTCTTTGCAAACATCTTTATGACTCCCGCCTCTCGCTGAGCAGGTACTGCCACAAAAGACCATTCATATGCGTCTGTGGGCTGATTCAAAACAATGTGGCAGACTTCTTTTGCTCCGTTTTTTTCATACTGTTTTCCCTGTTTATGGTTACATGGTGCGAATGATTGGTTCGCACCGCAAACAGAACAAATTCTCTCTGCAACAGCACAACCTACGCTTACCTCTTTTTTCATACCACTTTCAATTTCCATAATCAAATCTGTGTTTTTTTCACATCGCGGCAAGTATGCTTTTGCTACCAAACGAGTATACGGTTCTCCAAAGGAAGTCCTTTTTCCTTCCATAGTTTCCATTGCTGTATCATAAATACGCGCCGCTTGATTACCTGTTTTCATATTGTGGTCAAAAATGCCTGTTTTTCCTAAAAACAACTGGCTTAACGTATGTAATGCTTCCACACTGAACCGTTCAAAATCGCGGTCGATTTCGTTGTCACAAAGCACCACGGAAAACGTATATACTTCCTGTTCCGTAAATGGTCTGCGTGTATATTGATTGATGCATTCCAAATCGTGCGTCATATCTGTTTGCATATGTTTGATAATAGCTCCGTTCACTGTTTTCCCTCCTTTTCCTTTGCTGTTTCCCATTCCAGTTTTTCTGCCTGCGCGTGTTTTAACCTGGCGTCGGCTTCCTCTACACGGTCTTGCATGGTAATGGTATCCCATACAATTTCAAAAGAGGTATCATAACCGTGCAGTGTAAGCCAAAGGGAACATATTTTTTCAATAGAAGGGTTCAGCAGCATACGGTAAGCTTCCATTTCTTTTGTTAAAACATCCGCCTGCTGGCTGGACATTCTTTCGGTCGAGGACCACGACAATCCTAAAATAAACGGGGGTAATCCAAGCCTTGTAATAATCTGCTCCATCATCTGACGTACAGGTACTTCACTATCTAAAATCTGGTTGTCCGCACCAATGACCTTAATCCCTACATCACCCACTGCCACAAAATCACTGATATCCCCGCTACGCATAGCACGACTCCATTCTGTAGCAATTTGCTGTGCACGTTCTTTTGCATACGCGCGGTCCATAGGGTCATTGGTCGGTTTATAGGTAACTGCAAATCTGACATTACCGACCCTGTCCCAATTCATACCAATGGATTTATAAATTTTTAGAAGTACCTCACTGACAAACGGCAGCCCTCTTAAAATGGAAACGCCATGTGCACTGCCGTGAGGCGGATTGAGTGCTGTCATTAAAATCAAATCCGGATATGGAATCGGCTTTCTTTCTCCAAAGTTATCTTTTACATAAATATCCACGGATAACGTTTTATCGTCATGCATCAAATCAATGTTGTCTAAATCAGCTACATACAATGCGCCAATATCATCGCCCCCTATGGTAGGAACTATCTCGGCAACTGCTGTACCATAGGTAAGTAGCTGGTCAAAATAACAGCTGATAAAACTGTAAATACCTTGTTGATACGTATTCACCTTTACATGATCCAGAAAAGAATGCAGTTCCTTTTCTGCCTGTTTATCTTCGCATTCTATAGTAAAATTTCCAATAATACGAAGTAATTTATGAATAGCAGAATCAATAATCGGCACCGCACCTCTTAATGCAGTATAAAGCTGTCGCTCTGCAGCGATATTATTCTCACAACATTGCCATACAAAATAATCTTGTTTACCCACAGTTTGAACTGCCATGGTAGCGTCAACTGTCTTACTTTCTAAAGCTTGTTCTTTTTTCTTCTTTTTCCCCTCTTGTCCTTGTTTTCTCATGAAATTCAATGAAAAAATCCCTTCTTTTTTCTCTATCATCTGTTGTTGGTATTTTCTATGTCGGCTGCGCTGTACTGAAATAAATCAACAGCGCTGCGCTGCCATAACAAAAAAATCGTCGTTTCTTTCTGATAAAACAGTAGAAACAAAATAGCGAATGTCATCCATAGCATGGTCATTTTCCTTAATTGGCATATCTTTGTGCATGGAATCGTTCCAGCGGTATAAACCAAATTCGCGAATCGTATCCGTACAAGTATTGCAAATTCGGATATCCCCTTGTTTTAACGCAACACTTACTGCACGGATACCATCTACCACGTCATTTTTTGCGGGAAGAACCAAATATGCTCCATGACGCTGAATGACCGCAATAAAGCTGGCGGCAGATGGGTCTACCACAATTTTGGTAACCGGACGACCTGCGATTAAATCTACCAATCCTTCATAATGTTCTTCATCCGTTCGGGATGTCCCTGTCAAACGGGAATGATAGTAATATTCTTCCAGACGATACCAAATCCCTTGTTGTTTTCCCCACAAACCAAAGGAGGAAGGATTAACCGTTCCGTAATCGCAGGATACCACATATTCCTCAAACGCCCCTTTTGGTGTATCGCAAAATCTATCTTGAGTCATAAAAGGATAAATAAGTCCTTGTACTGCTACCCATTTTCCCAAAACAAAGCGTTCATAAAACGCACCTGAATATAAAGAATGATAGCGCTTACGCACTTTTGGGGACAAAGACGGGTTATCTTCCATCGTAAAATGTAAATATAACGCCTGTTTTTGTTTGGCCTTTAAAATCCATTCCTGATAAAACCAATGCTGAGGATGCTCCGGATTACAGTTGAACCAAAACTTTGCCTCTTCTACAGAGCATCTTGCCAAAGCCTGCTCCACAAAAGAGCGCGGCATCAAGGCAACTTCATCAAACATAACGCCCGCTAACGTGATGCCTTGTATCATTGCTGCCGAACCTTCATCTTTACCGCCAAACAAATAGAATCGATTTTTTCGTCCTTGAAAGATTACACTCAAACAATTTTCAGAATAATGAATGTGACATTGAAAACCCAACTCCTTCAAAATCGGTAAAACAGGGGTGATTAAATTGCGCCTTATCGAGCGTATAGTTTTACCGCAGAAGGCAAACGATTGATTTTGAAATTGATAAAAAGCCCAGAGGAAAAACGAAATACTCATACATAGAGTTTTTCCACTTCTGACCGCACCGTCACAAATAACAGCTGTGTAAGAGGCGTATGGACTGCCTTGATACCACCAACTTAATGCCTGCAGCTGTTTTTTTGAGAATGATTGAAATCTCAATTAAGATTCATCCTCCTCAAATGTTTTCACACCTTGCTCCAAGGCACGATAAAAACCGGAAGTATCGCTTGACTGACCATTGTATAATTCCTGCAAACATTGAAGCGCTTTCAAACGGTCATAAAATTTGATTTCTATTCCTCCGCCTTTTGGTCGCTTAATTTCAGAAATATGAAATAAGTCCAATTTATTCAGTATGCGGGTATTTAACTCATCACAAAACAAAAGTTTAATGGCATCTGTTACATTTCCAAAAGCTAAGCGCTCAAGACCTTCCACTAACTTTGCCTGTTTTTCCTGTTCTGTATGTTCCATAAAATCCTCCTAATGCTTCTATTTATATAAAACCCCTCACTATACCGTAAAAAACAGTGGAAAATTCGCCTGAACAGGGAAATATGATGTGAAAAAATTTTTCAAAACATGACAAAATGCGAAAAAAAGAAAAAAACCAAACTTTCTCAGTAGAAAGTTTGGTTTTTCATGAATGCTGAAACAACAATAATATTTTTAATTACGATTCATAATCGTAGTTTGCACATCAAATGTGAAATCTTCATTCTCATTCATTCTTCGAATGGTTAAAGTAACTTCTTCTCCAACTCGATAATCTTTTAGCTGTGTATATACGTCCTCAAGTGTGTTAATGGTATTACCATTAAATGCTACAATTAAATCTCCCTGTTCCAAATCGCTGTCTGTCAAGGGGCTGCTGCTATCGATAGATGCAATGAATACGCCACCCGCTATCGAATAGTTTTCACCGTCTACCGGGAGATATTTGGTAGAACCCGTAATCCCCAGCTTACCGACAGATGGTATATCACCTTCTCTGATTAACGTATCCAATATTGGCTTAGCCTGACTGATTGGAATCGAAAATCCCATACCCTCATAACCGGAAGAAACTACTTTTATGGTATTAATTCCAACGACCTGCCCACGCATATTAATTAATCCGCCTCCTGAGTTACCCGGATTAATGGCGGTATCTGTTTGAATATACGTAATGCCTGTGCTGCTGTAATTTGCTACACTACGATTCACTGCAGATACCACTCCCATAGTCATTGAGCCGGAATACTGTACGCCACCCGGATTTCCGATTGCAGCCACTGTTTCTCCCACAGATAAATCATTGTCATCTCCAAATTCAGCGGGTATTAATCCTTCCGCTTCAATTTTAATCACAGCCAAGTCGGCATCCTTATCCAGACCTACAACGACACCATCATACTGTTTCTGGTCATGCGTAATAACAGCCACTTGTGCGGATTTGGAATAATTAATTACGTGTGCATTTGTAATGATATATCCATTGGAGGTTGCAATCACTCCGCTTCCCTGACTAACGGAAGAATCACTTTCTGTTGTACTACCAATAGAAGTCGCTAAAATACTGACCATCGATACAGATACTTTTTCATATACTTGTTCAGGTGTGAGTATTTCGCTGTCTACAGATGAAAGCGTAATTCCCTGAAAGTTTGGGTCAGTTTTATCAGGAATATTTGCAGCTGCGTCCTCATCCACAATGGAATTATTGGAAGATTGAGAAGAATTGTAATTATCGCTTGATTCAGATGATGTACCATTTTGTTGCTGAACTACCACATAAATACCAAATCCTGCAAAACCTCCAATAAAACTGACGGCCAAAACAGCCAATATCACAATAAATACCTTCATGCCTACGCTCATCTTCTTTTTTGGCTCCTGAGGAGGCCATCCGAAAGGAGAAGGCTGAAATCCTGCTCCATTTTGCCAATACTGTCCATTCCAATCGGGAAATGAATCGGCACTATCATTTTGATTCCAAGAATTCGGCTGTTCTGTTCCGTAAGGATATTGCTGCCCATAGGAGCCACGTGGAGTTTGCTGTCCGGACGTCCCCTGATTCTGGGACATATCTCCCTGATAGGAAGAGTTCCATTGGTATGGCGGAATATCAGAACTTCTTGTTTGCTGATTCTGTTCTGTATTTCTATCTTCTTGCCCCGCTTGATAGTAGACATTTTCCGATTGACCATATGCTCCCTGTTGAGGACGTTTTGTTGACGAAGTATTATGGGTACCTGTCTGCTTTGGTTCAGACGAATTGGAATTTGGCTGCGTAGAATCAAACGGATTGCGATTTTCGTCCATGTATACACCTCTTATCAATAGTATCTGATGACAAACAGTAGGGTAAAACTATGTTTACCCTACTGTTCATTACACATCAATGCAGTGAAGCATCGTCATCTTTTGGTTTTTCTACAATTTCTACATCTGTCACTTCAATGACCTCAGGCGCAGAACCTGTATCTTCTTTTTTCTTCGCTTTCTTATCTGTTTTCGCTTGCTTATTATCACTTTTTAGCGGATTACTCCACTTACTGTCCTTTGGTTCCTTGCTGTCTTTTCCCTTGTCGGAATTCAAATCTTTTATTTTTTTAGGCAGCCAGAATTCAAATTGACAAAATTCATTTTCAACGCTGCTAACACTGATTTCACCGCCATGCAGACGAATGATGGTACGAACAATATAAAGTCCAAGACCCATTCCGTTTTTATCTTGACTGCGAGATTTATCCGTTTTATAGAAACGGTCGAATATCATAGCCACTTCATCCGCGGGAATGCCGGGACCACTGTTCTTAATGGTAACTGTCACACGGTCATTGGTTTCTGCTAAGCGTATGTCAATGTAACCTTCTACATTCGTAAACTTTACTGCATTTTCCAATAAATTATATAAAACCTGATGTATCATATCAGGGTCACCGTCTACAAATAAGCTGGAAGCAGTTTCCAAACCACGGATTTCTATTTTTTTGTCTTCTATGGCTTTTTCAAAAGATAGCAGTGTAACAAATACGGTATTACTCAAATCAAAGCGAGTAAGGCGCAGTTTCATTTCACCGCTGTCAATTTTAGAAAGATCCAACATGGTTTTTACCAAACGGGACAAACGTTTTACTTCCTGTGAAACAATTCTCAAATAATGATTGCGTTTTTCTTCGGGAATGGTGCCGTCCAGAATACCATCCACAAATCCTGCAATGGTTGTCATAGGCGTTTTCAGCTCATGAGAAGTATTGGCAATAAAATTGCGCCTCATACTTTCACCTGCCGCCAATGTTTCCGCCATTTGGTTAAATGCAGATGCCAGCTCTCCAATTTCGTCCTGACTTTCAACAGGAACACGAACCGAGAAATCTCCTTCTCCAAAGTGTTTGGTTGCAATTGCCATTTCTCTCAGTGGCTTTGCCAATTTGTATGAGAATGTCCAAACAATGCAGAAAGACACCATAAATGCTGCAACAGCAGCCAGTAAAAACATTTTAATGGTTTCATCCCTGAATACATCTAAAACTTTTAAGTCAGATGCAGCAAATACAGCTCCTATCGCTACTTGTTGACCTGAAGAATTGGTGGTAACAATCGGTACACCAATAATATAGTAATTACTGCTATATAATCCATTCATAGTACCTGTAGCGGAAAAATATCCGGATAATGCTTGCTGCATTGTCTCAGAACTGATATTTTGTCTGGATTTGATATCTACATTGGGATTTTCATCTTCTTCAATGCTGTAGGTAGAAATCATTTCAGCACCGGACTGATCCACCAAGAAAAAATCAGCATCTACATTCTCGGAAAAAGCCTTAATAAATAAAGCCATTCTGGAACCGTCAATTAAGTATTGATTATCCTGCATCATAACAACACTTTGACCTGCAATGCTTGCCATACTTTTTGCATTCTGCGTTAATTGCGCCTGCTTTTCAGACTGAAAATAGCGGGCAATAAATACAATCATAACGGTGCCTAAGAATAAAAAGCTAACCACGATGATAATAGATGTTACACTTAGGTATTTCTTAAACAAGCTCTTTTTCAATCAAAACAGCCCTCTCTTTATTCTTTCAGCTCAAATTTGTAACCAACACCCCAAACGGTTTTCAGCGCCCATTTGTCAGAAACGCCCTCTAACTTTTCTCTTAAACGCTTTACGTGTACGTCAACAGTACGGGAATCTCCGTAATAATCAAATCCCCATACCTCATCCAAAAGCTGGTCACGAGTAAATACACGGTTGGGATTGCTGGCCAAATGGTAAATCAATTCCATCTCCTTGGGAGGTGTGTCAATTGCCACGCCATCCACCTTCAACTCATAATTGGTCAAGTTGATGCTTAGTTTATCGTAACGTACTTCTTTTATCTGCTCCTCTGCATTGCTTCCGTAGCGGCGCAAAACAGCCTTAATGCGCGCAACTACTTCTTTGGTTTCAAATGGTTTCACCACATAATCGTCCGCACCTAATTCAAGGCCAAGTACTTTATCAAATACCTCACCTTTTGCAGTCAGCATAATAATAGGACATTGAGATTTTTTTCTGATTTCTCTGCATACCTGCCAACCGTCCAATTCCGGCAGCATAATATCCAACATAATCAAATCGGGATTTTGTTCTTCAAAAATCTCCAATGCTTTGCGACCGTCATTGGCAATACGGACTTCAAAGCCTTCTTTTTCAATATATAAACGCAATAATTCGCAAATATTCTGGTCGTCATCCACTACTAATATTTTACCTGCCGACATCATAACCGATTCCTCTCTTTAGTATCTTGATAGCTTCATTATAATAGAAAATCGCTTGATATTTATGAATATTTTATAAAGCTTTTCCGTTTTTCTGTCTATAAAACAACAAAAGAGTATAACCAAAATACCAATGTATTTCAGAAATACTCCTCCTCATTATTTTCCTATACTTTTCAGTAATCCGCCTTTGGAAATAATATTTTGAATAAACGGCGGGAATGGTTCTGCCTGATATGTTTTTCCCGTAGTAATATTTTCGATTACACCTGTATCAAAATCTACTTTTACTTCATCACCGTCTTTAATATCTTTTGCCGCCTCATCACATTCTAAAATTGCAAGGCCGATATTAATAGAGTTGCGATAAAAGATACGGGCAAATGTGCTTGCAATTACACATGAAATACCACTTGCTTTAATAGCGATAGGAGCATGTTCACGAGAAGAACCGCAGCCAAAGTTTTTATTGGCAACAATGATATCGCCTTGTTTTACTTTGTTCACAAAATCCTTGTCAATATCTTCCATACAATGAGCAGCCAGCTCACTATGGGAAGCAGTATTCAAATAACGGGCAGGGATAATCACGTCTGTATCAACATTATCGCCATATTTATGTACAATACCGTGTGCGTTCATATGGAAAGCCTCCTTTTTATTTGGTTGGATCTGTAATATAACCGGTCAATGCACTTGCAGCAGCAACTGCCGGACTGGACAAATAAATTTCTGAATCAATGTGGCCCATACGTCCCACAAAGTTACGGTTTGTTGTTGAAACCGCACGCTCGCCTTTACCCAAAATGCCCATGTGTCCACCCAGGCAAGGACCACATGTTGGTGTAGAAAATACAGCGCCTGCTTCAATGAAGATTTCTACCCAGCCTCTGCGAATGGCTTCCAAATAAATGGACTGTGTACCCGGAATAATGATACATCTTACATGTTTGGCAACTTTTTTGCCTTTTAAAATCTCAGCCGTCACTTCCAAGTCTTCAATTCTACCATTGGTGCAGGAACCAATTACTACTTGGTCAATTTTAATTTCATTTTCTCCAATTTCGTCAATGGTCTTGGTGTTCTCAGGTAAATGAGGAAATGCAACTGTCGGGCGTAACGCAGAAAGGTCAATCACAATGGTTTCATCGTACTCTGCATCCGCGTCTGCCTGAAAAATTCTGGGTTCTCTCTGGCATCTGCCTTTGCAATATTCCAGCGTCACTTCATCTACCGGGAAGATACCATTTTTGGCGCCTGCTTCAATTGCCATATTCGCAATGCAAAGACGGTCGTCCATGGATAAACTTGCGATACCTTCTCCTGTAAACTCTAAAGAACGATACAAAGCACCATCTACACCAATTTTACCAATCAAGTGCAAAATAACATCTTTACCGCTTACATATTTTTGGAGTTTTCCTACAAGTTCCACTTTAATTGCAGACGGTACCTTAAACCAGGCTTTACCTGTTATCATACCGCAAGCCATATCTGTAGAGCCTACGCCTGTGGAAAATGCACCTAAAGCACCGTAAGTGCAAGTATGTGAATCCGCACCAATAATAACATCGCCGGGACCTACAACCCCTTGTTCAGGGAGAAGTGCATGCTCAATACCCATTTGTCCTACATCAAAATAATTTTTAATATCATATTTATCTGCAAAATTTCTTACCTGACGGCATTGTTCTGCAGCCTTGATATCCTTATTCGGTGTAAAGTGGTCCATTACAAGTGCAATTCTTTCTTTGTTAAATACACCTTTGGCACCACATTTTTCAAATTCATTGATTGCAACCGGGCTTGTAATATCATTGCCTAACACAATGTCTAAGTTGGCTTCAATTAATTGACCTGCTTTTACAGAATCCAACCCGGCATGTGCAGCAAGAATTTTTTGTGTCATTGTCATGCCCATTTCTATTCCCCCTCATTCAAACTCATAATTGTTTCTATCTATTATACTGTTTTTTTCATCTTTTTTCAACTTTACAAAAAATGGCACAGTACCGTTTTACGGGTACTGTGCCGACAAAATAATACGTGTCTTTATTTTTCGAATACAGCACCGCGAGAACCGGAGGTTACATGCTGTGCATAGCGTTTGATATAACCTGTCAGTTCTTTTTCAGGAGCTTTCCAACGTTTCTTTCTTTCTGCAAGTTCTTCCTCACTTACACGAACATCCAGTTTACGTTCTGTAATATTGATATCAATGATATCATCATCTTCTATCAACGCAATCACACCGCCTGCGGCAGCTTCAGGAGAAACGTGTCCGATAGAAGCACCTCGGGTAGCACCTGAAAAACGTCCGTCTGTAATCAGTGCAACGCTGGCACCCAGCCCCATACCTGTAATGGCCGCAGTTGGCTGCAACATTTCGCGCATACCGGGACCGCCTTTTGGTCCTTCATAACGAATAATTACAACATCACCCGCTTTAATTTTACCGCCAAGAATTGCTTCAGAAGCATCCTCTTCACAGTTAAAGCAACGTGCAGGACCACTGTGAACCATCATTTCAGGTGCAACTGCACCTTGTTTTACAACTGCGCCTTCCGGTGCAATATTGCCTTTTAAGATAGCAATACCGCCATCTTTACGGAAAGCATTTTCCACAGTACGAATAACTTCACCATCAGCCGCAGGATAATTCTGCATTCTCTCACCAACTGTACCATTGACTGTTGGAATATCCATATGTACCAATCCTGCTTTTGCAAGCTCTTTCAGCACAGATTGAATCCCGCCTACTTCATTTAGATCTGTAATAAACACTTCGCTTGCAGGATTTAATTTGCAAAGCTGAGGCGTTGTTTTGCTGATTTCATCGATCAAATCCATGGTTACATTCACACCCGCTTCGTATGCAATTGCAAGCAAATGCAGAACGGTGTTGCTGGAGCAACCCAGAGCCATATCGCTTCTTAACGCATTTTCAAATGCTTTTTCATTTAAAATGTCTTTTGGACGGAGACCTTGTTTCAGCAATTCCATAATACGTTCTCCTGCTTGCTTTGCAAGTGCAGTTCTGGCAGACATTACAGCAGGAATGCTGCCATTTCCGGGTAAAGCCAGGCCTATCGCTTCGGTTAAACAGTTCATAGAGTTTGCCGTATACATACCGGAACAAGAACCGCAGCTTGGACAAGCTGATTTTTCCATATCTGTCAATTCGTCCAAATCAATTTTTCCGGAAGCATAACTTCCAACCGCTTCAAACATTTCGGAAAGTCCAAAACGAGTGTCTTTATGTTTGCCCGGCAGCATTGGTCCGCCGCTTACAAAAATACTTGGCAAATTCAAACGGCAGGCTGCCATAATCATACCTGGTACAATTTTATCGCAGTTTGGAATAAACACAACCGCATCTAAAGGATGAGCTGTCAGCATGACTTCAATAGAGTCCGCAATTAATTCACGGGAGCATAAAGAGTATTTCATACCTTGGTGTCCCATTGCCAAGCCATCGCAAACACCAATTGTTTCAAACTCAAACGGAACTCCGCCTGCATTACGGATTCCTGCTTTTACTGCTTCCGCAATTTCTCCCAAGTGCTTGTGACCCGGGATATAATCGCTCTTGGAACAAACCACCCCAATAAACGGACGTGTCAATTCCGTATCCGAAAGTCCCAATGCACGCAATAATGAACGCTGAGGTGCGCGGCTGGGACCGCCCTTCATTAAATCACTTCTCATGATTGTGTCATCTCTTTTCTTTTATGTGAAATTTAGTCTCTTGGTTTCATTGTGGGGAATAGCAATACATCTCGAATAGATGCACTGTCTGTCAATAACATTGCCAAACGGTCAATTCCCATACCCATACCACCGGTAGGAGGCATACCATATTCCAACGCTGTAATAAAATCTTCATCAATTTGATTGGCTTCTTCATCACCTTGTTCACGTAATTTCATTTGATATTCAAAACGCTCTTTTTGGTCAATTGGGTCATTTAATTCTGTATATGCATTTGCAAATTCGCGGCGTGTAATAAATAACTCAAAACGTTCCACCAGTTCAGGTCTGTCTGGTTTCCGTTTTGTCAGTGGAGAAACTTCAACAGGATAATCACAAATAAAGGTTGGTTGTAGAAGTTTTTCTTCTACTTTTTCTTCAAATGCCAGATTTAAAATATCGCCCCAAACATGATGTTTTTCAACAGGCAAACCCAGTTCTTTTGCCACAGCATGTGCCTTTTCATTGTCGCCTGCAAATGTATCAAAATCTACACCTGTGTACTCTTTCACAGCTTCAATCATCGTCAAGCGACGAAATGGTTTTTGCAGATTTACTTCTTCCCCTTGATACGTAATAACATCGCTTTCACAAACAGCCTGTGCACAAGCATTGATCAAATTCTCTGTGATATCCATCATACCGTGGTAATCTGTGTAAGCTTCGTACAGTTCAATGGTAGTAAATTCAGGGTTATGTTTCACGGACATACCTTCATTACGGAATTGGCGTCCAATTTCATACACCTTTTCCATACCGCCTACAATCAAACGTTTCAGATACAGCTCAGGTGCAATACGCAAAAACAAGTCCATATTTAAAGTATTGTGATGTGTAATAAAAGGTCTGGCAGCAGCACCGCCCGCAATGGTATTTAAAATAGGAGTTTCTACTTCAATAAATCCTAAGTTATCCAGTACAGAACGCATGGTGCTGATAATTTTGCTGCGTTTGATAAAAGTGTCTTTCACTTCCGGATTTACAATCAAATCCACATAGCGTTGACGGTATCTTAAGTCTGTATCCTTAAGTCCATGGAACTTTTCAGGCAATGGAAGCAAAGATTTGGAAAGCAAACGAATCGATTTTGCATGTACAGAAATTTCTCCGCGGCGTGTTCTGAACACATATCCCTTTACTTCTGCAATGTCACCTAAATCCCAGTTAGAGAGCCCCTTGTATACATCCTCTCCAACTTCGTCTATTTTCAAATATACCTGCATTCGTCCGGAACGGTCGTGAATATCCATAAAGCTTGCTTTTCCCATATCACGCCAACTCATAATACGACCTGCAATGCACACATCTTTTCCTTCCAACTCTTCAAAACGGTCATGAATTTCCTGTGCACTAATATCTTTATCGCAAGTATTTACAAAAAACGGATTGTTTCCTTCTGCTTGTAATGCAGCCAATTTATCACGACGAATTTGAAGTAATTCGCTGATATCTTGCTGCTGTTCTTCCACAATAGCCTCTTTTTCCTTTTCGCTCATGTTATACTCTCCCTACTTTAAACTTCTTAAAAAATAAAAGGGCAGGGTGAAAAACTCACGCCGCCCCCCTACAATCTTACTTTGAAATACTTAACACTTCATAAAGCATAACACCTGCAGGTACTTCCACTTCTACCTTATCTCCTACAGTATGTCCCAATAGAGATTTTCCGATTAAAGATTCATCAGAAATTCTTCCTGCTTTTGGGTTTGCCTCGTTAGAACCTACAATACGGTATTCTTTGATATTGGACTCTCCATTTTTCACCGCAGTTACTTTTACTTCCACTTTAGAACCAATATGGATGTTCTCTGTGCTAAGTTCACTTTCGTCAATGACTTGCACGTTTTTCAGCATAACCTCAATATCTGCAATACGTGCTTCTACAATGGCTTGGTCGTTTTTCGCCTCATCATATTCACTATTTTCAGATAAGTCACCAAATGACAGTGCGACTTTAATTTTCTCTGCAATTTCTTTACGTTTGACAGATTTAAGATCTTCCAGTTCTTGCTCCAGCGCTGCAAGGCCCTCTTCTGTCAAAAAAATTGGTTTAGACATATGTGAATAACCACCTTTATGATATTGATATAAAATTGGTGTGTGCTGTATAAATAAAATGCTGTCAGCATTGATTAATACTTATGTTCTATTATAGTAAAAGTGCCGGTATCTGTCAATGATAATTAGGGGTTTAACAAAATACCTACCCCATAAATTTATAATTACAAAAAATAAAGAATGACAAATACAGTGAGAAATTAGAAATAATAATTCTCCTTTGTAAAACAAAAACGATTCTGAATTTAAATTCAGAATCGTTTTTAAATGTTAAAAATACTTCGGTATGCTTGGATACATATCTTTATAATAATTGTACGGATCTACTCTTGTACCATTAAGACGGATTTCAAAATGTAAGTGTGCACCAAAAGAATTACCAGTATTTCCAATAAATCCAAGTAAATCGCCCTGATTTACATATTGACCAACACTCACAACCCTACTGCTCATATGAGCGTATATGGTTATAAAGCCATCTCCATGATCCACATAAGCACAAGTTCCATAGCCGCCTCCCCAGCTATCAGTATTAACATAAACCACTTTACCTGCACGTGCTGCAACAATTGGATTACCGCTACATCCACCTGCCGAAGCAATGTCCCAAGCACCGTGATTTCTGCCGTCACTAAAATCAGAGGTCAATCCATTCGTACCGGGAGCAGGCCACATCCAACCAGAAGAACTAATACCCCCACTGATATTGGTACCACCTCCACTGGAATTTCCTCCATTATTTGAGCCGCCGTTACCAGAGCCACCAGAGTTACTAGAACCACCGGAGTTTCCAGAATTATCTGATCCACTACCAGAATTATTATTTTGGTTTTGCTGCGCTTGTTGCGCTTGTTGTGCATAGTAATCTTCAAACCACTTGTCAACTGCTGCAGCCGCTTCAGCGCTTTGTTCATCTAAAGCATGTAAATGCTCATTTTCTTGCTCAATATTGGCATTAAGTTCTTCTAATACACGATTGCTTTCTTCCACAAGCGCATTGATTTCTTCCTGCTTTTGGTCAAGCTCAACTTTAGCATTTGCTACTTCATCACGGTTGGCTTCTATCTCAGCTTTTTCATCTTTAATTTCACTGATAGCTTTTTGCAGGTCTTCAATTAATTTTTTATCATGTTCTGTAATGCTCTGCACCACTTCCATGTTGTCCATTAGTTCAGTCGCATTGCTGGAGTGAAGTAAAATTTCTAACGTAGTTGTTTCACCTGCAAGATAAATTGCGTTTAGACGTTGACCCAATTGTTCAAAATTTGCGTCGATTTCTTTTTGCTTATCTTCAATTGCAGCTTGTTTTTCAGTAATTTGAGCATCCAGTACATTAATACGTTCTTGAATTACATATTTTTCTTGTTTTACATTAGCCAACTGTTCATCCAGCGCATTTTTGTACTCTTGCTGCTGTGCTTGATCAGCTTTCAAGCTTTCCAGCTTCGCGTTGGTTTCTTCTTTTTGCTGTTCAATTTCGTTCTGTTTTTCCTGCAGTTCATCCAAAGAAGATGCCGCGGAAACAGTAGGAGTCAAATATGTATGCATAATTGGTGCTACGGTAACAGAAACAGCCATAGTAGCAATCAATGCAATTTTAATAATTTTGTTTCTCAAAGTTTTACAAAGCAATTACCTTACTCCCTTCTTTATTCAAATACTTTCCAATGGAGATTAGACCGCCAACAAGTCCAAATAAAATACCTGCCCCAACAAACGCTAAAATAGTCCATGGAATGACTGTTGATAACGGCAATGGTATAAACGATGACATCAGGCTGGAAATAACCTTCATTACATAATTGTATGCCAATGCAACCAAACCACTGGAAATCAAACCGGAAATACATCCGATTAAAGCACCTTCCACTAAAAATGGCACCCTTACAAAACCGTTTGTAGCACCAACCGATTTCATAATACTGATTTCCAGTCTTCTGGAGTGCATAGTGACTCGAATGGTATTCGCAATAATAAACAGTGAAACGATACCTAATACAGTTACAACACTGATTGCAACAATTTTCACCATAGTGTCCAGTCTTGTTAATTTATTTGCAACTTCGGAATAGTCATTAATTTTTTGTACGCCCTCAATACTTAAAATCTGCTGTGCTGTTTCTTCATAAATGGATAAATCTTTTAATGAAATTCTAAAGGCATCCGGCAGTGGATTATTTTCTCCCGTTAATCCGGCCAGAATATCGCCATCACCGCCCAAAGCGTCAATATAGCTCTGCACCGCTTCATCTTTTGAAACAAACTCACAATTCTCTACATTATCAATCGATTTAATTGCTTCTCCTATTTTTACAGATTCCAAAGTAGGTAATCCATCATCCAGATATACCTGAATGGAGTTTCCTCCCTGGAAAACCTCCATAGCCTTAGCAAGATTCATAGAAAACAGAACTGCAGAGCCGGTTAATAATAGACAAGAAACCAAAACAGCTATGGAAGCAATTGTCATAGTACGATTAGACCAAGCATTTTTTACGCCTTCTTTAAACAGGTAGCCTAATTTCATCCCTTTGCCACCTCCTTGTCTTTCTCGTCCTCTTCTGTTTCATGTTTTAAAACATTTTCAAGCTCTTCCAATGCATCTTCATAGTGAACAATTTCGTCCTCATTATCTTCGTCTTCCGACTGAGCCTCCGGTTGAGAAATTGTTTCAACATTTACAATATGTTCTTTTACATGTCCCGGAATATATTCTTTCACTTCTTCCGTTTGCTCTTCCGGCTCTTCTTCAGAAGCAACACTGTAACGTTTTAACATTTCCTGATAATCGGAATCGGGATATGTAACTTGTTCTCCTGCATCGTCTTCTCGATAATCATCAAGCAAATCATCATCTTGGAATGTATCCTGTTCTTGTTCAGGCGTATTTGGTACCGATGCTCCCCTTACATAAGGCTGCGGCTGATTTTTCACGTTTGTATCAGCAACCACAACACCGCCGTGAATTTCAATGACACGTTTATGGAAATGCTGAACCAAGTCATGCTCGTGGGTAACCATAAGAACAGTGGTACCGCGGCGGTTAATTTCGCTGAGCAAATCTACAATTTCAAAGGATAAATCCGGGTCAACGTTACCTGTAGGTTCGTCTGCAATGATAATTTTGGGATTATTCACAAGCGCTCTTGCCAAACCAACACGCTGCTGTTCGCCACCGGAAAGTTCGTGAGGTTTACACTTCATCTTTTTCTCAAGACCAACCAATCCGCAAATATAAGGTACACGCTTCTTAATCTCGCGGTTACTTGCCCCTACAACATGCATGGCAAATGCAACATTATCATAAACAGTCATATGGTCAATCAAGCGGAAATCTTGGAACACAGTTCCCATATTACGTCTGATATACGGTATTTCCCTCTTACGTATTTTTGACAAATTTCGCCCATTGAATATAATGTCGCCGGATTCCGGTTTTTCTTCGCACATAATTAACTTCAAAAAAGTACTTTTACCGGCACCGGAGGAACCTACGATAAAAACGAATTCGCCTTTTTCTATGTTAATGTTTACATTCTTCAAAGCAACCGCACCATTGGGGTATACTTTGGAGACATTCTTAAACTCTATCAAAACAAATTCTCCTCATTGGTAACAAAATTCGAGTAAGTTTTTGAAAAAGTGTCAAAACCCACTGATATTATTTACAATCATACCAATGGGTCTTTCTTTTATAATTCTTTTAATGAAAATAGCTGTAATTATTTTGTAATAATTTTGTTAACTCTGTAGCGACTGGAAATATCAAGAAAAAATAATTCTAAAACTTTACAGGATTGAAAGAAAGATACTTTTTCACCATTAAAGCAACTTTAAATACAATCGCATCTTCAAACTCACGCAAGTCTAAACCTGTAATTTTTTTAATTTTTTCCAAACGATAAACTAAGGTATTTCTATGAACAAAAAGCTTACGGGAAGTTTCTGATACGTTTAAATTATTTTCAAAAAAACGTTGAATGGTAAACAATGTTTCATGATCTAAAGATTCTATGGAACCGCGTTTGAATACTTCCTTCAGGAACATATCGCATAAAGTGGTAGGCAATTGATAAATCAAACGAGCAATACCTAAATTATCATAGCTTACAATGGTTTTTTCCGTATCAAACACTTTGCCTACTTCCATTGCAACCTGAGCTTCTTTAAAGGAGCGCGCCAAATCTTTAATACCCACAACAATGGTACCGATACCAATCATACAATGGATATAATATTCGCTGGATAATGTATCTACAATAGAGCTTGCCAGTTTATCCAAGTCTTTCATTTCAATATCGCTGCGTATTTCTTTGACCAAGGCAATATCAGTTTCATTAATATTGATGATAAAGTCTTTTGTTTTATCAGGGAATAAATTTTGAATGACATCATAAGCGGAAACATCAGATTTATTGGTAATTTTAATTAACATGCACACACGGCTTACATCCGTATTAAAGCGCAGTTCTCTGGCCTTTAAATAAATATCACCAGGTAAAATGTTATCTAAAATTACATTTTTGATAAAATTGCTGCGATCATATTTTTCATCGTAATATTGTTTGATGCTTCCAAGAGAAATTGCCAATAAATTGGCGTATTTTACAGCCTCACTGTCTGTGCCGGATACAAATACGGCAAACTCCGGTTTGGGACGGCTGCCAAATGATTTATAAGTATAACCGTTTAAAACAAAAGTATCGGTAGAGGCCATTGTCTCTGCATTTACACTTTCATTTACTTCTCCAATTCTGCCAAGCTCACTGCACGCAATTATAACGGATGTTTCGTCCATAACGCCAATTGTTCTGTCAATGGCGTCACGCATTTGATGAATCACACCTTGGAATAATCTGTTCGACATATCGTTTTCCCTCACTTTTTTGTAAGAATTGCGTAAAGCAATTTGTTCATGAATACCTTAAATTTTTTTAAACATTTGGTAAGTTTGTCACCACAAATATTTATCGTATTATTTATTTTACACAAAGATTACGTTTTTTTCAACCTATTTAGCATAAATTCATATGTTTTTTTGAAAAAAGTTTATTTTTCAAAAACTGCCTGTCCATTCTTTTTCCAAAATCTTTTGTGTATTTTGTATATAAAAAAAGAACTGTCACAATATACAGTTCTTTTTACGATTATTTATGAAAAATTGCAGCTCTTTCTTGTTCCGTTAATTCCCGTGTTTCTCCTCTATGTAAATCTGTGTCCAACTGTAGATTTCCTATTTGAATTCTTTCCAAATACATCACTTGTTTGCCTCTCGCTAAAAACATTCGTTTGACTTGGTGAAACTTGCCCTCACAAATAGTCACCTTTGCCCATGGTTCCCCATCCTTTTCCAAACGTTCCAAATGCGCAGGCAAACAATGCAGGTCACCAATCACAATTCCCGTTTCAAATGCAGTGATATCTTCATCTGTCACAGGGACATCCAATTTTGCATGGTACACCTTAGATACGTTACTTTTGGGAGACAACATTTTATGTGCAAAATCCCCATCATCTGTAATAATTAAAAGTCCCTCCGTATCGCGGTCCAGTCTTCCTGCGGGAAATAACCCACGGCGGCGATATACTTCAGGCAATAAGTCCAGTACTGTTTGCATACGGCTGTCCCTAGCTGCACTTAGTACCCCTGCGGGTTTGTTCATCATAAGATATAAATGGCGTTTAAATTGCAGCGGAATACCATTGACACAAATTTCATCAATGTCTCCATCCACTTTCGTATCAGATTTTTTCACAACAAGGCCATTTACCGTAATTGTCCCTTTCCGTATCAGCAATCCCACGTCTTTTCTGCTTCCTATATTTTGAGATGCAAGAATTTTATCCAAACGTTCTTTCATATTTCCATACGCTCCTGTTATCAGTCGCTTTATTTTATCATACTTTTCCTGCAAGAGAAAGCCTTATCAGTCTGTTGGATACGCCGTGGTGGGAATTTCTCCTTTGGATTGCTGCGAAGCCTCCTCAATCTCAGATGCTATCATAGAACCGGATAATGGATTGGTCTCCTGTGAGCCTTCTCCCATAAAACCATACATGAACCCATCTAACTCGGCAGAGCTGATATCGCCTCCTATGACTTTATCATGATAAATTAGCAGTGTTGCATGCACAATGGTATCCTGCCGCTGATAATTTGTAATTTGATATACCACTTTTTTCACTGTTTTTCCTGCATATTTGGTAAGGTCCATTCCTTGTGTTTTTTGTAATTCATTGTAGCGTTCGTACACCTGATTGAACTGTTGAGGAATGACAATTTCCTCAATAGATACGGGTTCCTGCTCTACTTCCCATCCAAATTGTTTTAAAAAGTCGATTCTTTGTTCGTTTTCCCCGGCTTGTATCGAATATTGTGCGCCTGCCACCATAACCCATGTTTCTCCTTTAAAATTAAAATAAATAATCACGGATACAATGATAGCTGCAATGATTCCCAAAATAACAATAACCGTTAATTTTATTTTCGGTTTTATGGAACATATCAACACAATAACCACACCTTTCCATAATAAAATCATATGTTCCATAAAGAACCATCATGACTGAAAAGCGTGAATCTTTTCCCTTTTTCTTTTATGTGCGGTTTATGTTACATAAATAGAAAACGCGATAAAGAAAAAAGAACTTTTCAAACGAAAAGTTCCTGTTCTTTCTTATTGATAGAGCACATAAATATGATACTCTCCATTATTATCCGCTTTTAACAGAATATTAAAACGATGCCCATCCATACTGCCGGTACTGCTTGTTACTGACTGAGCCGCATTATCAATCATCCAAGCACATTTGCTCCAAAGTGATTCCGGTGCATCTTGATACCAGCCGTCTCCTGTATATTCTTCAAAATATTCAGCAGAATCAGCCGACAACGCAGTATCCAACGTAAATCCTTTTCCTATTCCGTAAGCTACCATATCTGCATAAATAGCATCTTTGTCGTAAGGGGCATCATAAGCGGTTTTTGCACGTACCGTTACAACACAAGCAGAAGATTTTCCATTGGAGGTAGTCGCTGTAATCACTGCCACACCCGGAGATTTTCCTGTTACTACACCGCTTTCTACGGTTGCTACAGATTCATTGCTGCTTTTCCATGTTATCTTTTTATCCGTTGCCTGATTAGGATATACTTCTGCTGTTAGTGTCACTGTTTTTCCTACCAACAACTTTTTGTCTACAGCATCCAAGGATACCTTACCTACAGCGGTTGTTGTGTTGTTTTGACCATTGTTTGTACCGTTTCCGCCATTATCTGTACCGCCATTGGTATTTCCTCCCTCTAAGCTTCCTTGCGTACCGGTTCCACCTGTCACTCCGTCATAATTCGGATCGATATAAACAGGTTTTTGTACACCGCCGCCTTCTGCAAGTTCACTCTCTGTTGAAGAAGTATCCTCCATAGAACTGACTTCACTGGCATCACCTGAGGCCGGCTGGTCTTTTCCCGGCTGTCCTCCTGCCAGAAAAATGGAACATAATGTAACAATTAAAACAATGAGAATGCATACAATAACTGTAATGATAATGGCAATCTTTCTTTTTTTATGATGGTCCGTCGGCACTTTTGGCTCTGTGGACGCCTTTGGCAATTGTTCTTTTTCGCTCATTTCAAACTCCTTCTCAATCAAATCATATGTAACTATGCCAATACAATATGAAAACGCTATTATTTTAACATAGTACAGCCGATTTTTCAACGAAAAATTATACTAATAGTAAAAACTAAGATGAATATTCCATTTGTATGCGTTTTTGATACCATAAATTCCATATAAAAACAGCAGCAAAAAATCTCGCTGCTGTTTTTATGATATATTAAGATTTTTCCGGCAATAACAGCGGCAGACGCACCGTAAATGTAGTTCCTACCCCGGGCGTGCTTTCCACACTTACTTCTCCGCCATATAATACTGCCAAATGCTTTACGATAGACAAGCCAAGCCCCGTACCTCCAATTGCTCTTGACCTACTGGTATCTACACGATAAAAACGCTCAAACAATCTGTTAAAATGTTCTTCTTCAATTCCAATTCCTGTATCTTGAATGCGAATCACTGCCATTTGTCTCGATTCCTCTGCAGTAATTTTAACAGAACCGTTTGGTTTATTGTATTTGATTGCATTTTCAATCAGATTACCAAGCATTTGCTGCAAGCGTGATGAGGAACATGCAACACAAATGCCGTCTTTTAACTCTACCTTGAGAGTAATGTTCGCTTTTTCGGCAATTGGGTATAATCTTGCCACTGTTTCACGGATTTCCTGGGCTACATCACACCGTTGCTCTGTACTGTCGGGCTTTGCATTTTCAATCTGGGACAATACCAACATGTCATCAATTAAATGATGCAACCGTTCCGCTTCGATATCCAAAACATCATAGAAATATCTGCGGGTCTCCTCATCTCTGTCAGCACTTTTGAGCAATTCAATGCTGCCGCGTATTGCTGTAAGCGGTGTTTTCAGCTCATGCGTCACATTGGCAACAAATTCACTCCGCAGCTGTTCCAACTTGCTGACATGAGTCACATCTGCAATTACCGCCAGTACCGCCGATTCTTTATTATTCTGAATGGGGGTTGCATAAACCGTGAAGATTCGTTCCCCCTGTGGGCTTGCTGCTGAAACAACAGTATCTTTGATTACTTTTTCTTCTTTTAATGCTTGATTCATAAATGCGGCAATTTTACCAACCAATAGACTGCCTTCAAAAGATTTACCTGTTTGTAACGTGGTAACTCCAAGCATTTGTTTGGCACTGTCATTCAAGAACAAAATCATATTATCTGCATTTACGGCAAGTACACCGTCATGCATTCCTTGCAAAACACCTTCCAATTGATGCTGTTTGCTCTTCATTTCGTCAATTGCGTGCTGTGTATTATCTGCCATTAAATTAAATGTACGAGCCAAATTTCCCATTTCATCCGTGTAAATTCCCTCTACACGACTGGTATAATCTCCCTCTGCAATTTTTAAAGAAGCATCTGATAGCTTTTTCAGCGGTTTTGAAAGTTTGGTAAAAATCACCCATGTCACCAGCACTACAATGATACTTCCTACAACGCCTGCAATCATGGCATACATCCATACCATAGTAACTGCATGGTTCATTTCCTCTGTAGGCAACGCTGCCCTTAAAAAATAACGGTCTCCCACTTGTACCGCAGCATAATAATATTCTTTCTGAACGCTGTCACTTTTGCGGGTGTCATAGCCAATATCTTCTTTTTGTGCTTGCTGTATTTCAGGGCGATAAAGATGATTTTCTGCAGGAAGTGTGCCTTGTTCGCCGATTCCGCTGTCTCCAATGACATTTCCTCCGGAATCTAAAATGGTAATTCGGATTTCTTGACCTTTTTCCTGCAATTCTTTTCCTATTTTAACGGCGAACCCTTGAGGATCTTGTCCAATATCATCTACCTGAGATTCCATCATCGCCAATATGGAATCCAGTCTCCGCGTAAATTCCAATTGATATTGATCCTGAACCAATTTGGCTGCCAAAGCAAACGCAACAAGAAAGCCGACTATGATAATCGCTGCTGTACTTGCCATCAAGCGCTTTCTCATAATCGGCCCCCTTTATTCACCAACAAATTTATAACCAACCCCACGCACTGTTTGTAACAGCTGCGGCGTATCCGGATTATCTTCAATTTTTTGACGCAGATAGCGCACATGCACATCTACTGTACGGGTATCTCCAAAATATTCCACTCCCCATACTCTGTCCAGAAGCGTATCTCTTGTCAATACTCGTCCGGAATTGCGCATTAACATAACCAATAAATCAAACTCTTTTGCAGTAAGCTCTATTGACTTATCACCTTTAGTTACAGTGTGCGAAACAATGTCGACAGTAATATCTCCGCCCTTAATTTTTTCTTCTTGCTGCGGTGGAACTTGATTTTCCGTACGACGCAGCACCGCGCGTACACGTGCGCAAACTTCTTTTACGCCAAACGGTTTTACAATATAATCGTCTGCTCCCAATTCAAGTCCCAATACCTTGTCCACTTCGGCACCACGTGCGGTAAGCAACAAAATAGGAATATATTTGGTGTCTTCCTCGCTACGCAAAGAACGGCATATGGTCAAGCCATCCGGGGGCGGCATCATCCAATCTAAAATGATAGCGTCCGGTTTTCGCTTTTGAATTGCTTCCAATAGAGAATTACCATCTGTAAACGTAGCTGTCTCAAAGCCTTCATCTTTGAGACCAAACGCTACTAATTTACAAATATTCGGTTCATCGTCTGTCACATAAACCAACGCCATATTTTTCTCCACCCTTTATTATGATTCTTCTTCAGAATCGTTTCCTGCACGTACATACGGACTGGACAATTCGTGCTTGTTCAAGTCAGGATGTTCGCCTGTTTCAATATAAATAACCCACTCTGCAATATTGGTTGCATGGTCGGCCATGCGTTCTGCATATTTTGTAATCAATAATAAATCTACATCGCCCATAACATTGGAACTTTGAGCGATTGTGCTGCTGATTTCCAAAATCACCTTGGAAAATAAATTATCTACATAGTCATCACTGGCACAAATATCTTTTGCTTCTTCCACATCACGACTGATAAATACATCCATAGCGCGGCGGAACATATCTCTTGCCGCTTCCATCATTTGAATAATTTTGGATACAATCAGACTGTTTCCGTAAACTTGTCCCGTGCTTAAAATTTCACAAACATCAGCACATTGGTCGCCTTCGCGCTCAATATCGGTCAAAATTTTCAAACATGCGGCAATCATTCTTAAATCTTTTGCAATTGGCTGCTGCAATGCAATTAAATTTAAGCATAAGATTTCCGTTTTATGCTCTTTACGGTCAATTTCATGGTCATGCTCTGCAACATACTTCGCTTTTTCTATATCTACTGTACGCAGACATTCAATTGTTTTTTCAAATCTGTCATCTACAGTGTTGCCCAAATCAGTCATTTCTCTAACAAGTTCTTCCAATTCATGGTCAAATAGTTTTCTTGGCATACCTGTTACCTCCAGCCTTTGAAACGTATTGTTTCATATAGTATATCCATAATATCTTAGCATTTTTCTATGGAATTGTAAACATTTCCATAACATAACACAAAATTAACCAAAACGGCCGGTAATGTAACGTTCGGTTCTTTCGTCTTTTGGATTATTGAACATGGTTTGTGTATCCGTATATTCCACAATTTCTCCTGTTAGGAAAAACGCTGTTTTATCCGCAATACGTGCAGCTTGTTGCATATTGTGGGTTACGATAATAACCGTATATTTTTCACGCAAATCATCCATCAAATCCTCAATTTTCAAAGTAGAAATTGGGTCCAAAGCGGATGTTGGTTCATCCATTAAAATAATATCGGGCTCTACAGCCAACGCACGTGCAATACATAAACGCTGCTGCTGTCCGCCGGACATACCCAATGCGGATTTTTTCAAACGGTCTTTTACCTCATCCCATAACGCTGCACTGCGAAGAGAACTTTCTACAATTTCGTCCAGCTTGGATTTTGCTTTGATACCGTGTACCCTTGGGCCATAGGCAATGTTATCATAAATAGACATTGGAAATGGATTTGCTTTCTGGAACACCATTCCTGCACGTTTTCTCAACAGATTGATATCTGTACGAGGGTCGTAAATATCCTCTCCGTCAATGGTAATTTTACCAGTAATTTTACAACCGTCTACCAAATCGTTCATACGGTTTAATGTCTTCAAACAAGTAGATTTACCGCAGCCGGAAGGACCGATAAACGCAGTTACTTTGTTTGCCGGAATATCAATATTAAGACCCTTTAATGCATGAAAATCGCCGTAATATAGATTCAAGTCTCTAACGGAAACTTTTGCGTTGGGATTGATTTCTGTACTACTCATGTGCTACTATCCTTTCTTTAATACCTTAGAAAGCAAGCTTGCCAAACGGTTTAATATAAAGATAAAAATTAATAAAACAGAAGCTGTTGCAAATGCAACGTTCAAGGCATCCGGAGAAGCCGCTTCTCTTGCTGTTTGATACAAATGCAATGTAAGTGTACGTCCGCTGGACATAATTTGAGAAAAGAAACCGCTCGGCATATTGTAGGATAAACCTGAAGTAAACAGCAATGCAGCCGATTCACCAACAATACGGCCCATTGCCAAAATGACCGCTGTCAATACGCCCGGCATAGCGCAAGGCAAGACAATTCCCATAATAACACGGAATTTTCCGGCACCCAGTGCCAAAGCACCTTCTTTATAGGAACCCGGAACTGCCAGTAACGCTTCCTCGGTTGTACGAATGATAGTCGGAAGCACACAAATGGCCATGGTTAAGCAGCCGGCAATGATAGATGTTTGCAGTCTGAACAAAATACAGAATACCGTATAACCGAACAGACCAAATATGATAGATGGAATGCCGGAAAGAACTTCTGTAGTAAAACGAATTGCACGAACAAGTTTTCCCTGCTTTGCATATTGCGTCAGATAAATTGCCGCAGAAATACCAATCGGAGCCGATATCAACAAGGTAATGACTACAATATATAAGGTATTAATAATCATAGGTAGAATACCCTTCATACTTGCCCTTGTTTCCGAATACGGTGAAGAAAGGAACGACCATGTGATATGGGGAATACCATTCCATAAAATATAGCCGATAATCCCAATCAAAGCCGCTACTGTAATGGCAGTTGCGGTGTAAATGACAACTCTTAATACAATATCAGAAGTATGTCTTTTTTTCTGATATAACGATTGCGGTTTATGGGGTTCCGGATTCTGTGCTGTATCTTGAGACACAGCTGCAGCATTACTTGACATTCACTTTCGCTCCTTTCCTTGAAATAATTGTGAAGGAGATATTTACAATCATAATAAAGATAAATAACACCAAACCGATTGCAAATAATGCCTGTCGATGTAGACCTGACGCATAGGACATTTCCATTGCAATACCGGTTGTTAAAAATCTTGTGGTGCCCAATAAGGTCGGCATATTGGCAACATTACCTGCAACCATAATCACAGCCATAGTTTCACCAATTGCTCTGCCCACGCCTAGAATAACACCTGACAGAATACCTGACCTTGCTGCTGGAATGGTCACTTTAAAAATGGTTCTGATTGGTGTAGCCCCCAGTCCCAATGAAGCCTCTCTGTAAGACTTTGGTACAGCTCTGAGTGCGTTCTCAGTAACGTTTACAATGGTTGGTATTACCATAATCGCCAAAATAATAATCGCCGCCAGCAAACTGTCGCCAATGGTTTTACCCGGGAACATGGCTCTGATTGCGGGAACAATCACAAGCATGCCAAAGAAACCGTATACAACCGATGGGATACCTGCCAACAATTCAATTGCCGGATGAATAATTTTTGCAACTCTTGGTCTTGCAATTTCGGTCAAAAATACTGCAGTTAAAATACCAATTGGAACGCCTATGATAATTGCGCCCACAGTACCGCAGATAGAAGCTAAAATTAAAGGTAAAATACCAAACTGATTGGTAGAGGCATCCCACGTGGTACCGAATAAGAACTTGAAAACACCTATCTCCGCCATAGCAGGAATACCTGCTGAGAAAATGTACACTGTAATGGTTAATACTGCCGCAATAGATACGCATGCAAACGTAAGGAAAATTGCTCTGGCCAACTTCTCAACACCCTGTGTGGAGAGAGAAAGAACTGCGCAAACCAACCCGGCTACCAAAACGTAAATAAACGGAACCATATAACCAACTGTAACGTGACTAATGTTTAAAGCAGTAACGTCAGATTGAATGCTTGCCGTTGAAATTAATACCACAAGCGGTGTAATTGCAGAAATAATAAACGATAGTCCCGACAAAACCGGACGTTTAAAGAAAATAAGAATGGTACCTGCCAATGCAAATACAGCACCGGCAATGACTGCAATTCTAATCAAAACTGGGATACCAATCAAAGCGCTGGTTGTACCGGTTTCCACACGGAATCCACTTGCAATTAATAAATCCAAACCACTGGTTACATATTTTGTATCCTTAAATACAAACTGTGCATACGGCAGGAAAAACATGACAACTGATCCGACACCAAATACCATTGTGATGATGCGCTTAATCAAATTCACTTTTTCCAATTTTTTTTGAGCCGTAAGGTCATTCATTGAAATACCCATTACTCCACCAATTCCTTCTTCCAACTTACGGTTATGCATTACCCATTTTTATTGGCTGTGCCAATTAAACCAACATCTTTAATAATTTGCTGCCCTTCTGAGGATTCTATAAATTCAAACCATGCATTAATTAACGCACTGTCTGTTCCCTTTTTATAAATCTGGATAAACGGACGCTGTACGGTATAAGTACCGTTTTCTATATTTTCTTCCGTTGCCTCGACACCGTCTACTTTACATGCTACTACACTGTCGTTCAAAGATTCCAGCGAAACGTATCCGATTGCAGAAATATCACTGGATATTTTGGTAACAATTTCACCGGTTGAAGAAAGCTCTGCTGCATATACCGGAGATTCTATGCTGAAAATAGATTCAAATCCATCTCTGGTTCCGGATGCAGCCTCTCTTCCCAATGTGGTAATCGCTTTATTCTGGCCGCCAAGCTCACTCCAGTTTGTGATTTCACCTGTAAAAATCTTTTCGATTTGTTCTGTTGTCAAATCCTGTACCGGATTGTCTTTATGCACTGCAATAGCAATTCCGTCAATCGCAATTTGCTTTATCTCAAATTCATCCGGATTTTCACTTTCTTTTAAATCTCTGGACATATCTCCAATCAAAGCAATACCCGAACGTACAGAGTTTGGTGCATCACCGGAACCGGTTCCGCTTTTTTCTACAGAAACACCGGGATACTTTTCGCTGAATGCCTCTCCCAAAGCTTGGCACACTCTTGTCATAGAAGTAGAACCGTTTAATGTTAATTTACCTGCAACTGTTCCACTCATATCCTGGCTTTCAGATAATTTGGTTCCTACAATTTCAGGACCGCAGCCTGTAAGTAAACCAACTGAAGCTACTAATATTATTATGGTAAGCAGGGATAAAAATCTCTTCATCCTTGTTTAACCTCCAACCACTCATTTTATGTCTGTTCTATTTTAATTCTACAATGTTAAATCTATGTTAAATTCCTTTTAGAAAGTTCTAAAAAAGTTCATAATTGGTGTTCTTTTCATATGTAAACCATAGTAAATCTTAAAAATATAGTTATGATAAAAAAGGCAAAAGCACTATGAATCTCATAGCGCTTTTGAAATATTTCACGTAACTTTGCTTTTATTGTATTAAATTTTTAAATTTGGTCTTTTACAATCTCTTTCAGTTGTTCAGGAAACACAATTCCTCTCACCAATTTATAATATAAACGCTTTGCATCAATCGTGCTTCTGGTAATTTGCTCACATTTAGAGCAAAGTGTCTCATTTTCTTTTTCTTGCAGTATTGTAATGGAGTAACCTTCTTTCCTGCTTCCTGTTAAATAATACTTTAAAATACATTTTCCGTGATCAACCACAACTCTCCCAAATAATCTTCTCATTTACATTCTCCTATTTTCAAGCTTAATGGTAAAACAAATTTCGTGAAATATTTTCACTATTATCATACGTAATCGCAAACAAAAACACAATCAAAACAATACTGAAAATGTGTAGAAAATATCAATACTGCCATATATACGGGAAGCAAAGCAGAAAAAGCATATATCTTGTTACTTCCTATTTTATTACAAGATTGTAATTACTTGAGTGTTGAAGAAAAATGTAAAACTTTACATAAATGATATAAAAAACATAACTCTTTTTAAACACATTAAATCTTAAAATAGCATTTGGTCTATTATGTACTCACATTCAACAATTTCAACGATTTTCAACTAAACAAGCAAATTTGTAATTTATTTACAAATGAATGAAATAATTTCACACTTTATGTTATTTATCTTAACAATTTGCTTATATTAGAATAGCAACATGGCAAATTTTGTATTTAAAGGGTGAAATTTATGAAAAAGAACAGACGTACGAAAAAATACTATTTACTTCTTGCGGTTGCTTTATTGTCAATCGCAAGCTTATTATGCGGAGCAACATTAATTGGAATTTCTATGAATACACCTACAGGTACAAAACTAAACATTTCAGTTGGGTCTTCCACACAGTTGATTCCAAAGAAAGATGAAGGCTATTTTTTAATTCAAAATCAAGATCAAGGAACTTATATTGCTTTGTTAAGTGAACAAGGATATGTTTTGCAGGAACAAACATTTAACATAAAATATAATGAGATTTGTTATTCCGCTGATTATTTATATATTTTACTGTCAGATTCAGAACATAATTCATCTATTATTACTTATCATTTATCTGATACATCAGTGACAAATTATCAAACTACAGAATTAAGTACAGCTTTATGTTCTTTTACAGCCTCTCAGGATGGAACCATATATGGTATTAACTACTGGGACAGACACAGTCTAATCGCTTATACCAACGTAGCAGAGAAAAATTCTGCTCTGCCAATTCCTCTAAATAGATTTGAAGTACCTGTAGATAATTTATGTATCTCTCCGGATGATATGCTTTATGTGGCATTAAAGGATATTACAGATGTATATACTGCATCTGCTGCTCAAGGACTGCCTTATCATTTTGCCTTACATCAAACAGATACAAATGTACCATTTTTCTTCCCACATACGCTTTCAAATGATATACTATTTGATCGTAACGGTTATTTCTATGAATTAAACACTGAACAAGCTCCATTATTTACTTTATTGAGTAATACTCGTTATACAAACGCATGTCTTCTTACGGATACCAGTATATTAGCTTCTCTTGCCTCAAAAGAATATTTAGAAGAATTGGATTGTAACGGAACCGTACTAAATCGTTATCAAATAAAAGGAGAATGCATTGCACTGGCGACAAATGTAAAAGACACAGGTATTTTATTGAAGCAGGAAGATTC
The DNA here is from genome assembly GCA_900541905.1 of uncultured Oscillospiraceae bacterium. GTDB lineage: Bacteria > Bacillota > Clostridia > Oscillospirales > Acutalibacteraceae > UMGS1071. Next base: position 45,330 of record UQLQ01000008.1, read on the forward strand.
GCTTTATTTCGTTACGCTATCCGAACTTAGCCGTATAGAGGATACACCTGACAGTTCTAAACCTAATTCTTCAGAATTTCATCCTGTCTCCAGTACAACAAATGAAAGTGACCACGAAAATGACCAATCTTCTCACTCTGATTCCTCTTCCCCCAATTATCCTTATCAACTCGAGAGCGATACATTCTTAATAGACCGCAGCAACAATATCATTTTCTTGCCTCCATCCACCACATTTGCTGTGTTACGAGACAGTTTGAACTCAACAAAAGATACCATTATTATGAGAAATCTAAGCGGTACTACGATAAATAGTGGAAATCTTGGCACAGGCTATACGGTTGCTCTTCAAATTGATGGCTCAATTATAGACAAACTTACAATTATAGTAAAAGGAGATATTAACGGAACCGGTACTGTCAATTCCAGAGATGTACAATTACTTTATGACCAATTAAACGGTTCTGAAACATTATCTGACATTCAGTTACTGGCCTGCGATATGAACCGTGACGAACTGATAGACACCAGTGATCTATTACTGCTGAAACAGCAAATTGTCTCCGCACAATAAATAAAAAAGGACGAGGGAAATTCCCCGTCCTTTTTATTTCAATTATAGAGAAGCTAAAACTTCGTTACATTTTTTAACAACGTCTTCAGCAGTTACTGTACCTCCACAGCAGCAACCGCAGCCACCGTCTTTTCCTTTTTCAAATACTGTAACAATATTTTTATTCATATCATATGTAGTATGATTTGCTTTTGGACAATCATTGGTATCTTCAGCCCAAATATAACCATTGTCTGTATTAAAGTACAATCTTACCCAACCGGTCTTTTCATTATATCTTTCTGTTTCATTTTTAATGTCTTGAGAAAGTGTTACTTCTTTAATAGCCATAATAAATCATCCTCCGTTTTTACATCTATAAAATGTACCCTTAGTTTATCATACTAAAGTCAAGAATTCAATACTTACTGAACATCAAAATAGGAAGAAATATATATAACCCAAGGATTAATTTATAAACTATATGTTAGAAAAAATTTTTATTAAGCCAGTATTTTTCCTTCCGGAAATAGTTTACGAAAAATAAATCGTAATAGCGGACCTGCAATCAATAACTGAAACGGCAAAGCCATTGCTAAGTTTCTGGGAAGAATCATTAAATATTGCCATCCAATGGTACTCCAATTCCCTGTTGCTATACAAGATTCAATTGCACCAAAGGCAGACATAATAATAACCATAGGTAAAATAGTGCAACATGTAATTGCGATAATAATTTTCCATGGTTTACTTGTCGGTTTTATAAGGAAACGAAATGCAAACCATTCTGCGAATTTGGAAACAATCAATTTCTCTGCTAAAAACGCTACTAAGTACGCAAGTGGAAACGCCAACCAAGCCTCCTGTAATACTTCTAAGGATAGTCCTCCGTAAACAATAGCCATATTATAGGTACACATCCAAATAGCCATAATAAAAACCATCAGCACTGAATAAATTAAATCTTCTCTTTTATTCTGCGGCATTATAGATACCTCCATTTTTATTTTGTGCTGACATTTATTGTATACACTTTTTTGCCTCTAATGTAATACCCTATTTTATTTTCAGCGTTATTCACAACATATAACGCACGATATCTTGTATATTTTTTCTATATAAATATATACATATTTGCACTTATATTCATTTTGGTTCACTTTTATAATTCCATTTTTAGACATTTGCTTCATCTATAAAAATATAGAAAATTTTTATAATAAGCTTAAAAGAAATGAAGTTTTCATTGATTTTACAAACATCTCTCTATCATTTTATCACTAAGTCCATCATGGATAAAAAAATATTCCATATGATCATGACGTATTCTAAAATGCAGAGCCAATTATTCCATCGCATAAAAGACAGAATAATCTTTAGTTAGATATTTCATCAAACGATCTACTTAAATTATTTATCTCCTCCTTTTATGGTAATCAAATATTCGAATTAGAAACCTAATAAGTTATATAAAATAAATAAAACCGGTCACTTAAATCAAGTAACCGGAGAACTTGGAAAGGGTGGACACTTTAGATGTCACCTCCAATATCCATTCTATTAAATATCACAGATAAAACTCTTTAATTTTCCAATATTCTTTTGCAATATTCTATTTCCTCCAGAGTAAAAAGTTCACTATATTCCGTTTTTTGAGCAATGTATTCCATAGTTAAATCTAACCGATTTATAATGTAAAGAGTTGTAAATCCATCGGATACCTCACCTGTATCTCGGCCATTCTTAATTAATCTCTTTGCTGTTTCTACCCCACCGTATTGGTTAATCATCTGTAAAAACCGTGTAGGGTTATACATGCATTCCTCCTTCGCACGTTTGCAAATCTCTCTCATTTCTTTTTCAAAAATTAAGGCTAACTCTTCGTTCATGAACCTTATCTCCTTCAAATCATTATTCACTTTATTTTTCTGATTACTTAGAAACTAAACTCAACAAAATTAGAACCCAAATGAAAATAAGGTCGGGTGGTTTTAGATGTCTTTCCACACAACGATATCGTGGGCAAATTTATCCCACAACTTTCATGAAAACAATTTATAAAAAGCTGCATTTCAAAATTGAAATGCAGCTTTCGCTTGGTTGCGGGAGTTTGCACCATAGTTTACCTACGATTTTATTCTATTATATTGCTAAAAATCTTTAAATAAAAATCTATTATATAATTACATTGCTATTGATATATTAAAATGATATACTAACAATAATTTAAAAATAAATTTATAAAAATATAATTACTTTTTGGAGGAAAAATGAGTGATTATATTTTTATAAATTTATTTTTAAATTATTGTTAGTAATGCGCCATTTAAGAGATAATGGTGTTTATATCTCTGGTTCTAATCAAAAAAGACAACTTATTAATACAGGATATTATCACGGATATAAAGGATATCGTTTTTTTAAAGAGTCTTCAGCTCGTCTTCCTGTTTCCTCTTATCAAGATATTAATGCAATTATACAGTATGATACTAATCTAAAATCTCTCTTGTATAGCAAAGTTATGTTTTTAGAAACCGCACTAAAAAATATTGTATTAAATTCAATCATGTTAGAAATAAATTCTAGTAAAATCAGTGAGTTATTCCGTATTGGAGTAAGTAGTTATAAAAATTCAGATGCAACTGTTCCCCCAATCAAAAAGAAAAAATGTCAACAAAACAAACTTAATTTACAAGTTATGATTCAAAGTTCTATCTATAAAGCATATCAAAACGAAAATCCAAAAATAACACATTTTTACAATCACCCAAATCACAATGACGTTCCTCTTTGGGCTTTATTTGAAATATTAACTATGGGAAACTTCGGTTATCTAGTATCATGTCTTACTGTTTCAATCAGAGAAAAAATATCCACTGAACTTGGTTTAAAGCTTTCCTATGATACAAATAGGACTTTGTTGCAAACGTATATTTATCTTTTAAAAGATTTGCGCAATGCCATTGCGCATAATGATGTGGTTTATGACACACGTTTTAAAAGTTTTGATGCTCCCAAAGCAGCTAAAACATGTCTAGAACAAGAAATTAATATAAAAAATATTCAATTTAACTCTATTATCGATTATATTATTCTTATAACCTACATATTAAAATTATTAAAAATAACGAAAACAGAATTAAAAACCTTTATTCGTGATTTTGAAAATATAACAAAAGAATACCAAACTTCTGTAAAACAGGCAATTTATCTAAAAACAACTCAAGCAGATTTAAACACAAAACTTGAAAATTTAAAAAATTTTCTTTAGAATGTTGCATATTGTGTGATACTAATGTATAATATATTTATTAATTGGGGTGTATGTTTGCGGACTACACTTGGAGGAGATAGATTTTTTCTATCTCCTCTTTTTATTTATGTAAATATCAGGGCAAACTATTGACATAAAGCATATTTTGTATTACAATGTATTACAGATAGGGAGTGATTACAATGACTATATCCGTAAGACTAAACAATGAAGATACAGAACTATTTAAAAAATATGCAGAAATGCACAATATGTCCTTGTCCGATTTAATCAGAAACGCTGTTCTTGAAAAAATCGAAGATGAATACGACTTAAAATGTTATGAAAAAGCAATGGAAGAATATAAGAAAAATCCTGTCACTTACACACATGATGAAGTTGTAAAAATGTTGGAGCTTGATTGATGAAATATTCTGTAGAATACACGCCAAAGGCTGTAAAAGAATTAAAAAAACTTGATAAACACACACGCAGTCTAATTATTGGTTGGATTGAAAAAAATCTGATAGACTGTGAAAATCCACGCCAGCACGGAAAAGGGCTGACGGCTAACCGTAGTGGGCAATGGCGGTATCGTATCGGAGATTATCGGTTGATTGCTGAAATATCCGACAATACCATTACAATACTGATTTTAAACGTAGGACATAGAAAAGAAATTTATTAAAGGAGAGGGAAACCTCTCTTTTTTTGTTTAAATATATAAACGTTCTTTCATGTGCTGAAAATGCTCTTGTTTTATGATTGTTTCATCTGTGTTGGGATAGCCCTTGTGTAGTTCCGTGGTAATATATTCATCAAAGAATGGTTTTAACAGTCGTAAACCTTTACCACTCCGCATACGTCTAAATGCTTTTTTTGTTTCTTGTCGGACGGTTTCTGCGCACAAAGACAATTCTTTTCCAATCTCTTTAAAACTTCTATTGTCATAATATACAGATAATAAAATTTTTCGTTGGCGGTCGGTACAGGTGTCCAATGCTTCGGTCAACGCTTCTCTTAATAACTCATTATCTGTTTTTTCTTCCACGTTCTGCATTTCTTGTGCTGCGCTTTCGTCCTCAATAATATCAGATAAATACAAATCGCTATCTTCCCCCGTTGGAATGTCTAAACTGTCACAAAAATTTAATGTATCTCTTTTACTTGTTTTTTGTCCAAATAGTGCGTTTATCGCCTTTTTAAGATGATATTTTAAATAACTGTTAAAATTATACTCTTTGTCTGGTTTAAAGGCTTCTACGGCTTTTAAAAAGACAAAATAACATTCCTGTGTGAAATCTTCAAGCGTTACTCCTTTACGTGAACAGAAATCACAACCATAATGAGTATAAGCGCGATTACACATAAAATATAATAACTTGTACACCTGTAACCATAATTTTTCCAGTGCCAGCTTGTCGCCCTGCTGTGCCTGTACCGCTAGTTCTTCATTTGTCATATTTCTGCCCCTTTCTCTTTTTAGTAAAAAAAGTTCGGAAAAACTCTAAATAAAAAGTCCTCCGCTGGGCCACATCACGCATAAAAGCGGAGAGGTGCGGGAGGTCCTTTTTATACATATTTACTTGTAAACTAAGAATTAGGCTTCTCCACCGAACCAAAGATTTTTCGCTTCTATTGGCAAACGGTATGTTCCTACCCACAACGGCGGGAAATTTCCGTTCGGAGTGTCTATTGTCGTAAATACAGCAAATTCTTGTTTGCCGAATACAGAGTCGTTTGTTTCAATCGTATCGGCTGCAAGCGTACCTTTTACGCGCGGTTGTCCCTCTAACTTTAATTGGTATAATCTGCACATATATGTCTTGCTGTCGTCAAAAACATTTTTAGCCATGTTTATTCATCCCTTTCTCAAAAGCATTTTGAGCCACCTTGTCCAGCTCTTTTTTATAGGTGTTTACACCTTTTTCAGCCCACATGAGAGAAGCGTTGGAGTTTTCATCTTTGGACGGTGTTCCTGTATAATACAGCTTTCTGGCAAAATCTTCTTTTTCCCAAATTGCAAGACCTTTTTGTGGCTGGCTGGCTTTCAATGCGCTGTCTTTCAACTCTCCTTGGTCTTGTCGCACAAAAATGTTTCCATACTCGATAACGGATTCCGTCACAGCTACTTTCATTGACTGTGCTCCCGCATTGATTTTTGCAGTTATCGCACCAAGATTACGTTTGATTTTTACATTTGCCATTAATTAGCCTCCTAATATTTCTAACGCCTTATAGTTTATTGGATTCGGTTCCCCGAAATTCTGTACTGAACTTTGAACCGCTATTGAATCAACACCCGCACCCCAACCGAAACCACTCATATTTTCAATGGTGCTAAGCGCAGAATTATAAAAAAACTGAAACGCCTCTTTTTTACTTTCTTTGGTTGGGATAATTACGTCTATATAATCGCCCATTTTGAAAGCATTCTCCGTGTTTTTTAAATTATGTTTTTCGGCATATTGGGCGAGCAAAAGACACATTGTCCCATTTCCGTTGTGTTTTTCTACAAGTCTTGCAAATTCTTCTTTTGGCAAATCCAAATTTGAATATCAGTAAATTATGACCTCTCAACAGAGGTTACAGTGTTTTAATAAAATCCTCCAAAAGCCTTGAAAATAAAGGATTTATCGCAATGTGTCTGCCTTATCTCTTTATACGGTTACACACAAGTTTACTCTTTCCCTCATTGCTCATAAGGGCAAATACAAGGGCAAGAAAATCTCATAACAAGATATAACAAAGTGTGGCAATCGGAGAACTGTGATGTATGTGCGAATATATTATAACGGAGGATTTTTCAATGGACAAGTACATTTACGATGATAAAAATGGTCTGTGGTATGAACTGCAAGGAGATTATTATATCCCATGTCTTATCTTACCAGCCGAAAAAGAACAGCCTATTGGTTTGTGGGGACAGCGGCACTTGCGGTATCTGAAAGAATACCGCCGAGCCACCTACATAACCTTGTTCACAAGCGGCAGACTGAACAATTACCTTGCTGACATCGACAGGCAGGCGCAGGAACGCATGGAAAGGCTCACAGAGCAGATGAAACGGGTGCAGGGTATTACGGAGCAGTTAAAGGCGGAAAACGCTTTGGAATGGACACAGAGAATGAATAACATACGGGCGTGTGCAAAGGAGATTGTGGAAAAAGAAATCATCTTTGCATAAGAAGACAGCGGTAGGATTTAGTTTTCCTACCGCTGTTTCACTTAAATCAAAAAAATATATTGACATTTTTCTATGTGTTGCATATAATAACACATAGACATTTATCTATAGGAGGTGATTGAGAGAGATGGATGAAAAAAGAATTGCGGCAATTTTCAAAGCGTTTTGTGATGAAAACCGCATTAGGATTATAAAACTGCTGCGTTCAGGTGAAAAATGTGCTTGCAAGTTGCTAGAAGAAATCAATGTCACGCAGCCTACGCTTTCCCACCATATGAAAATTCTTTGTGACGCTGAAATAGTTGTCGGGCGCAAAGAGGGAAAATGGACACACTATTCTATTTCAGAAAAAGGTGTGGAGCAGGCAAAAGAATGTTTGCGGCAGTTGACAACACTTGATGTTGAAAGCGAAAACAAGTCGTGCTGTGAAAAGTGAGGAAGTTTATTGATTGCTTTTCCGCACGGCTTATATTCGGGACGATAAATCGACATATTTCAATATAACTATATGAAAGGGGCTTTTTATGGAGACACTAAAAACAATTTGGGACTTTTTTCAAAATGAAGTCCTTGGTATGAACTGGCTGAATCGCCTCATTGAAACATTTTTGAACGCTTGCGGTTTAGATACCACGGGCAAAATAGGAGGAAGTGTTCAGTTTTTCATCTATGATACTGTAAAAATTATGGTACTGCTCGGCGTTTTGATTTTGATTATCTCGTATATTCAAAGTTATTTCCCGCCCGAAAGAGCTAAAAAGATACTCGGCAGATTTCACGGAATATGGGCGAATATCATCGCCGCTCTGCTCGGTACGGTAACACCGTTTTGCTCGTGTTCTTCCATTCCGTTGTTTATCGGGTTTACAAGCGCAGGTTTGCCGCTTGGCGTTACATTCTCCTTTTTGATTTCTTCGCCGATGGTTGACCTCGGAAGCCTTGTCTTACTGATGAGTATTTTCGGCTGGAAAGTTGCTGTTTTATATGTAATATTCGGTTTGGTAATCGCTGTGGCTGGCGGAACGCTAATTGAAAAGTTGCACCTCGATAATCAAGTGGAAGAATATATCCGAAACGGTCACTCGATTGATGTTCCGCAGGAGGAACTGCATTTCAAAGACCGTATGAAATTTGCGTGGGAACAGGTTGTTGAAACCGCTAAAAAGGTTGCTCCTTATGTTCTGATCGGCGTGGGCATTGGTGCTTTCATTCACAACTGGATTCCTGAAGAATTTATTGTCAAAGCACTTGGCGAAAATAATCCGTTTGGCGTAATTCTTGCTACGATAGTCGGTATTCCGATGTATGCGGATATTTTCGGTACAATTCCGATTGCAGAAGCCCTGCTTGCAAAAGGTGCTTTGCTCGGCGTTGTCCTTTCCTTTATGATGGGCGTTACTACGCTTTCGCTCCCTTCAATGATTATGCTTCGCAAGGCGGTCAAACCGAAACTGCTTGGTATTTTCATTGGAATATGTGCTGCTGGTATTATTATTGTAGGCTATCTTTTCAACGCAATACAATATTTAATTGTTTAATTTTAGGAGGTTATTATTATGGCATTATTTAACTTTGGAAAGAAAAAGGAAGAAGAAAAGAAAACACCTGCTTGCGCTTGTAGCTGCGGTTGTGCTGCCAGCGAAGCAGAAAGCATTACAAACGATTGCTGTCCTGATTTGAAAGAGGGAGAAATCTGCTGTATCAAAGTGTTAGGGGCAGGTTGTAAATCCTGTCACGAACAATTTGAATACACAAAGCAGGCAGTAAAGGATATGGGACTTTCCGTAGAGGTCGAATACATTACCGATATGCAGAAAGTAATGGAATACGGTGTTATGAGTATGCCTGCCCTTGTTGTCAACGAAAAGGTTGTTGCTATGGGTAAGGTTTTGAAAGCTGCTGATGTGGTTGCTCTGCTGCACAAGCTGGGGTTTTAACGATGGATAAGAAAAAGGTAGCCTTTATTTGTGTGCATAACTCCTGCCGCAGTCAGATTGCAGAAGCACTTGGAAAACATTTGGCGGGAGATAAGTTTGATTTCTATTCTGCCGGAACAGAAACAAAATCACAAATCAATCAGGACGCTGTGCGGCTTATGAAACAGCTTTATGGGATAGATATGGAGCAAAGCCAGTATAGCAAGACGATTGATAAAATCCCTACGCCCGATATTGCGATTTCAATGGGGTGTGATGTCGGTTGTCCCTATATCGGTAGAGCGTTTGATGATAATTGGGGACTTCCCGATCCGACGGGCAAAAGTGATGAATGTTTTATACAGGTCATTGAGAGAATATCTCAAAAAATAAAAGACTTGAAATTAGAAAAGTAACATGAAAGCCACAGAATGGATATATTGCCCTATCTGCGGCAATAAAACTCGCACAATGATACGGGAAGATACAGAATTAAGAAACTTCCCTCTCTACTGTCCGAAGTGCAAAAAGGAAACAAGCATCAATGCTCAGGATATGAAAGTCACGCTTGCAGAACACAAATAAGATTTTTATGTATGCCGCCGCATGGGTGATACCATAGCGGCGGTTTTTCGTGCCTATCGGCTGTCTCTGTCAAAGGATTTCTTTCTCTGTCTCGGCTGGTTTCTCTGCTTACCCTCCGCCTGAAGCTGACGCAGGCGTTTCAGCACGCTCTCTCGTTCAGGCGGCTTTGCCTGCTCTTTTTTGGCGGGTTTCTGTTTTTCCCTGACCTGTTGCTCCCATGCGGCAAGGTCACGATTGAACTGCTCCACAACAGCCTCCGCCTTACGGTAGGTTGCCATGTACGCCTGCACATCGGGATAACCGTCCTCTTTCAGAACATCGGGCAGTTTATCCAGCTTTTCAGCGATTTCCTTTTCTGTCCGCTGTATCTGCTCTGTGAGCGCCTTGCGCTCCTTACCCTTGAAAATCCCTTTTGTATCGGCAAGCTGTTGTTTCAGCTTCGGAAGTACCGTATCCTGCAAATGCCGGATTTCTTTCGCCTTATCCTGCGCCTTTATCATCAGCTTTTGCATGGTACGGAACTCTGCCATATCTATTTCAAGGACAGGCTTCGGCGGCATATCGTGTTCACGGATTAAGTTTTGCAGGAAGTCCTTAGCCTTGTTTACGATACTGCGGAACAGACCCGGCAGCCAGCCCTTGCTTTTGATAGACTGGCTCGCCTTTTCGTGTATCTCTGTCTGCTTGACTTCTAAAATCTTTGCTTCGGAGATACCTGATAATAACGCCATATCCGCTGTCCTGTTCCATTCCTGCCTTGCGGCATTATCGGCTTTGATTTCGTCCTCTTTGGGATTATTTTTGCCGATTTTCTTGGCCGGAAGATAGACGCTGTTTTTATCAAATACCTTTAAGTGCTGCTCAGGATCGGAGATATGGCAGTTAATAAGTTCTGTATACACTTCCTTTATCTCTCGGAGAAAAGGCTCTCCCTTAAAGCGTGTATCTTTGGTAGTAAACAGATGGCTTTCGTATACCTCGCCTTTTTTGATGACGGTACAGCCTTTCCGTATCTGCCCGTCCTCCCCCGTGATTTCCTTTTTGGTGCGGACACGCTTTCCAGTCTCGTCAAAGAACACGCTGCGGGAAGCAACCTTTACATCAGGTTCGGGGAGCAACCTCCTCTCGCTGAAAATCAGATGGATATGATAATTTGTCTTGCGCTTGTTGTGGTGGAGGGCGGACACGCACTCCACACCGTACCGCCTGCGGAACTCCTCTGTAAAGTCCGTGAGTACCTGCTGCGGCTCGTATTGCGTATAGATTTCGGGCAAGGCGATAATCAGTTCCCTTGCTTCGATACATTTGCCCTCTGTGCCGCTGCGCTGAAACTCCTGCTGGCTTTCCCTTGCAAGGTTGCTCCAAAAGGTGCTGTCGGCGGTGCGGTAGGTGGCATAGAGATTTTCCTGCCTTGCATGGCTTGTAATATACGATATTCGCCCTTTGACATTGGGCAGTTTTGACATCTGGATAAAACTGTGTCTCGGCATACATCATCTCCGTTTTCTGTTGTCAAGGTGCGTCCTTTTTTTGCAACCGTTTACGGTTGTGGCTGTCGCTGCGGCAGCGGTGACAGCCCCGTATCATACGCCGCAGGCGGTTGATACGGAAGCCCCCTGCAAGGGCGAAATACCCAGAGTACAAATCGAAGATTTGTGCGAGGGGTGTATTTCGCTCTCAAACGCCGAGGGCTTAGGGTTACTTTCCGAAAAGAGAATGGATGGTCATTCCACTCTGCGGACATCATCGGGCTTCAGAAGATTTCTTCCCTGATTGACCGTCAGAAACCGTTCCAGCGTGTCCCTGCGGATAATGGTCTTGCGCCCCACTTTGAGGACGGGCAGCTTTCCCCATTCCACCAGCTTCCGCATGGTGTTCCTGCCGATACCCGTACATTCTGCGGCTTCCTCTATGGTAAGTCCCATTTTGACTGCGCTCATTCTATCAACCTCCTTTTAGAATACTCATTTTGCAACTACTGTTTTATCATTATACTTATTCTGCCATCTCTTGTCAACCTATTTTGCAACCATTCATAGTTTATTTACAACTTTCATTGAGATAAAGGTTGCAAAATAAGTATCGGCGTGTTATACTGATACCAGTCAGGAGGTGAACACCTTGAAAAAAGAAACCACATTCACCGCAAAACAGGTCGGTAGGAGGATTAAGGAACGCCGCACAGAGTTAAACATTACCATGCCGGAACTTGGCAGGCGTGTAGGCGTGAACAAATCCACCATTCAGCGGTATGAAGCGGACGGAGTTGATCCGAAGCGCACAATGGTTATCAACGGTCTTGCGGAAGCGTTGCTCACAACTCCCGAATGGCTGACAGGTCTTTCCGATGATAAGGAATATGACACCTATACTCTTTGCCAGCGGGATATTGAGGAACACATCAGGAAATATCTGGACACAGTTTCCTATACAGTAAAGGGCGAGCCGCACCAGCAGCTTCTCACGACATTTCTCGGCAAGATGGTTGACCTGTATACGGTTATGACCTGCTACTTTGCTGATGCTATGGAGGAAGTTGACCGTGTGGCGGAGGACAAAGGGCTGAAAGAGTCTCTTGGACGGTACGCCATAGAGTCCGGGGCAATCATGGAACAGGTATACCGCAAGAAGATGGAAGTACCGATTGAGGATATGAAACGGTTTTTAGACGGGATTTTACATATCCACGATGAGGGGCGCACAAGAATGTCGATGGGCGCACTTTTCGGGATAGTGGAGGAAGCCGAAGAAAGGCTTTCCGAAAAAGAAAATTCCGTGGCACCTTGACAAGTAAAGACGCCAGTTGACTTTCACTGGCGGAAGTGACACAATTACTTTACGCACACCATATGTCACAGTCCCGATTGCCACGGATAGAAAGGAGTTTTTTATCTATGGCAAAAGGTTCTGTAAGAAAGAAAGGCAAAAAGTGGTACGGACGCTTTTATATTGAAGATGAAAGCGGCAGAAAAGTGCAGAAAGAGTTTGCAGGCACAGAGAGCAAGGCGGAAACAGAAGCCATGCTCCGCAAAGCGATAGCGGACTATGAGGAAAAGCAGTTTGTCGGGAAAGCGGAAAACATCACGGTAGGCGATATGCTGGATATGTGGGTAGAGGAAGAACTGAAACCCGGCAACTTAAGCAACGGGACGGTCATGTCCTATCAGGGAACGGTCAACCGTATCAAGCAATATCCCATTGGCAAACGCAAGCTGAAAACCGTGACCGCCGACCATTTGCAGGCGTTCATTGATTTTCTGAGCTACGGTGGGACAAACCCGGACGGGACAACTTCAAAGCCCATGAGCAAAGGATATATGCTCCTGTTCTCGGCGGTGTTGCAAAATTCCTTCCGCTTTGCGGTTTTCCCGAAAAAACTGATTACCTTTAACCCTATGCAGTATGTGAAGCTGAGGGGCAGGAAGCAGGAAACGGATATTTTCTCGGACAGTGAGGAAGATACTTCCAGTATTCCTACTATCACCCATGAACAGTTCCAAAAGCTGGAGGAATTTCTCAAGGCAAAAGATAATCCCGCCTTGCTGCCTGTGCAGATAGCGTACTACACGGGGCTTCGTATCGGGGAAGTATGCGGCTTGACTTGGCAGGATATTAACCTTGAGGAACAATATCTCACGGTACGCCGAAGCATGCGCTATAACGGAACAAGGCACACAACCGAAGTGGGAACGACAAAACGGAGCAAAGTCCGCACCGTTGATTTCTGCGACACGCTGGCGGCAATCCTGCGGGCGGCGAGAACAGAACAGCGCAAAAACCGTTTCCGCTACGGGGAGTTTTATCACCTGAACTACTACAAAGAAGTAAAGGAAAAAGGGCGCACCTATTATGAGGTTTACAGCCTGCAAAGGACAGAGGAAGTCCCGGAGGATTACAAGGAAATCTCCTTTGTCTGCCTGAGAGCAGACGGGGCGTATGAAGCGCCGAGTACGGTAGGGATTATGTGCAGGGCGGCAAAGAAGAAAGTGAAAGGGCTTGAAGATTTCCATTTCCACACGCTCCGTCACACCTACACAAGCAATCTGCTTTCCGGCGGCGCAAAGCCGAAAGATGTGCAGGAACTTCTCGGACACTCCGATGTCAGTACCACAATGAACATCTACGCTCACTCTACAAGGGAAGCGAAGCGCACTTCCGCAAGGCTGCTGGATAAGGTGGTCGGCGGGGAATAAAAAGTTGCCCTTGTTTCGGCTCGTAAGGGCAAAAACAAGGGCAAACAGATAAGGTTTGAATGAAAAACAGGCGTGAAGCCTTGAAAAATCAATGGTTTTTGAGGATTAGATAGTTAAATCCTAATTTAACAACTTTGCGTCTGCCTCGTCAATCTTGTTGCCGTCCAACGTTCCCCAGCTTTCAACATATCTTTCAAAATCTGCAAGAGTATTTTCGAACGCTTGAATCGTCTCTAATTTTTTTTGATAAAGTTCACTGTCAATTTTGTCCCGCTGCTGCGCTGCAATATCTTGATTGTATGTTACAAGTGCTTTTGTTTTTTCCTCGTCTGCTTTTAATGCTTCGGCATAATACTCTGTCAATGCTTGTTTTAATCTTTTTAAATATATATTCATGGGTGAAATCTCCTTCTTATAATTCTTTTTTGTCTGCATTTTCTCGCAGTTCCCGCATTTGGGGAAATAAAAAAGGCACAGAAAATCAGCGTAATACTGATTTCCCATGCCTTGTAAAAGCTAACCTATTGGCGGTACTTTATTAAGTTTTATTATAGCATAAAAACGTTAAAATTACAACCTTGCAATGTCAACATTTTTCAACAAAAGAACAACCCCGTATATACTGGGAATATCTTTTTTACTGAAAAAATAGGGAAAAACCCTGCAAAACACCCTTGCTAGTACAGGGAATTCAATTCTATGTAAATATGCTTGTATGGTGGGTGTACTTGACTTTTCTTGACCTTGGCATATTGCAGTATAGGCTGTAAAAGTTTTAACACCCTGTCGGCTTCCTGCTCTGTTTGATATGTAATTTTAATTTTCATGTAGAAGTTGCGCTACTCCCTTATTAATTTCAATTACTTGCTCTATTTTTTCAAGCAAAATACCAAGTAAACTTCCCTCTTGTGAACCTTTTCCAGTTCTTGCCCTGTCTAGGTAGTCATGAAGTATTACAAGACTGTCTAAAACAAATTCAAGTTCATCCGTGTTATCACTCAATAGAATAAATAGGGATTGACTTTTTTCTTTTTCCGATGTATAATTTAAATCGGTAATTTTATTGTTGCCACAGGTGTTTTTTGAGAGGACTTCACCTGTGGTCTTTTCTTTTTTACTAATGTTTTGTGTGCTCATTTTCATTACCTCCGTGAAATAGATTACAATATTCTTGAAAATCTTGTCCCATTTGGAACCCTTGCATAAATGCGTCTTGTCTGGCTTGTCCTACATTCTCTACCATTAATGCCACAAGGTTGTTATTCTGTTCTTTTGTGAGTGGCAGCGTTTCTAAATATTCGCTTACCTCTTTTGTGGCTTTCAAAAATATTTCGCCTTTATCAAGAACAATTCCGAAATCATCATCTAAATTCAAATCCATTTTATTTTCCCTCCTGTTTCATTGTTAAGTATTCAGCTAATGCATGAACTCTTTTCAATTCCTCATTCGTCAATTGTTTTAAGAGTTTCTTTATTTCCTTGGTATACATTTTTGTGGTCATGCTGTTCGTCCTCCCTTATCAAAAAAACTGTACAGTTTTCTGCACACTGTCCCATGTGAACAATAAAGCCTATATGCAATATCGCTGTAGCCTAATCCCTCTATAAAGCGCAGCCATAACATACTACGCAAAATCTCATCACTTACAAGCAAAATTTCTTCTTTTATATCCTGCATATCAATTCTTGCAGTTTTGGCCGTTGCGCTATTGGGAAAATCGTTTATTTCCTGTTCCAGCCATTTGTATCGCTCAAAGTATTTTTCTGTTCTTGTCTTTCTTCGCATTTCTTTTAGTCCTCCTTTACTGTCATTATTCCTTTCACTTCTATCGGTTCTTCATATAACGTGCTTATTGTTACGCCATATTCGTTTATTGTTTCCAGTGCTGTTGCAATGCGTTCCAGTGATTGGCATATGCGTTCTGCGTGTATATCATTCATTTCTAATTCACCCCCCTTTTGTTAAAATTAGTATCAGAGTTGGAAACACTTACCCCCGCCGTTCCCTATTATGTGTAATTCATATTTTAATAGAGGGGGGGGAGCTATTAACGTGGAAATTAGAGGTTGTTACAGTTTTTATATATATCCATGTGTAACGCAAAACCCTAGTATTTATGCGGTTTGCGGGCTCTGTTTCGCTGTAACACTTTTTTCAACTTTTGTTCAGCTTTTATATACACAGCTATACAAATCATATAATATAAAATTTCTGATTAAGTTAATATTAAGTGTTACAACGTTACAACATATAATAAATGGCTATATTATGCGGTTTTTTAGTCACACTTTGAATTTTTAAAGCGTTGCATTTTAGTTACAAGTGAAACATCTTCCAACACCGTTATTAAAGTATCTGTTTCGCATTACGTGACTTTTCATATCAAATTGGGCGCATACTTCCTTTGTAAATCTGTATCTTGTTAGTTTGTTTCTGTGTCCGCTTCTGTCCGACCATAAAATATAATAGTCGTATCCCCCTTTTATTTGCCCTATAAGCCGTTTTTATCCTAAAAGGCAAGTTATACTATTTTTATTATTTATCGCCTTATACAGTCTCACATGACATTATACGCTATGTATAACATGAACCCGCTACCCTTGTTCGGCATAAATCCATTACAGTTGGGCTGATAAAGTGAAAAATACTTCCGTTTGATTCTCCTATTAATCCCTTTTGTTCATCACTTCCAAAATATACGTCAATATATTCATTTGTAATGTCTTCATTTTGGAAAGCCTTTAACACTTTTTGCAATGCACTTGCGCTTAATTGGTCGTGTGGTTTATGAAATGTTTCCTGATACTTTCTTAAAAAATAAAAATAAACATTCATAAATCGGTCAGGCACTGCTTCGTCAGAAGCGGTGTATTCTGTGTCATTCATTTCGTCAGAAATGATGTATTCAGTATTTTCTATACTATTCTTTCCTATACTATCCTTATCTAACCTATCCTTACCTATACTATACTGGGTATACGGAACTGTTACAGGTTCGTTACAATGTTGTAACAGCTCACCATTATTTAAGTCATATTCATCATTTCCATTCAAATAAAGCTGTGTTTTTTCGTTTTTGCATCTTGTTTCGTGGTACACATCTTTTCTGATGTAATTATTTATTTTCCAATGCCTAATAACTACTACCCCAGAATCAAAAGGGATAATAAAATTTTTTGATATAAGCACGTTCAAATCGTCTTGTGACGCGCCTATCATGCGTACTATCTTTTTAGGCGAATTAACAAAACCGTCATCATCTGCACGCATACCCAAATCATAATACAAAAGCCTTGCGCTAATTGGCATATCAATAAAAACATCACTATCTATTATTGTTTTTGCAAACATTCTTCTTTCAGCTATCACCTTCACCCCCTTGTATTAAAATCGGTTCCCCCTTTTCTTTCTGCTGTCTTTTAAATTCTTTCAGTAAAATACGGGCTACATCTTCGGCATTAACTTCATAGTATTTCATGTCTATAAAGCCCACGCCCACCCTGTATGTTGCTTCTAACGGTAATTTCATTGTTTCCACTTCTCCCCCGTTGATTATTCGATGATGTCTTGCACTGCTACGCCTAAACCAGTAGCAATCTTGGCAGCTGTCTGCGGTCTGCAATTTTGTCCGCTTAGGATATATGATAGATTTGTTTTTGATACTGCGGACAACTGCGCTAATGTGGTTTGAGAGATTCCCAAATCTGCCATGAGCAATTCCACTTTTGTTCTGTTAATTTTCATGTTTGTTTCACCTCCTACAGTGTTCCTTACAAGAACATTTAATCGCATTATTTGTATCTTGTCAAGAACATTTTTTAAAATTATTGAAATTTTGTTCCCAATAAGATACAATAAACCACAAAAGGGGTGGAAATATGGGAGAGCGAATAAGAGAAGCACGAAAACAAAAGGGATTAACACAAGCGGAACTAGCTAGCTTGATAGGTGTTCAACGCGCGGTCATTTCAAAGTATGAAACAAATATGATTGAACCCTCTATTAAACAATTAAAAAAGATTGCTGATGCGCTTGATGTGTCAATAGGATACCTGCAAGGATACGAAAGTATAGACACATTTCAAATAGTACAAGCCCTCAAAAATAATAATCTTGATGAAATTGAAAAGCTAGCTAAATTGCCCAAAGGCACACTTGATGAAACGTCCCCCAAAAACAGAGAGTTGATTAAAGAGTTTGCAAAAAAAGCAACAGAATCACTTCTTCGTAGTTCTACAGTTGAAGTGTCTCTTGTAAACGAACATGTTGAAAACAGTAAAAGAAAAACAGATGTGATTGTCGGTTTAATGATGCTAGATGTTGAAGAAAACACCGCATCAAACTTAATTGAAAATTTTTTAAAGCTCACAAAAGAAGGGCAAGAGATAGCCGTTGAAAATATTAAAATTATAGCGGGAAACCCCAAATACACCACCCCCGACGAAGCCCGAACAACGAGCGAACAACAAGAAAAGGAAGAATAAAGCCGTGAGAAAGCCATGAAAATAACGCTTGAAGCTAGAGCGAAGCGAGAGGAAAACCACATATTGTGGGGTAACATTTCGTTCAGTCATCTTTCTATGACAGGTTGTAAAGAATGCTTACACCCCATACAAGTATAACAGAATTCTGTAACAAGGAGGTACAGCCATGCAACGAGCAGTT
Source organism: uncultured Oscillospiraceae bacterium (assembly GCA_900541905.1). GTDB lineage: Bacteria > Bacillota > Clostridia > Oscillospirales > Acutalibacteraceae > UMGS1071. Next base: position 63,683 of record UQLQ01000008.1, read on the forward strand.
ATATATGCCCGCTATTCATCGGACAAGCAGACAGAAGATAGCATAGAAGCCCAGCTGCGAGCCTGTAGAGAGTACGCAAGCAATAAGCAATATCAAATCATAGATACATACATTGATGAAGCTGTAAGCGGCAAGACGGCCAATAGAACACAGTATCAAAAACTATTGCGGGACTGTGAAAAGGACAAGTTTGAAATTATTCTGATTCATAAGTATGACCGTATCGCAAGAAACCTGCTGGAGCATGTAACCCTTGAACAGAAGTTAAAAGCAAATAATATTTTATTGATTGCCACGGCGCAGGACTTCGGATTGTCCAATGAGGCTAAAATCATGCGTTCTCTTGTATGGAGTATGTCCGAGTATTACAATGACAACTTGGCACAGGAAACAAAGAAGGGACTAAAAGAAACCGCTTTAAAAGGATTGCATACAGGCGGTTGCCCTCCCTTTGGTTATGACGTGGTAAACCAAAAGTATGTTATTAACGACTTTGAAGCTATATTTGTACGCAGAATTTTTGATTGTGCAAGCAAAAGAAGCGGCTTTATTGACATTATCAAAGAAATGGAAGATTGCGGCGTAAAGGGTAAGCGTGGAAAGCCGATAAAGTACCCACAAATCTATGAAATACTTCGTAATGAAAAATATACAGGTACATTCATTTACAGCCCTGACGAGGAAAAGAACCGCGCTAACAGACGAAGCAAACCCAATGCCATAAGACTTGAAAACGCAATGCCCCAAATCATCAGTAAAGAACAGTTCCAGGAGGTGCAGGAAATCATGACAGAAAGAAAACAAACAGGAAAAACAAAATATTTGTGCAGTGGTCTTGTATACTGCCGTTGTGGTGCTAAAATGCACGCAGTTAAGTCAAAAAGAAAAGGACATGAATATTTATATTACAATTGTTCTAAGCACTGCGGCGCCCCTGTAGTCCACATGGAAGTTGTGGACAATGCTGCAAAAGATTATTTGCATGAATTATTGAGCAAAGAAACGCAAAAAGAAGTTTCTACAGCTATGCAGCTATATCAAATTTATACAGATGACACAGAAAAAGACTTTATGAAAACAATTAATAAAAAGGTCCGTGAAAAAGAAAAACGCTATAACAATTTAATGGACACACTGGCAAGCGGTGCAGTCAATCAAACTGTTATAGCGGATATTACAAATGAAATGGAAGTATTAAAATCGGAAATAGAATCATTGAAATGCCGAAAACCACCAAAAGACTTTACTTTTGATTACGTTTCTCAATGGTTGGAGGCTTTGAAAGCAAATCCAGATGAAAAAGCCATTCATTTGTTAATTGAACGTATTGACGTAAAAAGCACAACGGACATCAGAATAACAAGTACTCTGACATCCGTCGTAGGAAAACTTGGTTGCGGGAGCTGGATTTGAACCAACGACCTTCGGGTTATGAGCCCGACGAGCTACCGAACTGCTCCATCCCGCGATATTTAATTACGCCATTACGTTAGGCGCAATTAGTATTATATATGAATTTATAGTATAAGTCAATAGAAAATCTTAATATCTTTTTAAAATCGTATTACAATATTCTATCTTTAACTAATAACTGTGTTAAAAATCAACTTATTATTTCTTCTTTTTACGTACCACCAGAACTATAATAACGATTCCAATCATGCAAATACCCAAACCACCTACTATTATATATACAAAATAAGAAGGCATTTGGTTTCCAACAATATACAAGTTTCTATCACCGTAAAATATGGTATCTGTATGTAACGTTTCGTCATCAATATCTTCTTCGGTAGTTTGTTTGGCTAATCCACTTGTTTTACTCCGACCCGAAGTACTGCTTTTACTGTTACTTCCTTCTTTTATTTTTTCACCACGTGTCACATTTACTGTATATTGGCTTTTATTCTTTTTATCTGAAGAGGTAACAGTAATCACAAACTGTGTTGTAGAGCCTTGTTTTCCTAAATTTTTTCTGTTTACTTTCGCAGTTCCTCCATCAGCAGCTTCTAAATCAAATAATATTTGTTCTACTTCTGGTCCTACTTGTAAAGAATATTCCTGAATATAAGAATCAAACTCCGGTTCTAACGTTCCCTGATTTGGGACTAGTTTTGTTAAAACAGCCTCTTTTGTAAACTCAGGCGTTATGCGAAATATAGAAGTAATACTAGAAACAGACGGCAACTGTTTTGCGTTCCAATCTACCACCTGATCAATTTGAGCTGAAACTGATGTCTCTCCAAAGACCGCATCATCATTGACACGGAATATTAACGTCATACATTCACCACTTAATTGCGGTGCCGCTATTCCGTGACAAACGTAAATGCCGGTCATAGTATCTCCAGCTATATGGTACCGGAAGGTACCGCTTTCAATCTGAGATGATGTATCCACTCTTTTTAAGGTAAGTTTTGAAGAATCATATTCTACGTTTAATCGAAATCCCGCAATGGATTCATTCATGCCCAATTCATTGGCAGTTACCGTAATACGTATCTCATCATTCATCAAAACATCTTCCTTTGAGGCAGTAAAGGAGAAATAATTTTCCGTATCTTGCGCAAAGACATAACAAGGAGTTACCAGTATGATTGTATAGATGAATAAAGCAAATAATATGACAGCAATCCTTTTCATATCAGTCCCCCTTTATCATTAATAGAAATTGTGAATTATAATATTTTACTACAACAGGTGATATATGAAAGGACTATATCGAAAATATTCACATAATCATCGCATAGAATTCACAGTTTCATTATATTATTTGTTATAATGGTAAAATTGAAGATAAATATAAAAAGAAAAGGGGTATACTATGCTTTTTCGCGCCTCAACAGCTCCCGAAATATTTAATATGTTCTTTTGGAATATTATTATTGTAAGTGCTTATCACTTTATTATATTTGCAATTTGTATAAAATTACCTCAATCATCATTTGATGAAAATAAATCAAGATATCAAATGAAGAAATTCGAGAGGAACGGAAAATTTTATAAACAAACATTAAAAATAAATGTATGGAAAGAACATGTACCGCAATTTACAGGAAAAAATGGTTTTTCCAAAGAGCACATGTCCAACAATGTTTCAGTTGAATATCTAAATGAATTTATTGCAGAAACTTGTAGGGCCGAATGGACACATGAAACACAGAGTCTTTCCATTATCTTTACATTTTTGGCAAATCCTCCGGGATACAGCTTATTCTTTACTTTTTTTGTTTTACTAATCAATATGCCCTGCACTGCAATTCAACGCTATAACCGCTTCCGTTTACAAACTTTAAGAAAGCGATTAATCCGAACAGGAGCCATACTTCCTTCTATGGCATCTGCATAATAAATCTAAAAGATTATAGATATCCATGTCAAATTTTTGTTGCTTTTAACTTAAATTCTTAAATTATTTTATAACATAGATAAATAAGCCAAAGTACGGGCAAACCATTGACTTTCTTCTATGTCTATCTTATAATAAAACCCATAAGCAAAGTAAGAGTTCTGTAGTAGAAAAACACTATAGTGCTCTTTTTTGGTTATAACTACATATTTACGGAAGGAAGTGAACGGAGTTATTCCTTGACTCTTATGGACGAGGTGAAATCTATGTGCAAAGTTCCTGAGATGTTTGGAGCGCTGGTATTTAATGATGATATTATGCGGGCCAGATTGCCAAAAGAGATTTATAAATCTTTAAAAAAGACCCGTGAAGACGGATTACCACTTGATATTCACGTGGCTAATTCTGTCGCAAATGCTATGAAAAATTGGGCCTTGGAACATGGTGCAACACACTACACCCACTGGTTCCAGCCAATGACCGGTATTACTGCCGAAAAGCATGACAGCTTTTTGACTCCTATTGATAACAGTAAAGTCATTATGGAGTTTTCCGGCAAAGAACTGATTAAAGGTGAACCGGATGCTTCCAGTTTTCCGTCCGGCGGTTTGCGTGCTACCTTTGAGGCACGCGGTTATACCGCTTGGGACCCAACTTCAAATGCATTTATTAAAGACGGCTCTTTATGTATACCAACTGCATTTTGCTCCTACGGAGGAGAAGCTTTAGACAAAAAAACACCATTGTTGCGTTCAATGGATGTTGTCGATAAGCAAGCAATGCGTATTTTAAATCTATTTGGTAATCCAACCGGCGCAAAGCATGTATTAACAACTGTAGGCGCCGAACAGGAATATTTTTTAATTGACAAATCTGTTTATAATCAACGGAAAGACCTTTTATATACCGGCCGAACTCTTTTGGGAGCACGGCCACCAAAAGGTCAGGAACTGGAAGACCATTATTTTGGTGTAATTAAACCAAGAGTTTCCGCTTATATGAAGGATTTAGATGAAGAACTTTGGAAACTTGGTATTCCATCTAAAACAAAGCACAATGAGGCAGCTCCCGGTCAACATGAAATGGCTCCGTTGTTCACAACCAGTAATGTCGCAACCGACCATAATCAATTAATTATGGAGGTTATGAAAAGAATTGCTGCAAAACATAATCTTGCATGTCTGCTGCATGAAAAACCGTTTAAAGGTGTAAACGGCAGCGGAAAACACAATAACTGGTCTATGGCCACAGATACCGGCGTAAATTTATTAGAGCCGGGAGCATCTCCAAGAGATAACGCACAATTCTTGCTATTCTTAGTGGCAATCATCAAAGCTGTTGATGAACACCAAGATTTAATTCGACTTTCTGCGGCTTCAGCCGGAAATGATCACCGTTTGGGCTCTAACGAAGCTCCACCTGCTATTATTTCAATCTTTTTAGGAGATGAATTAACCGACATTCTGCAATGTATTGAAGATGGTAGCGTATATCAAGCGCAAAAAACTTCCTACATGGAAGTAGGTGTGGATGGGCTTCCATCTTTTGCAAAAGATACTACGGACAGAAATCGAACTTCTCCGTTTGCCTTTACCGGCAACAAGTTTGAATTTAGAATGTTAGGATCTTCTGCATCTATTGCCTGCACAAACTTTATTTTAAACACCGCAATCGGCGATGTTCTTTGTGAATTTGCAGATGAATTGGAACAAGCAGACGATTTTCAATCTGCATTGAGTGATTTGGTCCGTACGACCATCAAAAATCACAAACGTATCATTTTCAATGGCAACAATTACTCTGAAGAGTGGGTAAAAGAAGCAGAAAAACGCGGATTGTTAAACTTACCTTCCGTTGCTGATGCTGTGCCATATTACATTCATCAGCAAAACATCGAGCTTTTTGAAAAACACGGTGTCCTTTCTGAAATGGAGATACGTTCTCGCTATGAAATCACCCTCGAGAACTACTTCAAACAGATTCACATAGAAGCCTTAACTATGATTGACATGGTTAAGCGGGATATTACCCCGGCAGTATGCGCATACATAAAAGATTTAAGTGAGGCTGCTCTTGCAAAAAAACAGTTAAACTTAGATTTAAACTGCCAGCTGGAAGAATCCCTATTAAAAGATCTTTCCGACCTTTCCTATGCTTTGTTCCAGAATTGCAAAAAGCTGGAAGAGAATGTAGAAATGGCCGAAAAGATTACCGATGTGAAGGACGCAGCATACGCTTACAGAAATGCTGTTTTCATGCAAATGGAAGCCACTCGCTCCATTGCAGACAGACTTGAAGGTATGGTGGGCGACAAATATTGGCCGTTTCCATCATACGGCAGACTATTATTTAGCGTAAAGTAATCGTTTTGTTTTTTGCGACTACATATGTTTGATACATGTGTATAAACAAAAATGCATTACACAATTTTGTTTGGAGGTAGAAAACTATGGAAATTTCAGCAATAGATACCATGTGGGTTCTATTCGGAACTATGTTTATTTTCTTTATGCATAGTGGTTTCGCATTGCTAGAAACCGGTTTCTCAAGAGTTAAAAATTCAAGTACAGCTTGGATTGATAACTTGCTAGACTTTGCCATTGCTTCCCTTGTTTTCTGGGCATTCGGCTATGGCATTATGTTTGGTAACAGTAACCCATTTATCGGTGAGTTTAACTTTGTAGCTATGAACAGTTATCCGGAACTTAACCCAACAATTCCTAGCTACGCAAACGTTATGTTCCACGGCGCTATTTGTGCTACAACCGCTGCGGTTGTTTCCGGAGCAATGCTGGAAAGAGTTAACTTTAAATCATTCCTCATTTACAGTACTATCATCAGCGGTTTTGTATACCCTGTTGTTGGTCACTGGGCTTGGAGTGAACACGGCTGGCTTTATCAATTGGGCTTCCATGATTTTGCAGGTTCTTCATCTGTTCATGGTCTTGGCGGTATCATCGCTCTTGTTGGCGCTGCTATCCTTGGTCCACGTATTGGCAAATACGACAAAAACAAAAAATCCAGAGAGATGCCTGCGCACTCTCTCACATTAGCAGGTATGGGTACATTCGTTCTATGGTTTGGTTGGTTTGCATTTAATGCTTGCTCCACCATTGTTGCAGATTCCGATACTATGGTAACTGCATCTAATGTATTCCTATCCTCTAATATTGCAGCTGCAGCTTCTACTATTACTGTTCTGTTTATTACTTGGATTAAATACAGAAAACCAAGCGTTTCCATGATGTTAAACGCACCTTTGGCAGGTCTGGTAGCGATTACAGCTGGCTGTGACCAAATCGAGCCATGGGGAGCTTTCTGCATCGGTATCGTTGCAGCGTTTGTAATGGTATTCGGTATTGAATTGGTTGACAAAGTATTCAAAGTTGACGATCCAGTTGGTGCTGTTGGTCTACACTGCTTCTGCGGTGCAACCGGTGCTATTTTAACCGGTCTATTCTCTACTGAAATGGGCGTATTCTATGGCCATGGCTGGTATGGCTTCGGCATTCAATGCCTAGGCGTAGCTGCTATCTTGGCATGGGGTGCTGCTGTTATGGCAATTGTGTTCTTCGTATTGAAATACACAATCGGTCTACGTGCTCATAAAGAAGAAGAAATTGCTGGTCTTGATCGCTCTGACTTCAATCTTGTTGAGACATCTTACCAAGAATTCATGCAAATTCAAATCGATCCACTTGAGGAAAAATTTACTCCTGTTACAACATTCGATCGTACTCCAGTTAAGAAAGACGAAGAATAATTTTTCTTCTTGGAGTTTGTAGCCGGTTGTTCGATAGGGTGACGAGCAACTAAACGCTCGGAGAAAGCCAATTATCATATGATAATTGGCTTTCTCCTTTTTACTTAAACATAAAATTTACTGTTATACAGAAAGAGAACAGATGCTGCAATCTCTGTTCTCTTTCTGTATGAATATTAATATGTTACATCAAGAATCCGCTTTCAAATAAGTATTTCTATACGCATATAAAAGTCTTCCTAAATACTGGCAATCTAAAACTAATGCCGCATCATCTTCAATATAAACCTGATAACATAGGTTTGCAAATTCTCTGATTCCTTCCAAATCTCCACTTTTAGGTTTTTGCAAATGATAATATTCGCTGACACATGCATAAGCATCTTCATAATCCTTAAATGATTGTTCTAAAGCTTTTTCAGGATCAATAAATACTACGACATTACTACCAAAAATATTGGACATTGTAGTTTGATAAGCATCTGAATTTCCAAATAGATACTGATAGTTTTCCTTTTCCGCATTAGCATTTTTTAAATCTTCCTGATATTTTTTTTCCTGTTCTAATTCCTCAGGAGTTTTCTCTTCTGCAACAGAACTGATACCTATGTCTGATATGCTATTTTGATTTTGTGCACAACCGCTGATTAAAACAGCCGATATTATAAAGGGGATTACAATAACTGTAAATTTTAATTTCTTCATGTGACTATGCTCCTTCTACCTAGTCCAGACCCTAACATAACGTCCTTCTCTGGTATTCTCTGTATCTAGTCCTTCCACATTATCCCAACCATTGATATCGCTGCTGACCCAAGCCTGATAATCAGATGTATGCTGTACAACTACAAAATCGCGATAATATTGAGCATGTCCATAGCTATTTGTATGCCAATCATATGTTCCTAACCAAGCAACAAATCCAAGATGATCATAGGACCAATCTAATCCGTAGTCTACTGCAATAAAATCACCTTCTCTTATATTTCCGGAAAAATCTAGCAATGATGTGGTATGATAATCCACTCCAAACCAATATCCTACAAAAGAGTTTGCATTAATCCAAGAGACACCATAGGTTGGATAACGTCCTTTTTTACACCACCAATATTGTGATTCTCCGAAGGCCATTGGGAAACCTCCCTCATGCAATATTTGGGAAACAAAATTGGTACAATCCGCATACAACGTACCATATATTGAATAATTTCTCTTTGTAGCCCACTTTAAAGCATAATTCCTTCCTGCTTCTATATTAAAATAATTTGCTACATTTGCATCTCTGGTTTGAATGGCATCCTTCTGATTTTGAAGCTGCTCTAAATTTTCTTCTACTCTGATTGCTTGCACCTCTTCTGCTAAAGGAGTATTTCCGGGTAACTGCATAATAAGATCACCTACTGTGATGTTTTTTCCTACAGACCTTGTTTTTGACTGATTTATTTGACTTATTAATTCATTATTTTGTTCTGTATTCTCATAAATATCGAAAAAAACCTTTAGCACATGTTCATCCTTACCTATCGATTGATACATTTGCTGATTATTTTGTATACAAGTATTTATATACTCATACATGCACTCCTGATATTTCTTCCAATTATCATGATTCATTCTATCCAATCCATATTTTTTGCTTAAAACGTCTAATAATCCTGAAGCTTTTTCATAAATTCGGTGAATTGCATTTTCAGGATTATCAAATGTCCGTAACATATCATTTTCTTGACCATCAATTAATAAAGCATGCTTAATGGAAATAGTATCCACTCCCACTAATGAAGTTGGAATATCGCTTTCCTCAATTGGAGTATATTTTTCAATCACCTGAATTTCCGGTACAGACTCAAATTTTTTGATTAATTTTTCTTGTGGTTCTAATACCATATAAGTATCTTCATCATTATATTCACTAACTTCTGTCATTCCACTTGCTGTATCATCCTGCTGAATAGCCGAAATGGTAAAAGAGGCCGAGGAAAGAATCATGGCGACTATTAAAACACTATATAAAGTAGTACGTAATTTAAAAAATTTTTTCATTTATTCTGTCCCTTTCATATTTTCATTCTCCTTATCAGTATACTGAAAATTGTGCTATTATCCCTATTAAATATACATAAATGAATGATCATCCTATCTATAAC